>JALSHE010000034.1 GCA_026982415.1 Robiginitomaculum sp.
CTAACCTCATTTGTATCCGAAGCCATGAAGTTTTTATAAGCCGCATCCAGAATTTCAACCCAATTTCCCAGAAAAGAATGCTCCGCATTTTCATCCGGTTCTTTGTCCAAACTAGCAAGAAAAGCACCGATGCCGCCGCAACTTTCGTGCCCCATGACAACAATCACGGAAACTTTCATATTTGACACCGCAAATTCAATAGCGGCACTGGTGCCGTGATAGCCAGCACTAGGTTCGCACGGCGGGACAATATTGGCCACATTACGCAAGATGAACATTTCCCCGGGGTGAGCATTGAAAACCGCACTTGGGCTGACACGACTGTCTACACAGGAAATAACCAACACTTCCGGGCTTTGCCCCTCCGTACCAAGCTGCTCATATAGTTCTTTTTGGCAGCCATAATTGCCTGCGCGAAAATTCTGATAGCCCGTTACAAGGTTTTGTTTCCACTTAGGAATTGTCATTATTTTTCCTTCTTTATCGTTAGTTTCAACACTTGGCTCGGCCCATTTTGTACCACATAAATAGCCCCATCTGGCCCCATAGTGATGTCGCGCACCCGCCCTTTGTCTTTAAGCAAAATTTGCTCGGAGATATATTGATCTCCGTCAAGTTTTATCAACCGTATTTCTCTGTATTTCAAAGCCCCCGCCAGTAAATATCCGCTCCATTCTTTAAACATATCTCCGGACACAGATTCTAACCCGGTGACGGCAATAGAGGGTGTCCACTGGCTAACGGGTTGTGCCATACCGTCCATATGGGTGTAAGGCGTTAGCTCTGTACCCGAATAATTGCGGCCATAGGAAATCACTGGCCAGCCATAATTGACACCGCTCTTGATGATATTTAACTCGTCCCCACCCTTGGGGCCGTGTTCCGTCGCCCACAACACGCCGTCCGCCCAAACCAAGCCTTGGGGGTTGCGATTACCATAACTATAAATGGACGGATAGGCACCTGCCTGATCCACAAATGGATTGTCTTTGGGCACACTACCGTCTTGCATCAATCTATGGATTTTACCATTAGGCCGCGTCACGTCTTGCGCCAAATCCATTTGACCCCGGTCGCCGATAGAAAAGAACACATGCCCCTTATCGTCAAAGGTAATCCGCGAGCCAAAATGTACCCGGCCTTTAATATAATGCTCAGGTTTGGCTGCAAACAAAACTTGCTCATCGCTCCAAACATCGTTTTTAATCTTGCCGCGCACCAACTTAGTCATAGCTTTGTCCGAACCCTGCTCTAGCGGGTGGGAAAATGTCAAATATATCCAGCCATTATCTGCATAATCAGGGTCTCTTGCCACATCCAGCAACCCGCCCTGCCCGCCGCTCCATACTTCGGGCGTACCGACGATGGGCTTGTCTTGTAACTTTCCGTCCACCACAAGCCGGAGCCGCCCAGATTTTTCCGTTATAAGCGCAGTTTTTGAATCAAGAAATTCCAACGCCCAAGGAGTTTTTAGGCCGCTTACCCACACGGTCACATCTAATACATCTTGGAGCATTTCTGGAGCGTCCGTTGCAGACTTAGTTGGTGCGGCTTTAACTGAGGCGTTGTGGTCGAGTTGGGGCTGAATTTGAGCGCGGGCGAAAAAATAAACCGCCAAACTACAAGCCAATATCACCAAGAAAACCAGTCCAAGTTTTGATTTAAGCATATCGTCCGCCTTTCTTCGTGATTTGACACACTGACCATTGTCTATAATGTTCAATCCTACACACAAAACCTGATACAGGGAAATAAAAATGAAATTTTTGGCTATATTATCTTTGGTCGGTGCGCTTTCTTTGGTCACGAATAGTTGTGCTGCTGGGGAGGCTTCTATCACCGCCCCGCCCTCCGAAGTCATGGCGCTTTACGATATAGCTACTGCCCCGTCCGCTGGTCGCATCCAAAAAGACATTCAGACCTTGGTGGATTTTGGCACCCGCCATACCTTGTCGGAAACCAAGTCCGACACACGCGGAATTGGCGCAGCACGTCGCTGGATTTTCGCCGAGTTCGAAAAAATTTCCAAAGACTGCGGCGGTTGTCTTGAAGTGATATATGTATCGGATACTATCAAAGGCGAGCGCCGTATCCCTGATCCCGTGGAAGTCGTCAACGTCTTGGCTATTCAACGCGGATCGCTCGACCCGAACCGTTATGTAATGATGAGCGGCGACATAGACAGCCGCGTCACCGACCCTATGAACGGCACATCCGACAGCCCCGGTGCCAATGATAATGCGTCGGGTATGGCAGGCGTCCTCGAAGCCGCGCGCATACTCTCGAAGAAAAAATATGCAGGCTCTATCATTTATGCTGGCTTGTCGGGCGAAGAACAAGGCTTGTTCGGCGGTAAGATTGTCGCCGCCCATGCTCTGAAAAACGGATGGCAGATTAAGGGCGTTCTCAATAACGATATGATTTCCAACATTTCCGGTATAGACGGTGTGGTGGATAATAGCACGGTTCGGGTATTCTCCGAGGGCACGCGCGATAACGAAACCAAAGAAGAAGCCCGCGAGCGTAGGTTCAGGGGCGGCGAGGTTGATAGCCCCTCGCGCAATCTTGCCCGCTATGTGAAAACCATGGCCGATCAATATATGACCAATCTTGACGTGATGATGGTTTATCGTCTCGACCGTTTCGGGCGCGGCGGCCATCACCGCCCGTTCAATGCCGTCGGTATTCCCGGTGTGCGCATTATGGAAGTCCACGAACATTATGACCGCCAACACCAGGATTTGCGTACTGAAAATGGCACAATTTACGGCGATAGCATGGACGGCGTTAATGCCGCCTATGCCGCCAAACTCACGGCACTGAACGCCTTGACATTGGCAGGCATGGCAGGTGCGCCGCCTTTCCCGAGCGAAGTTGAAGCGGGCGGAGCGGTCAAGGCCTCTGCCACTTTGAAGTGGAAGAGCGAAACCAGTAAAAACCTGATGGGCTACCGCGTTCATTGGCGCCGCACCACTGCGCCGGAATGGACACATTCGCGTTTCGTTGGCAAGGTGAGCGCATACACATTCAAAAACATGGTGGTGGATAATTACTATTTCGGCGTATCCGCAGTCGCAAATGACGGCAGCGAAACCCCGGTGGTTTTCCCCGGCGCCGCAGGCAGATTTTAATGCGCCGCAGGCAGATTTTAGGACGGCACACTACCCCTTACAGGGGAAATTCGATGACATTATACCGCATTCACGCACATATTAGCTTAAATATAGGAGTTCCCAAATCATGACCACAGCCCTTAAATTAGCACTCGGTGTTAGCCTGACCGCGATATTTTTCGCATCTGTACCAGCCTCTGCTCAAGAGGAAAATGATAAAGAAAAACCGAAATGGGATGTCTCGAACCCGCCGGGCGAAAAACATGATGTTAAAATTGACACCACAACAGGTACGTGGATGAGCTTGGATGTTAGCCCGGACGGTAAGACCATAGCTTTTGATCTGTTGGGCGACATCTACACCCTGCCGATAAAAGGCGGTCAAGCCACCTCTATTGCATCTGGTATGGCATGGGAAATCCAGCCCCGGTTTTCACCGGACGGCAAGCGGATTGCCTTTACATCCGACCGGGGCGGGGCAGATAACATTTGGACTATGGACACGGACGGCACCAACCCGCACCAGGTTACCAAGGAAAAATTCAGACTTCTAAACAATCCAACCTGGACACCAGACGGGCGCTTCATTGCGGCGCGCAAGCATTTCACAACCAGTCGGTCGCTTGGAACTGGCGAGATTTGGCTTTACCACACCAGTGGCGGCGGCGGTGTGAAACTGGTCAAACGCCCAAGTAAAAGCTTCCAAAAAGAGCTGGGCGAACCCATGTTCGCGCCGGACGGGAAGTCGATTTATTTTTCCAAAAACACGACACCCGGCAACCGTTTCATCTATGCGCAGGATTCCAATACGACCCTGTTCGAAATCCTAGAATACAATATGGAGAACGGCGAAACTAGTACCGCCGTCAGCGGCTTTGGCGGCTCGGTACGCCCAACACCGTCTCCGGATGGAAAAACAATGGCATTCGTGCGTCGTGAACGCGCCAAAAGCAAATTGTATCTAAAAGATATGGAATCTGGCAGGGAACGGAAAATCTTTGATGATCTTGACCAAGATATGCAAGAAACCTGGGCCGTGCACGGCGTTTATCCAAATATGGACTGGACACCGGACGGCCAAAGCCTGGTGTTTTGGGCAGGCGGGAAAATCCACCGCTATAATATAGGAAACGATCAGGTCAGCACCGTTCCGTTTCATGTCAAAGACACGCGCACGGTGATAAAACCACCACGTCCAAAAGTCGAAGTTTCTCCGGACACGGTCGACGCTAAAATGATTAAATTCACCCAAGTATCTCCAGACGGCAAGAACGTCGTTTTTGAGGCTTTCGGAAAACTATATGTTAAACCTTTACCAAATGGCACCCCGCAGCGCCTGACCAAATGGTCGGACGACGTCAGAGAGTTATTCCCGTCTTGGTCACGCGATAGCAAAAAACTGGTATTTGTTTCCTGGCAAGACGAACAGCTTGGCGCACTTCATGTATGGAATGCTAGAAACCGTAAAACCCGCAAAATTACCAATAAGCCCGGGCATTTTTCGCGCCCGGCATTCTCCCCAAGCGGCGACATCATTGCCTTTGAAAAAAAAGCAGGCGGGTATTTAACCTCCGGGGAATGGTCATCGGATACCGGGCTTTATGTGATGCCAACGGCTGGCGGAGGCATGCAGCGGTTTAGCAAATCCGGGGAACAACCGCACTTCGCCGCGCGGGGTAACCGGGTGTTTTTCACCAAAAACACAGATGAAAGCCGCGCTTTGGTCAGCACAAATCTAGACGGCGAAGCTGAACGCACCCATGTTTCGTCCAAATTAGCGCAAGTCTTTATGATTTCGCCTAATGGTGAAAACATTGCCTTTAGGGAAAACTATAACCTCTTTGTTATGCCCGCACTGAATGGGCCGCAAAATGTTGGCACCGGTCCAAAAGCAAAAGCTTTGCCTGTGACCAAGGTGAGTACAGGCGGTTCACAATACCCCAGTTGGTCGAACAATGGTGCAACGATAAATTGGAGCTTGGGGCCGAAACTTTTTAGCGCCGAAATAAAGGAGGCGATTGCCAATGATGATTTCGCGCCACCTACCAAAGGTATCCCGCTAAAAGCCAGCCGCAAAGCCGACCGCCCGAGCGGACTAATTGCTATCACGGGTGCGCGTATTATCACCATGAGCGACAAGGACGGCGGCGTCATTGAGGACGGCATTATCCTGATTAAAGACAACCGCATCAAAGTTGTGGGCGCCGCAGACGATATCACCATCCCCAAGACCGCCAAGACACTCGATGCGCGTGGTAAAACTATCATACCGGGTCTGGTCGATGCCCATGCCCACGGCGCTCAATCTACGGACGGTATAATCCCAAACCAAAACTGGTCAGCCATTGCCCATTTGGCCTTTGGTGTAACCACTATACACGACCCGTCTTCGCGGGCAGACCATATTTTCGCAGCTTCTGAAATGCAGCAGGCGGGCATGATATTAGCCCCGCGCACATTCTCCACAGGCGAGGTTATCTACGGCGCCAAAGCCCCAGGCTTCTTTGCCAATATTGACAACGAAGATGATGCCAAAGAACACATTGCTCGCCTGAAAGCTCAAGGTGCATTTAGCGTTAAAAACTATAACCAACCCCGCCGCGAGCAACGCCAACAAGTGGTCACCGCCGCTAGAGAAGCCAATATCGCTGTCGTTGCCGAGGGTGGATCATTGTTCCATATGGATTTGTCTATGGTCGCGGACGGCAATACCGGTATCGAGCATAACCTGCCGCAATCTGAGCTTTATGATGATGTCATACAATTCTACAGCCAGACCGAAGTCGGTTATACCCCGACTTTGGGCGTGACTTATGGCGGCATACGCGGTGAGAGTTATTATTACCAAAAAGACGATGTCTGGAAGCATCCACTCCTATCCAAACATGTGCCGCCCCACGTTTTGCAACCCGCCTCTGTCCGCCGCCAAAAAGCACCGGACGCTGATTACGCAGACGCCATGAGCGCGGCCACGGCCAAAAAATTGGCGGAAGCTGGCGTACCTGTCAGCATTGGTGCGCACGGACAGCGCGAAGGTTTGGGTTCCCACTGGGAGATGTGGAGTTTTGTGCGCGGCGGTATGTCGCCCTTGCAAGCCCTGAGCGCGGCAACAATTACACCTGCCGTGCATCTTGGCTATGATGATGATATTGGCTCTTTACAGGTTGGCAAGTTAGCGGATCTCATCATCATTGATGGCAATCCATTGGACGATATTCGCACCTCGGATAATATCGAACATGTCATGCTCGGCGGGCGGCTATATAAAGCCGACACCATGGAAGAAATCTTGAGCGGCGACAGTAAACTGACCCCGTATTACTGGGAGAAGTAAGCAGGAGAAATAAGCATTGGGCATGGTAAGCGCCTGGTTTTACGCCTATAATCCGCCTATGGTTTTGTTTCTTTTCGCATCTGTCTTATTGGGCGGCTTGGTCGTACTATCAGTGATTGATTTTCGCACTATGATTTTGCCGGATGTTTTGACCTTGCCGCTAATTGGCCTGGGTTTGGCATTTGCCTATTGGCAGGGCGTGTTTTTGAACGGCATCATTGGTGCGGTTATCGGGTATAGCGGGTTGGTGGCTCTTGAACTCGCCTATAAAAAACTTCGAGGTATCGACGGGCTTGGGCGTGGGGACGCTAAATTATTGGCTGCGGGCGGGGCGTGGTGCGGTTGGACCGGGTTACCCTTTATACTGCTGATTGCCAGCGCATTTGGGCTTGTGCATGCATTATTCTTAAGCAGAAGCGGCGAACCAGCAGATAACAAATTGCCCTTTGGCCCGCATTTAGCACTGGGAATATTCTTGTCTTGGTTGGCATTATTTGTACTTAGCTAACGGCAAACATAAACACCCGACACGGGTTGAATTTCTTCCCATGCGCCCGGCTTTTGGGTTTTAATACGGGCATTTGTAATGCGCCTGCCGCCCTCTAGCATGTCCGCAAAGTCACCTTTAACATGAAAGACCATATAACCGTCGTGGCTATAGGTAATGTCCAAGCCTGGAGCATCGTCCATATTGCTCGTGTTTTGATTGGTGGATAAAGTGATTTCGGTTTCACCAGCATAATATTTGGCCTCGGCGCTGCCCTGCTTTTGAAAAAATACGAATGTACGCGGAAAATTGTCCGTCCAAAAGAACACGCCGCACTCACCCGATCGCAGTTCTTGCGCCGCCAAGCCGTCTGCTGGTGTAATGGTTTGTTGTTTTTTGGCCTTGTTATTTGCATCCATACTTGCGCACGCACTTAGGGAAAGAACGCTCAATGCTAAAACTAATGCGCTCAGCCCTCTCATGCTTTATCCGCCAATTCAAAGGTCACAAGCACGCGTACACTGCTGTCATCATTGCGGTATATTTGGGCTTTACTGAGGACAATATTATACCCCCCCGTCAACTCATCAACCCATGCATAAAACAGTTTACCGTCGACACTGTCAAACCACAAGGTCAATTCTTCCAAACCTTTAGGCTGGCGGCGGGTAATGATGAGGTTATGGGCTTTAGAGGCTTTGGTGATAGTGGACTGGAACTGCTCTACGGTTAATTTGGCTATGGATGTAGCATTCGCATTGGTTTGGTTTTGAAGAATACGCTGCCCTTTTTGCATGATTTTTAAATCCAGTTCGGCCTGTTTATAGGCACGTTCTTGGGCGGCAGGATAATTCGATACGGGCCTATAGAGAAATTGCCAGAGCAGAAGACATACCAGCAATGCGGCGGCGACCCCGATGAGGATTTTCTCACGGCTATTCCTTTGGCTCCATAACTCCGTCATGGTTTTAACCTCAACACTGCATCACCGCTAAGACCATCCCCGCTTTGTCTGGTGCCGCTTTCGGCAAACGCCCCGCCGTTGGCAGTTGTTAAGCGTTTCAAACGCTCCACATCATCAAAACTTGAATAATTGATCGACAATGATAATTGAGATTTGTCCGCTTCATAGCGTAGTGAAGCAATCTCGACGCCTTCGACCTTGCGCACACTAGCCGCAAGCAAGGCTGATAATTTAATAAACTCTTGCCGATTGGCTTTCTTAATATCTGATTGTGCGCGCAAGATTGCCTTGGCGGGATTATCGGGTACGTCTTTGCCCGGAAATGTTTCCGTATAAATCTCGGCCATTTGCGCCTTAAGGGTTTTAGTTTTTTGTCCAGTTGAATAGCCTTGGAAAATGTTCCCGAGCGCAAATGCCAAAGTAATGCCAGCGGCTATCAGGGCGCTGCGCTTAAAGCCCCCTAGCCCCGCCGCGCCGCGTTTGGTATAATCGCCTTGACGTAAATTTATCGGCGCGTGGCCAACCTGTAATGCCGCAGCTATTTTTTGCAAGAAGCGTTCAGCGTCGATTTGCGGTGGAATGTTTTGCCCGGCATCTAATATAGCGCCTGCCAAGTCTGTCTCTACAGCAAACCCCAATCCATTGCCAGCCCGTTGGATAATCCGGCCTTCATAGGTGAAGCTGTCAGCGTTCGCGAAACTGTCATAATCGGAGCAGATAATATCCGGCGTAAGCCCGTGTTCAGACATGTCCGAAATCAAATTATCCATCACTTTATTTGAGACAATGGCCAAGCGCGTACCGCCCGCGTCCAAGGCAATATGGCTCTTGTCCAGAGAGGTCGCCAATTCGTCTTCTATACTAAAGCCTGCGGCTTGGCGTTTTTGTTTTTCGTTTAACTGGCCGAGAGTGTGTAGTTTAATGGACACTTGTTGGCCAGGTAGTACGGCTATTAAACGGCGAAAATTGTGTTCCTTAAGTGCTGTTTTTTCTGCGTCCGTAACCGCACGCCCAAACTCTCCTGTTGTCGTTAGTCCCCATTCCCAAGGCTCCGCAGGCTTATGGCCTATTATGACAATCAAGTCCGCCATCTAAAACGCATTCCGCCTGGCGACAAGTTCAACGCCGTTTTCAGCGCCAAGCGCAAACCGAACCATTTGGCGGCGAGTTTGCCCCGCCCCGGCCACATCCATTTCCTGGCTCATTTGCACCTGTATCACCAAATCCACCATGTCGGTTTTCACTGCAGTCATGTTTTTGCCTGCGCCTTTTAATTTCAAATCTTCTATAACGGGCAAAGCCCAAACCGCTTCTGTGCTTGCATAGCCTGCTAGCGGCCGTAGTGCAATCACTGCTTGGGCGGCTTTTTGGGCTTCGGGCGAGACGGCATCTGTATTACCAAGCAAAAGTGCCAGCAGCGGCCATTGTTCCGGCTCTAATGTGTTGAGGTTAATCTTGTTCATATTGGCATCAGGCACCGCGCATAAGAGCGGTTTCATTTTCAGATATTGCTCTTGGCTAATCCCCTCGACGGCCCGCAGTTCGGATATATCAACCATCATGGTATTGGCGGCATGGTAAGGCGGCTTTTGGCTGGAATAGGTCAGATCCTCTGCGCCGCCCTGCTCGGGGATGGTATCCCCATCGACCCAGTCTTGAATGCGGGCGGCAAAGCTCTCGGCTTGGAAGTTGTCAAATTCCATATAGCGGAATAATTGCGCCAGTTCGGCACGGGTTTGCTCTTTAATTTTGGGCGCTGATAAACGATTGACATTATAGCAATTACGCCCGTCCTTTGCTTGAATTTGGATACTGCCGTCTTCGTCGAGCGGAAACACGATAGGCTCGCCAAGCAAGAGTATCTGGTTAAGGCCGCTGGTATCACCAGCCGTATTATCGGCCAGCCAATTGCGGGCAAAATCTTCCCCGCCGAGCATATACCAATCAATCTGTTCGGACATTTGCACCCCGACGGCGCGTTTTATAGAAAACCGTATGTCGTCCATAATCGCCACCGCCAAAGCTGCCATCACTGTCATTAATAAGAGTGTGGTGAGGAGAACCGCGCCGCGCTCGTTTTCTCTATTTTGACTACGCCACATCATTGGTCTGCCCCGACGCGGAACACTTGGCGTAATTTATCACCGCCTTCAAATTCCAACTCAACAGAAGCAAGTACGGGCATTGCAGCTACGCCCAGCGGCGGCGCGCCCGTTAGCCAATTATCGCGCCAGTTTTCTCCGTCGTAAAAGCCGAGCGTGACAGCCTCCACGCCTTTCATTAAGCTTTGCTCGAATAGAGGCGTGGCCGTTACCGGGTTAAACCGCGCGCGCACTTGTCGCACCAATATTTTGTCCCGCAGCACATAGGATACCGCTTGCAAATCACTACGCTTTTCCAAGCCGCCCGGATTATCCCAGCCCGTGCGTGATAGGGATAGGAACTGCTCCCCATTTCCTGCGCCAAATTGCGAACCACCCATAAATATTACTTGGTCAGGCTGACCAAATTCATCGGTTTTTGGGATAGCCAAACTATTGGCAAAATCAGATTTTAGCAAAATACGCAATGTGGAGCGTTGGCGTAATTCATCGCTCTTGCGGCTCATTAAGTCCTTTGAGCGCAAAGTTGATGTCAGAACCGCTATGCTGGCAGCGGACAGAATAGAGAATATAAATAGAGCGACCAGCACTTCGACCAAGGTGAAACCCGATTGTTTTTGCACAAGTTTTTTCATTGCTCAACCCTAATTTGGGTCGCCGGTTTGCGGGCGGAAAAAGCAGTGCGGCTGACCAATATTTGTTCGGATGTTTTCTCTTTGACCTCCACGGTTAGTCTATAAAACCCTGACGTGCCTGTGTCCTCCGTGCGGATTTTCCAGAGCCAGTCCCGTCCGGCCAATTGCACGTCATCTTGGTTTGTGCCGGGTTTAATCTCGGTTTGCGCATTGAGAGCCAACAGCAATTGATTGTCGGCTACTATGCCGGCCAGTTGTTTTTTCTCCAACACCTGAACCGCGCGGATGTTTTCCGTACCCGCATGCATCAAGCCCATTATGGCCGTGCTGAAAATCAATAGCGCCGCCAAGACTTCTATTAATGTGAAACCAGCTTCTTTCCTCATGTTTCCGGCTCCGCAGTTATCGTACCGTCAATAGCGCCTGTAATGACAAACCGCGACGCACCGTTTTGCAGGCGGAGTTCAAACGGCGTGCCCAGCCCCGTCGTATCATAACGAATAACCGGGAGTTCTGATTTTTCTGCGGCTTTCAAATCTATTTTAGCACTGCTCTGGCTTAACTCCAATTCAGGCCTGCCCTCTGCGCCAAATTCAAACTCTGCCACGGTCTCCCAAATGTCAAAACTATAGCGCACAACGGAATAGCCGTTTTTAGTGAAACTAATGCCCATGGGCTGATGCTCTATCATGCCGGTTTGCGCAGCCATTTCAATACGGCTGGCTAGTAATTTCCCCTGCGTATACAAAGGGTCTTGTTTGGCAGGTATATTTATCACCACAGCCCCCGCCATCATGGCAATAATGAACAATACGGCTAGTATTTCGACCAGAGTAAATCCGGCCTGCCCTATTTGTCTGGTGTTATTCTTGCCAGTTGGTGATGTCGGCATCATTGCCCTCTCCGCCTTCTACGCCGTCTGCACCGTAAGACCAAAGATCGAAGCGGCCATTATCGCCGGGATAGGCATAATTGTAAGGATTACCCCATGGGTCGTCTGGCAGTATTTTTATATAACCGTCCGGATTAGCCCGCTCATCACCACCAGATTGTGCGCCGACTAAAACATCCAGGGTTTCCGGATATGTGCTGGTGTCCAGATTATAATATTCAAGGGCTTGGCTGAGGCGGGCAATGTCGATTTTGGCTTTGTCGCCCCGCGCTTGGTTCATTCTGGGCAGGACATTGATGACAACGATTGTACCCATTATCGCAATAATCGTCATAGTGACCATAACCTCGACCAGCGTAAATCCAGACTCTTTTCTGCGGGGTAGGTTCTTCTTTTTCTTTTCAATCATGAAAGGCTCCTAGAAAGACATCGTGTTAAGCCGTAAAATCGGCAAGAATATTGCGGCCACAATCATCATGACCACACCACCAAGGAAAATAATTATTGCGGGCTCCAGCAAGTTTAGCACGATTGTGGTCGAACTATCAAACTCGCTTTCCATATAATCTGCGGCAATGGCAAACATAGCGCCCAAGTCGCCGCCCTGCTCCCCGCTGGCTATCATATGTATCATCAAGGGCGGAAATACCGGATGTCGTTTCAACGCCCCGCCGACCGAACTCCCGCCGCGTACTTCCTCGATGACCTTATCCGTGGCCTCATACATCACCAAATTGCGCAAGGTGTTCTTAGCCGTCCCCATAGCCGTTAGCACAGGCGTGCCGCTGTCTAATAGCCCGGCCATAGTGCGGGCAAACCGCGCCGCATTCATATCGCGGTTAAGGTTGCCAATGAATGGTAGTTTCAAGACAAATCTATCTACGGCCAAACAGAACCGCCGGACTTTAATAGCCTGTAGAAAGACGGCTACACCCAGAGCAATCCCTAGCACCAACCACAAACCATTGGCTTGTAACCATTCAGAAATCCCGATGGTTATTTTAGTCAGGCGCGGTAATTCTTGGTTGAAACTATCAAATTGGCTGACGACTTTCGGCACCACCGTCACCATCAATATGGTGATAACCACCAGCGCCACCGCGCTCAAGATAATTGGATAAACCGTAGCCCCCAAGACTTTACGGCGGACCTTTTGCGCCGATTCCAAATCACCTGCCAGCCGTGTAAGAACCGGGCCGAGTTGTCCGGAATCTTCTCCCGAAGCCACCATAGAGCAATAGAGAGGCGAGTAAGTTTTATCGCGGGACATGGCTTGGGACAAACGTCGTCCCTCAAGAATTTGGCGGCGCACTTCCAACAAAGATGTGCGCATAGGCGAACCTTCAAACTGTAGGGCTGTGACCTTGAGGGCTTCGGAGACGGGCGTGCCTGCCTCGACCAAAATAGCCAATTGCCGTGTCGCCTGTGTCAGGGTTTTAGTTTTGACTTTACCTACTTTTTCCTTAACTTTTTTCTCGGTTTTTTGCCCTTTTTTATCAGCCGCCGCATGCATATTTATTGGCGTTAGATCACGCGCACGCAAATCCCGCCTTGCCGCGCGGGCGCTCGTGGCCATGACCGTGCCTTTGCTGGTTTTACCTTTGGCATTGACGGCTTCGTAATCATAGGCTTGCATTAGCTGCTACCTATTCTTTGGCTCGTTTCGCGGCAGACACGCAAGACTTCTTCGGCGCTGGCCGTCCCCTCGGACACATGCCGTGCGCCGCTTTGCATCAAGGTATCAGACGCCTTAAACGCATAGGCCGCCATATCTTGTTCGCGGGCGCCGTCGTGTATCATGGCGCGCAAATTATCGTCCATAGCAACCATTTCATACAGACCGACCCGACCCGTATAGCCAATCCCGTGACAGGTTTCGCAGCCTTTCGGATGATAGAAAGTCTGCTTACCGCTTAACCCCAAAAGCCTAAGTTCAGTATCGTCTGGCGCATAAGGCGTTTTACATTTCTCGCAGAGGCGTCGCACCAGTCTTTGTGCCACAATCGCAGTTACCGTTGACGCTAGCAAAAACCGCTCAATACCCATATCGCGCAGACGGGTAATGGCGGCAACCGCCGAATTTGTATGGACAGTGGACAAAACCAAATGCCCGGTCAGACTGGCTTGCACTGCGATCTCTGCCGTCTCCGGGTCGCGTATTTCCCCGACCATAACCACGTCTGGGTCTTGGCGCAAAATCGCCCGTAGCCCCGCCGCAAAGGTCATGCCGACCTTATTGTTAACTTGGGTTTGCCCGATACCGTCCAGTGCATATTCTATGGGGTCTTCGACCGTTAAAATATTGCGCGACGCATCATTGAGCATAGAAAGCCCAGCGTAAAGCGTGGTGGTTTTACCAGAACCCGTTGGCCCCGTGACCAAAATTATGCCGTTAGGTGTTGCTAAGGCATTGGTGAAAGCGGCGGTCATGTCCTCGGTCATGCCCAGTTCTTTGACCCCGAACAAAGCTTGTTCTTTACTGAGCAATCGCAAAACTGCCCGTTCACCGTATTTCGACGGCAATGTCGAGACCCGCACATCAATGGCTTGTGCGCCGAGCGTTAGAGAAAATCGCCCATCTTGGGGCACGCGCTTTTTGGCAATATCGAGCCGCGCCATGACCTTGATACGCGACACCAAAACACCCGCCAAATTGGCCGAAAGTGACAGAACTTCGCGCAATGTGCCGTCGACCCGGAACCGCACGGACAAGCGTTTCTCATGGGGTTCAATATGAATATCAGACGCGCGCAGTTTTATGGCTTCTTGGATAAGTCCGTTTATCATACGGATAACCGGCGCATCATCGTCACTGTCGAGCAGGTCTTCGGTCTGGGGTATGTCTTCGGCCAGAGAATAGAGATTGCCCTGCTCGGTGATGGCGTCGGCGGAGCTGGCTAAGCCGTTACTGGCATAGGCTGCGGATAGAGATTTATCAAATTTCGCGTGGGTAAGTTCAGTTAAAACAATCGGCGTATCCAAAACCCGCCTAACCTCAAGAATGGCTTCGCGGCGCACGCCAGGGCGTACACCGATACTAACCGGGCTACTCGATTTAACATCGCCCGCGTCCAGCACAACTAGCCCCCATTCCTTAGCGAAGCTATAGGCTAGATTGCTTATCTGGGTTTCTGGTGAAGAATTCACTGTGTGCCTCTATTTATCAAAATAGCCCATATCGCGCAGAGCTTCGTCCAATCTCGATTTTTCGGCGCCAATTCTACGGCGTTCTTCGCGGCGAATAATGTCCATTTTTTGCTGGGTCAGAGGCGTGGCGTCATCTCCGCTACGAATAATAGTCGCGCGGATGAACACCATAAGATTGGTGCGCCTACGGATATTGTTTTTAGATCTAAACAAATTCCCCAAAACCGGAATATCACCAAGGATCGGCACTTGCGAGCGGAATAATTGTTCGTCGTCCTGCATCAAACCACCCAGCACAATTATCTCACCGTCATTGGCCAGAACTGTGGTGGAAATTTCGCGCTTATTGGTCACAAGATCTGCTGCAACTGTCGAAGCCTCCACTGAAATACTGGAAACCTCCTGTTTTATTTCTAGCCGAACCACGTCGCCTTGATTGATCTGGGGCAGGACTTCTAATTTAATGCCTATTTCTTCGCGGTTAATGGTGCGGAACGGGTTATTATTGTTATTGCCCAGAGTCTCGCCGCTCGTGAAGGGTACTACTTGCCCCACCAGAAATGTCGCAGGCACATTATCAAGCGTGGTCACAAATGGGGTTGAAAGCACATTAGAATCCGTATCATTTTTCACAGCGTTTAAAATAGCCCCAAACAAACCACTACTACCGCTCCCCCCAAATCCGATCGTGCCGCCCGTCAAACCGAGCAAAGAAGACACCGCCGCATCTTGTAAATCACCACTTGTCACCGCATCAACACTATTGCCAGCTAGCGCACCAGCGAGGGCTAAGAGATTTGGAGCAGAGCGGGAATAGTTGGTAGATAGCAATGGCAAAGCACTATTTTCATTGCCTGCGAGCAAGAATTGCACGCCCAAATCTTCAGCAGCTGTATCTGAAATATCGACAATAATCGCTTCAACCAACACTTGTGGCCTGCGGACATCAAGACGGCGGACAACCGTTTCCAGTGCCTCTTGCACCTTTGGTGTTGCACTAATAATCAGGGCATTACTGCCCGGGTCATAAGCAACACTGGGTTTTTCGCCCTTATTAACCTTGTCCTCGAATGTTGGCAGAATTTTCTCCAGAACGGCAACAATGTCGTCCCCATTGGCGAAACGCAGTGCAATAACGCTCACCCTGCCGCGCAGTTGTACGCTGGCTTGATCCATACGCAACACCATGGCTTTCAGCTGTGCCACAGACGCCGGGTCGCCGCGCAAAACTAGGGTATTTGTGGCTTCGATAGCAACGGCTTTCACGGTTTCACCGATCACCACATTATTACGGATTTGCGGCTTGCCGCTGCCCATAAGTTCGCGCACAGCGTCTTTAGCATCGCGCGCATTTATATTACGCAGGGCAATAGTTTCTATAGCCGCCTGGTCAACATCCATAGCGTCTATGATTTTGCGCGCCTTGCGAATGTTTTCCGGATAATCCGTAATAACCAAGACCCTGCCGCCCGGTGTGGAGGTCAAACGACCTTGAGAATGCATAACGGGTTTGATAAGCTTGGACGCATTGGAAGCATCGCCGTGGCTTAGTTTCAAAATTTCGGTGACAAATGCCCCCACCGTAGTGCGACCGTTTTTAATAGGCGCATCTTGGGCAGCACCTTGGATTAAGGTAACCCGGTAAGCACCGCTCGACGTGGGCACAGCCGTAAACCCGCGCACCCGCAGCACATCCATAAATACCGCAAATACTTCGCTTTTACTCAGTTCAGCTTGGGAGGTTACTGTCACAGTCCCGGTCACACGCGGGTCAACAATAAATGTCTTGCCCGTCAAAACCGACATATCTTCGATGAACGCCCGAATGTCGGCATCTTTCAAATTGACCACATGCCCTTTTGAGCTTGACGAGGTGTTTTTTTGCGCATGTGCGGATATGGCAGCCAGCGACAATGCCACAGATATTATGACAAATAATTTCGTAACAAATTTCCCAAACTTTATCATTGTAAATTGACCTCTATTGTCATGGGCATATCGTCCCTGATGATTTGGATACTGGCATAGCGAGCCTGCTTCAAGTTCTTCCACAGCATAGGCAGGTTAACCCGGCTTTGCGATAGGCTTTCTCCGTTAATCGCCGTGACTATATCGTTTTGCTTGAACCCGTATGTATCAAGGGATTTCCCGCGCCTGGATCGCATACGATACCCGATAACATTACGCCCCTCACGGTGTGGATAGAACCGCAAATCATTGATCATGTCCTGGGCTTTGAAGGCCAAGGCAGCCATCTCAATAGCACGGCTGATAGCTTTATCTGTTTCGGCCTTGCCTTGGCGGGACAAGCGTTCTTTGACGCCGTTCCTATCCAATATGACAAAATCTATATCGACGCGCTCCAAAATTACGCCAGGGATAATCTCATCACCGATGAAATATGTTGCTTGTTCATCATCAGGCGTTTGAATAATTGCGCTGGATGTTTCGCCGCCAATATCGGCGCGCATACCGTAGACTTGTAGGTCTAATTTGGTCTCTGGCGCGGACTCTTCAAATTGCGCCGAAACCTCTATTGGCTTAGCTTCGCGGTGAAAGGGATCAAATGTACTCAAGATTGACGTATCGAGTTTAGCTGTCATGACCGCTGGAGCAAAGCGCATCTCACCGCCGCTTGGCGGCACCACTTCACGTTCTGCCGAAAGCAGAGGCAAAACTGATTTAGCCAAAACGGCCACGAATACTGCGGCCAAAACAAGCTCCAGCACCAATATTGACCTAAGATTAGACATGTCAAGTTTAGTAGCCATTCAGGCTCCCCATTCAAGGCGCAATTCTAATTATACGGTAAAATTCCGCATTCAGTTCATTTATATGCACGACTTCTAATATATGCAGAAAGTTTGGGAGGTAGGCAAGTTAAATACTTCCCATGCTTTATGACCAGTCAACACCCATGACAGCTTTGGTTTCCAAATAGTCCTCAAATCCTTCCAAAGACCATTCCCGACCATTGCCAGAGCGTTTATAGCCGCCGAACGGCGCATTAATGTCGGTCGGTGCGCCGTTGACATGCACCATGCCCGCACGAATTTGCCTGGCAACCCGTTTTACACCTTCGGAATTTCTGCCAGAAATATAGCCCGACAAACCATAAATCGTGTCATTTGCAATAGATACAGCGTCCTCTTCATTATCATATGACAATATACAAAGTACGGGGCCAAAGATTTCCTCTCGGGCTATTATCATCTCATTTTTGACATTACCGAACACAGTTGGCCGTACATAATAACCACGGTTGAGATGTTCTGGACGACCAAGACCACCAGCCGCAAGCGTCGCGCCCTCCTCTATGCCTTTTTCAATCAGGCTTTGGATACGGTTATACTGAATTTCTGAAACAACGGTTCCCATAGCCATACCGTCAGATGTTGGATCAGCAATTTGTACCGCATCTGCCGCAGCCGCTGCCACCTTAATTGCCGCGTCCATACGGCGGGCCGGCACCAACATACGCGAGGGCGCATTACAGTTTTGGCCGGAATTCATGGTCATAGACTGCATGCCGCTTGCCACAGCTTTGGCAAATGCTTCGTCGTCCAAATCGTCCATAATGATATTGGCCGATTTCCCGCCCAGTTCTTGCGTGACCCGTTTCACAGTCGGAGCCGCAGCCTGCGCTACCATAACACCTGCACGGGTCGAGCCTGTAAATGATACCATATCAATGCCTTCGTGGGCAGCAATGGCCGCACCGACCGTCGGCCCATCGCCGTGAACCATGTTAACTACGCCCGCAGGCACGCCTGCATCATGCAGGATTTCCAAAAGAATATCAGCACTTAGAGGCGAAACTTCGCTTGGTTTCCAAACCACAGTACAGCCTGTGGCCAAGGCCGGAGCCAGCTTACAACCAATCTGGTTCATGGGCCAATTCCACGGTGTGATAAAACCACAAACCCCGATAGCTTCTTTAGAAATATGGGTGGTGCCGCGCTGTTCCTCAAACTCATAAGTTTCCAGCGCCTTGGCCGCCGTCATTAAATGCCCAAGCGCCGACCCTGCATGACCACTAGCCGCCAACCATTTCGGCGCTCCTATTTCGGTAGTGATAGCCGCCGCTATATCGCCCATCCGAGCCTTGTAACCAGAAATAACGTTACCAAGCAACTCCAACCGTTCTTCACGGCTAGTCTGTGAGAACGATACAAAAGCCTTGCGCGCTGCCGCTACGGCTAAGTCAACATCGGTACTAGACCCAAGCGATAAAACTGCGCAGGCTTCTTCGGTGGCTGGATTAACCACATCAATACTTTGCCCGCCCGTAGGTGAAACCCATTCGCCACCAATATAAATTCTATCCAATTTTTGCATATATAGCTCCTGTTGTTTTTCGCATACTGTCACAAGTGGCCTGACTTGCCTAGCACAGGATTTCGTATACAAAAATTATAATGACCCATTTATCAATTTCATAATCCCGGAAAAATCGAGATCATCTTTGCCTGCGCTTTCCATTAATGCATAGAGCGCTTCGGCTTGGGCGCCGAGCGGGGTTGCGGATTTGGCTTTGCTAGCAGCATCCGCTGCAAGGCGTAAGTCCTTAAGCATCATGGCGGCGCTAAATCCAGGCTGATAGTCATTATTGGACGGCGCAGTTGGCACAGGTCCCGGCGCGGGGCAATAGCTGGTCATGGACCAGTTTTGTCCGGACGCCGTGGAGGAAATATCGTAGAATGTTTGTGCATCAAGGCCGAGTTTTTCGGCCAGCGCAAACGCTTCGCAGGTGCCTATCATATGAATGCCCAGCAGCATATTATTACACACCTTGGCCACTTGGCCATTACCCGCCGCGCCCGCGTGAAAGATGTTTTTGCCCATAGTCTCCAGATAAGGCTTCGCCAAACCAAAAGCCGTGTCCGTACCGCCGACCATAAATGTCAATGTCCCAGCCGCCGCCGCCGCGACACCGCCGGAGACGGGCGCGTCAACCATGTGCAGACCTTTGGCCTCAGCCGCTTCGGTAACCGTGCGGGCGCTGTCAATGTCAATGGTCGAGCTGTCAATCAATAAGGTTCCGTCCGCCACATTGGCAATAATCCCGTCGCCGCCCAAATATATCCCGCGTACATGCTGACCAGCCGGGAGCATAGTGACGACCACATCCGCACCGACCACAGCATCCAGCATAGACCGAGCCGCCAAACACCCTGCCCCCACGGCCTTTTCAATAGCGTCCCCCGACAAATCAAAAGCCCGCACAACATGCCCAGCTTGCGCCAGATTAGCCGCCATGCCACCCCCCATATTCCCAAGCCCAATAAATGCAATTGTGGTCATTGAATTTCCCTATTTTTAGTTTCTAAAGTACAAGCCAGCTTACTGAACCGTTGCACAATTCACAACAACCGATATGGCATGCGTATCTTCTCGCATTGACAAATTTGCATATACACGTAGAAAAATCCCTCACACGGAGAACATTATGCGCTTTTACAGCACTATTAGCTTAGCCATCACGCTAACAATTCCATTCGCCAGCACTGCGGTATATGCACAAGAGGCGGACACACAAACAATCGAACAACTGACCAAATCCGCCAAGGCAGGCGATATGAATGCGCAATACGACCTCGCCATTAACTATGATTACGGAGAAAGCGTAGAAATTGACGACAAGAAAGCTGTTAAATGGTACCGAGCTGCGGCGGAACAAGGGCTAAAAACCGCCCAATATAATTTAGCCTTTATGTATGATGAGGGTGAAGGTGTCGCGCAAAGTAAGGCAAAGGCGTTCACATGGTTTAAGAAATCCGCCGAGCAAGGATTTGCTGAAGCCCAGTATTCGGTAGCTGTACGTTATGATGAAGGTATTGGCGTCGAACTTAACGACGAAAAAGCGGCGAAATGGTATATGGTCGCCGCTGAACAAGGATTAGTGCAAGCCCAACATAATCTAGCTTATATGTATAGCGACGGCGAGGGTGTAACCCAAAGCAAAACGCTTGCTTTAAAATGGTTTAAAAAAGCCGCATTGCAAGGATTTGCAGAATCACAATTTGATCTTGGCTATCGCTATGATGAGGGCATTGGCATTGAGCAAGACCATGCACTAGCATTGCAATGGTACGAAAAAGCAGCGGCACAAGACTTTGCGCTAGCCCAATATAATCTGGGTGTAAAATACGATACGGGCAATGGCGTCGATCTTGATTATGATAAAGCGCGTATGTGGTATAAAAAAGCCGTCGCGCTAAATTACCCCGATGCCCAATTTAACCTTGCATATATGTACGACGAGGGGCACGGAGTTAAAGAAAACAACAGGTTGGCAGTAAAATATTACAAGCTAGCAGCCCACCAAGGTTTCCCGGGCGGCATGAATAATTTAGGATATATGTTTCTGAACGGCGATGGCATAAAGAAAGATGTCAAGCTCGCATATATGTGGTTTCTCTTAGCAGAAAAAGCTGAATATGAACTAGCGCCCGGCAATGTGAAAATTGCCCGCCGTGGGTTAAGGCGCAAGAAAAGACTAGAGGCCGAAGCTATGGCCGAAACTTGCCTAACTTCAGAATACAAGGACTGCGGATAGGTTTAGGTTAAGAACTCCAGTTCCATTGGCGTTTGTGTAAACGCCGCGCGGACGTCGTCTAAATTTACGTCTTCTATGCTTGCCGCAGCCCATTTTGGGTTTCGGTCTTTGTCGATAACGGCGGCGCGGACGCCTTCAATAAAGTCTGGTATGTCTAGGAAATTTAAGGATAAATCTAGCTCTTGGCGCATGGTTTCGCGGAACTTGAAATTTCCGCCGCGTCTGAGTGCTTCGAAGGTGATGTAGACGGCGAGTGGAGATTTACTCTCCAAGAATGAGAGCTGCTTACTGGCCCAAGCACTGTCCTCAGTATTGTTTTTGTTGGGCTTGGCATTGGCATAGCTGCGCAGGCTGGCATATATTTCAGGTAATTTGTCCTTATCAAATGCATCAAGTGCTTGTGGTAAGGGTGCTGGCATATCGGGTTGTTTTACAAAAGATTTCAGAACCTCCATGACCGGCCCGTCGAGACCGTCCAAATTTGTTTTACCCAGCGCGGTTTTAAAGGCTTCGTGCTGCCCGCTAGGGATATAAACATTGGCGATACCGAGCGCACAGGTTTGCGCAGTTTTCAAGCGCGCGCCCGTCAGGCCGAGCCAATTGCCGACAGCCCGGCCCCATTTCGTTTGAAGACGCGGCAAGAAATAAGTGCCGCCTACATCCGGAAAATACCCGATGCCCGTCTCCGGCATAGCGAACAAGGTGTTGTCCCCCGCCACCCGCAAGCGACCATGCACGCTAAGGCCTACGCCTCCGCCCATAACGATACCGTCAATCAGTGCGATATAGGGTTTCTTATAGCGGTGGATCAATTCGTTCAGCGCATATTCCGTGCGCCAAAATTCTTCGGCTCTAGCGTCCCCCGCTTTGGCACTATCGTGCAGCATGATAATATCACCGCCCGCACAAAATGCCCGGTCTCCAGCCCCCTCAACCAACACTG
Organism: Robiginitomaculum sp.; assembly: GCA_026982415.1. Taxonomy (GTDB): domain Bacteria; phylum Pseudomonadota; class Alphaproteobacteria; order Caulobacterales; family Maricaulaceae; genus Robiginitomaculum_A. Next base: position 22,177 of record JALSHE010000034.1, read on the forward strand.
CACCAATGCGGTCATCATCCTGCCAAGCCAGCATAATTTTGGTCATAGCGGCGCACATTTCTGTGGTAAGGGCATTGAGCGCCTTGGGACGGTTCAGGGTGATAACACCGAGATTGCCGAAGACTTCAAATTGGATTTGGTTGGTCATGTGAAATTCCTTAAAATACCTTCCTCTCCCTGGGGAGAGGTCGCGTTCGCTCTTGCGAACTGCGGGTGAGGGGAAATAATGCCGGGCGTCCAGACAAATGCAATTGCTAACTTATGTATCATCATAATATATCCCCTCACCCTCGCTTCGCTCGACCTCTCCCCAAGGAGAGGTAATGAAAACAAGTTTTCATGTTAGAAAAAATAATCACCTGAGCAAATTCCGCGCTATAATCACCCTCATGATCTCGTTCGTGCCCTCCAAAATCTGATGCACCCGTAAATCTCGCACAATGCGTTCTATGCCGTAGTCCGCCAGATAGCCATACCCACCGTGCAGCTGCAGAGCATCATTGGCTATCTTGCTGCCCGCATCCGTGGCAAAGCGTTTCGCCATAGCACAGTGGTTGGATTTATCGGGGTCACCCTTGTCGATACTATCCCCCGCCCGGTAAATCATCAGCCGCGCAGCATCTAGTTCCGTCGCCATATCGGCCAGTTTAAACTGGGTGTTTTGAAAGGCGGATATAGGCTTGCCGAATTGCTCCCGTTCGCCTGTGTACTGGATAGCCGCGTCCAGCGCCGCCCCTGCTCCGCCGAGTGAACACGCGCCGATATTCACCCGCCCGCCGTCCAGTCCGGCCATAGCGAATTTAAACCCTGCGCCTTCGTCGCCTATGCGGTTACTCTCTGGGATACGGCAATCCTCAAGAATTACCTGCGCCGTGGGTTGCGCGTTCCAACCCATTTTCTTTTCCTGTGCGCCAAAGCTAAGGCCCGGTGTTCCGTCTTCAACCAGAAACGCGCTGATAGATTTCTCACCCGTCCGTGCCATTATCAGATAAACATCAGAGAAATCAGCGCCGGAAATAAACGCCTTAGTGCCATTTAAAACATAATGATTTCCGTCTCTTACAGCCTTTGTTTTAAGTGAAGCCGCGTCCGACCCGCTACCCGGCTCCGTCAAACAATAAGAACCAATGGTTTCCATGCTCGCCAATTTAGGCACAAACCGCGCCCGCAATTCCGCATCCCCAAATGTATCGACCATCCAAGTGACCATATTATGTATGGACAAAAATGCCGCCGTGGACACACAGCCGCGTGAGAGCTGCTCAAAAATAAGCGCCGCGTCAAGCCGCCCCATCTCCGAACCACCGTGCTCAGCACGCGTATAAATAGCCCCAAACCCAAGCGCGGCAGCTTTTTCCAGCACATCCCGCGACAAAAACTTCTCCTCGTCCCACTGCCCCGCATAAGGTGCAAGCTCAGCATCAGAAAACTGCCGCGCCATGTCCCGTATCATGACCTGTTCTTCTGTAAGGCTAAAATCCATACCCACCCCAATTTACATTATTCCAAAACCCTCCGCTCATCCCCGCGAAAGCGGGGAACCAGCGAATAAAGTGTGCGCCAAAGGCGCACTCATTTTTATCTAAACTAGATTCCCACTTTCCCCAAGAGGGACTTCCTGCGGTCGCAGGGAATGAGCGGGGTGTGAGGGAGATTTTTATCATACCTAAAAAGTCGGAATAACGAACGCGCTGTCTTCGGACAATTCGTCGCTTTCCAGCCATCTTTGGGTTACCGTCTTGGTTTTCGTATAAAACCTTAACCCCTCCATGCCGTATTGGTTTATGTCGCCAAACGCCGAGCGTTTCCAGCCGCCGAAGCTGTGATAGCTTACGGGGACGGGGATGGGGACGTTGATACCGACCATGCCGACTTCCACCCGGTCTGCGAATTCGCGGGCGGCGCGGCCATTTGTGGTGTAGATGGCAACGCCGTTACCGTATTGGTGTTCGCTGGGCAGTGCGAGGGCTTCCTCAAATGTATCAGCGCGGACGATTTGTAGCACGGGGCCGAAAATTTCGTCTTGGTAGGTGGTCATATTGGTGGTGACATTATCCAGCAAAGTTGGGCCTAGGAAATAGCCGCCTTCATAACCCTGAAGCTCAAACCCGCGTCCATCGACCAATAATTCTGCGCCCTCTTTGATGGCCAGATTAATCATGCTGGTGACTTTGGCTTTGTGGGCCGCCGTAACCACGGGGCCGTAATCTGCGTCCGGGTCGCTGGAAATGCCAATACGCAAACCCTCGATAGCGGGGAGCATTTTCGAGAGGAACCGTTCAGCAGTCCCCTCGCCCACTGGTACAACAACAGGCAGCGCCATACAGCGTTCGCCCGCCGAGCCAAAAGCCGCGCCCAAAATATCTTTAACCGCCTGGTCCATATTGGCGTCTGGCAAGATAATACCGTGGTTTTTCGCCCCGCCCATACACTGGGCGCGTTTGCCGTTCTTGGCAGCTTCTGTGTAAACATAATGAGCAATATCGGAGGAACCAACAAAGCTAACGGCTTTGATGTCGTCGTGCTGCAAAATAGCGTCCACGGCTTCTTTGTCGCCGTTGACTACGTTCAGCAGACCAACCGGCCCGCCTGCCTCAACGAACAATTCCGCGAGGCGCATCGGCACGCTCGGGTCTTTCTCGGACGGCTTCAATATGACCGCATTGCCCGTAGATATAGCCATGCCGAACATCCACATAGGGATCATGGCAGGGAAATTGAACGGGGTGATAGCGGCAACAACGCCCAGCGGTTTGCGGATAGAATAAACATCAATCCCCGGCCCCGCGCCCATAGTATAGTCGCCCTTTTGGTTTTGCGGTACACCGCAAGCAAATTCGATCACATCAAGCCCGCGAATAACATCGCCCCGGCTATCCGCATGGATTTTCCCGTGCTCTAGCGACAACAGAGCCGCCAATTCGTCCATATGTTTTTCGACAAGCTCTTTAAACGCAAATAAAACCCGTGAACGGCGCTGGGGGTTAACCTGCGCCCATTTGGCTTGGGCTTTGACCGCTGAGGCGACGGCCACATCCATTTCGGACGCGCTCGCCAAAGCCACTTGCGCTTGTACCGCGCCCGTATTCGGATTAAAAATATCGGCTGTGCGCCCGGATGAACCTACGACTTTTTCGCCGTCGATAAAGTGACCTATTTGTTTCATGAAAACCTCTTATTTATGTACCGCGCCAATATAATATATCCCGCCAGAAATTGTTTGCCCTATATAAGCAATGTGCGCAATAAATCTCTCCAAAAATTCACGATAAACCCATCAAATTTCGGAGAATTGCCATAGACGCGACTCGATTGTCACGCTATGCAAACAGAAATTCTATCGGGTGACTATGTCGTTTAAAATAACAAAATTTAATTCCCGCTGCCTCATTGGCCTTTTGGCCACTTCAGGCTTGGGAATTGCCGCACCCGCATATGGTCAAGGCATTGCCCTGACTACCTCGCCCGACAAATTACAACTTGCCCCCGATAGCCCGTTTCGGGATCCTGATGTTATCTATCTTGAGGCTGATGAACTTGAGAACGACGAAAAGAACAAGATTATTTATGCGCGCGGCTCCGTTGAGGGTCGCTATCAAGACAAAACCATTCTGGCCGACCAAGTCCGTTATAATGTCGCTACAGGACAAGTCTTTGCTATAGGGAATGTTGTCTTAATTAACGCAGACGGCTCTTCCCAATATGCAGATAAGTTGGAGCTTTCCGACGAACTTGAAGCAGGTACGGCGACCAATTTCTTGGCACGGTTCCCCACAGGTGGGCAATTGGCATCCGCCTTTGCAGCGCGTAAAACTGATACTGGCATTGAGCTTTACAACGCCTATTACACCGCTTGCGAAGCTTGCAAGGTCGACGGCAAAACCAAAAAGCCTACATGGCGGCTCAAAGCCCGCAAGGTGACACAGGACAAAGAAAGCAGATCTATCCGTTACCGGGACGCCGTGTTTGAGTTCAAGGGCATACCGGTTTTTTATAGCCCCTATCTAGCCCACCCCGACCCAACAGTAGACCGGGCGAGCGGATTGTTGATACCATTTGTCGGCGTGTCCGCCAGTAAAGGTTTCAATTTCAGAGCGCCCTATTATTTTGCATTGTCTGATTATTCTGAATTAACGGTAACTCCGCGCATATTTGCAAAAGTCAACCCGGTACTTGCCGCCAAATACCGCCGCCAGTTTTTCTCGGGTGAATTTAATTTCGAGGGCAGTTTTACCAACGCTTCTTTCTTTGACAATAGAGGGGACATACTGAGCGATCTTGATTTTTTCCGTGACCCGGAAGAAAGCCTTAAGGGTAAAAGATGGCGGTCGCACTTCTTTTCCAATGGCCTTTTCAATATCAGTGAGCAATGGAAATGGGGGTTTGAAGCTGGCTATGCCACGGATGACAACTATCTCGACCGTTATGATTTTGACCAACAACGTCCTGACTTTGGACTCTATAAGGCGGATAGCAGACGTTTAATGCAACAATTGTTTGTGACCGGACAATCCGACAGCTTTCGGTTTTCGACCAGCGCTTTTGGAAATGTCAGCCTACGCACTCGGATACGCCGCAACCAATTTGATACAAACCCAGCTGATGACAACCCTAATGAATTACTGGTCAGTCGTGAAAATGACAGCATTCTTCCTGTCATTGCGCCGAAAATTGAGCTTAGTAAATATTTTAAAGACCCTGTAATTGGCGGGCGCTTAAAGCTCTCTGGCGATCTCACCGTTCTAACCCGTGCGCTCGGCACTGATTATACCCGAGCCACTACCGGGCTAGATTGGCAAAAAACTTGGATTGCGCCCGCAGGGATAGAAGTCAAACCCTTTGCCATGGGTCGGTTTGATTATTTCAATCTGGAAGCGGAAGACGAAGATTTAACGCTTATTCAGCAAGAAGCCTTTAATTTCAACCGCGCTCTCGGCCAAGTTGGTGTTGATATTCGTTGGCCGTTCTTAAATGCGGGCGCTACCAAAGGTGATATAAACTGGATCATAGAACCGCGCGTTCAGATAACCCAAAGCTTCGGCGACGGCAAATTAAACAATTTCCTCCTCACCGACACTAACAATAATACGGTGTCTTTGTTCCAAGACAGCCTTGATGTTGACCTTGATCAAGCACTCATATGGAACCCTAACAAGGCAACCGGTTTTGATCTTTGGCAAAAGGGCTTTAGGGCTGATTACGGTGCGTCTCTCATCGCGGACTGGGGTGATTTTAGCCGCGCACATTTATTCCTAGGCCAGAGCTATCACGGCGATAATGGCATCGCGGCTTTCAGTAATATATCCGGCCTCAGCGGCAATCGTTCAGACGTTGTTGGCCAATTAGAGGTAAATCTCGGCAAGCGCTTCACCACATCAACTCGTATAAGGTATAACACTGCCAATGATGCATTTAGGCGCTTGGACACCAGTTTCAGATACCGAGGCAACCGTATTGGCGCCAGTGGGCGCTATTACCGCTTAGACAGCCAAACCGCCTTGTCGCTCCCGACCGACATTCCGTCCGAGGAAATTTCAGGGTCGCTCTCGGTTAAACTTATCGATAATTGGAGCACGAAATACACCATGTTCCGCGATCTGGATAAAGAAATAACCAGACGCCAAAACCTGTCTTTGGTCTATGATGATAATTGTACACGGATTGAATTTATCTACACCAAACAAGAAAACGATTTGGGCTTGGTGAGACGGTCGGACGGTTTCGGAATACGGGTGTCACTTCTAACGCTCGGCGATTTCTCACCAGAGTAAATTTGCAATCATCACCCCTGTTCCAATTATTATCCTTTGCGCGCCTGCACGATATTGCCTTCTATATGGCTCTCGCCGAGCATTTTTAGAGCCTCGATCCGGTGTAATCCTTCGACGAGGACATAGCGGTCTTTGCCGAGGCGCACATAAATCGGCGTGGTTTGGCCGTTCTCCAAAATGTCCTCGGCCAGCACCAAAACTTTGTCTTCGTCCAAGCCTTTACGTTTGGCGGCAGGGATATAAATTTTATCAATGGGTACATCTACAATGCGCATAATCATCACAATAAAACAAATCCGCGCTATTGCAAAGCTTTTTGCGCAAAGCCTTGCCTAAGACCCCCGCCTATCCCCCCCGTCAATGGCGAATTATGACCGCTGGGAATGCTCTCTTGGTGCGCTACTGCTGATCCGCTCTATTTTGCTTATTCCTTCGCCATAAATGTATTTATGGGCTTTGAAAATTTGGAGATTTAAGTGCTTTCTTATCAAAAGTTACGACTGTATCATAGCCCTCACCAAACATCACGTTTTATAAGCAAGTCCCCCTACGCTCTCCCCAGCGGCAACATAATATGGGGTGAAACGAATTTCGCCCCAGATGTCGGCGCGGTAATAGGGGTCGGCTTTGAGCATGGCTTTGGCCGTGGGGACATCGTCGGTTTTATAGATAAAGAGCGAGCCGATTATGGTTTTATGGTCATAAGTATAGAGTGGGCCAGCGGCGAATATTTCGTCAATAGTGTCCTCAATATGTGCGAGATGGTCGTGCAGGAATGTTTTGCGCCTTTTAGCGGCTGATTTCTCCGGTTTGTCGAAACATCTGGCGATGGTATACATTTTCATCTTGCTCATGCTTAGCTCCTATTGTTCTGGTTTGCTCTTTATTCGGGTTTGCTAATGGTCTCGTCAAATTGTTGGATCGTGAATATGTCGGCTGTGTTGGTCATAAAGGATTGCTTGCGGAAGAACCGCAACAGGCCGGGCGCGCCCATGCGAGATGCGCCGAGGCCGGAGAGTTTAAACGAGTTTTTCTCGGCTTCGTACATTAGGGCGGTGAGGGCGGCATCATTGATACTAATACCGCCAGCTTCGATGCGGCGCCCGACTACAATGGCGGCGTCTGCATCCACCGCGAACACACTGGCGCTGAGGCCAAATACACTATCATTGGCCAAAGTGACGGCTTGGTCATTATCCTTAAACGGCATGACGGGTAGGACGGGGCCGAAAGTTTCTTCCGTCATCACCGTCATATTGTGACTGACATTGGACAGCACAGTCGGCGGATACCACAGCCCGCCTGCGTTTACTATCTTACCGCCCGTATGCACTACCGCACCTTTGGCCACTGCATCGTCGATTTGGCTTTGGATAATCTCGGCTTGGCGGGCGAATATTAACGGCCCCAGATGGCCTGAATGGATGTCCGGTGTGTTCAGGGTGACGGCTTTGGCTTTGGTAACCAGCAAATCCAGGAAATCATCAAACTGGTTCTCATGCACATAAACCCGCTCAATTGACTGGCAACCTTGACCAGTATTGATGATGGAGCCGCGTAATATGGCGGTGCTGGCGCGGTCAATATCGGCACTCTCCAGCACAATTGCCGGGTCCTTACCACCAAGTTCCAAGAAAGCCGGCACGAAATTGCGCGCCGCCTGTTCACCAACCTTGCGCCCGGTGGCCACACTGCCCGTAAAGCACACTACATCGACATTATCGACGAGCGCGGCACCTGTTTCTCCTGCGCCGTCAACGAGCGTGAACACGGCGTCCAATTGCGGTATTTCTGATATTACCTGGCGCAAGGGTTCAGCAAAACGCGGCGTGACTTCGCTGGGTTTAATGATTACAGCACATCCGGCCAGCAAGGCCGGAACCGCGTCGATAAGTGCCAAGGTCAAAGGGAAGTTCCACGGGCTGATGACACCGACCAATGGGTAAGGTCGGTTTTCTACGGCATAGGTGATAAAGGGCAGAGAAGAAGAGCGCCCCTCATACGGCACGATCATGGATTCGGCAGTTTTGATCCAGCGCTTAATGCTGGCCGCAACCCCATCGGTCTCCATAATCGACAGGCCGTAACGCCCGGTATCAGCCGCCAGAGCGGCTATCAGCTCATCTTTGTGCTTTGCTATGGTAGCGGAAAATTTTAACAGTATATTTGCGCGGTGTTCTGATGTTTGTTGGCTCCATTCACTTTGGCGCGCGCGCAGTGTCCGGCATTCAGTTTTTACATCGTCCAGACTTGCAGGCGTTATATGAAAATCCACCTTACCCGTGCGCGGGTTGGCAACCGGAATTTTTGCTTCATTTTTCATCAACGCCCTCAAATAAAGTCACACGCACCTTTGCCGCGCCAAGCCTTAATTGCTTTACCTTGGCATATTTTGACGAATTCCAAAAGGCCAAAGCTTGACGCTGGCTGGCCCATTTGGAAATAACCAATTTCACCGCGTCCGGCCATGCACCTTCGAGAGACGTGTGGGTTGACGCCCGGACAATATATTCACCGCCAAATTCCGCTACTAAATCCGCAACAGTTAGGGCGTATCTCCGGAACTGTTCAGGATCCGAAATCTCGGCGGTGATGACCATGTAAGCTGGCATTTATGCTTTCGGTTTCAGGGGCACTGCATCTAAGATCCAGCCATCTTCCTTGCGGCGGCGCGGGCTTGGGATTGCAAATACCCTGTCTCCCTTACCCATTTCTTCGTGGAACTTTTCAAGATCAATCCGCCAGCCGCGTTTTTCGTATTCTTTGATATGATGACGGTAACGGACAATACAGCTATCCGAGCGCACCATGAATTCTTTTTTCATGGTCGGCGGGGTGCGCACGGGTTCAACTTCGTCCAATATATCAATGTCTTGTTGGGCAACAATCAGGTTTCTGTCCATCATAATTTTTTGCATATCTTCGGACAGGCCAGCATTGCGGGTCGAGACTAAAAATACGCGGGTGGTAAATTCGTCGACGGGAAGATCATAAGTATATTGGTGCATTTTAAACTTGCCCGCTGGCTGAATTTTCGTCCAAAAATGCGAAGCGCCGTGGGTACCGGATCCCGCCAATGTTTTTTTGCCGTCCTTCATTTCGCCGTATTCTTTTGTCGGCGAGCCGGAAGACGCATATTCAGACATGAAGCCAACGCCCCATTCTTCCTCTATCAAGTTCAGCTTGGGGACAAAATAATCCGGGTTTTTACCAGAATAACCGTGGGTCGGGTGGACGAATTCATTATGGGCAGGGTCGATAGCATTCTCGATTGAGCGGCGGTAACCCGTCTTGAGCATATAAGACTGCAAAATCACGCCCCAACCCTCCATGCCGTATTCCGGTGCTTCCATAATTGGCGGGCGCTCATCTTCGGGCAGATCACCAAGAAACACAAACACGATGCCGTATTTTTCCTGAGTTGGGTAAGCATCAATGCGCGCCTTTTCCGGGATTGGCATATCCGATTCTTGGGACGGGATTTTCACGCAATCACCATCCCCGTTAAATTCCCAACCATGATAAGGGCACTGGATATTGCCGTCTACGACCTGGCTTTTAATTTGTTCGCCTTGGCAAGCTAGCGAGCCTCCTCGGTGAATACACGTATTGGACAAGCATTTAGCTTTGCCATCAGCATCCCGAAATAGTGCAAAATTTAGCCCGAGCATTTTTTGCTTGAGTGGTTTGTCTGTAAGCTCCGTACTGAAACAGGCTGGATACCAAAAATTTATAAACATAATTTACCCTCCATTTTTTCGTAAATTTGACTTACGAAACTATACCACTTGTTGGCAATCATGGTGCGGTAAATCGACCCGTATTCCAATTGTCGCTTGGGGGCTTGTCCATATTGTGGTCATAAAGCCGCCTAGCCCACCCATATTTGTACCCAACAATCTATATAACGCCAAACTTTGGAGATTAAAATGAAAACCAAACTGATTACAACCACAATATGGTTAGCCGTAACCCTCACTGCCTGTTCCGAACCAACGCCGCCACCGCCGCCAAATCTTATGGTGCTGGCGACCGAAGCATCGGGTGAAGACCAGAAAGGCATGATCGACGCTTCCTTCTTAACGGTCAGCGGCGAAGAAAACTGCGAAGAACGAGTCGAGGCTGCTAGAGCTGTATTTCCCGCCGCAAAAATCGTCTACTCTTGGCACTATTGCGCCTATACTGACATTAATTTCGAAGAGTTCGGCCATGAGCCAGTGCCCACGGGTACAGCCTATTATTTTGACCTATATTTTTCTAAAGACGGCAAAGCCCTGAAATCTGTTACCACATACGAGAGCAATGCAGCTTGCGAAAAATCCAAAAAAGGCGTGTGTATAGTTTCGTATCAAAACATTACTGAATAATATTGCCGTGCATAACGGCAGCATCCACACATCCCCTCAACTTCATCCCGGCGCAAGCCGGGATTTTTTTGATACGTATATTTCATTCAAGTGGGCGCATAACCTCACTTTTGCCCTGCTTCACCAATATTACTCTGCGCCCTACTCCACTTATTTTTACAGAACGACTAAATTAATTTAGTCATTCTGTTTAACCACAATTGTGCCGTGGATGCCTGGACCATAATTTCCTTGCCTAGCGTCCACTTGGCGGGTCAAATACAGGTTGGTTCTAAACCAGATTCGCACGCACACTCGCATAAGGTAAATGGCATGGGTATTTTACACAAGCTGGGCACGGCATTGGTCAAAACTTTGCCACCGGAGACAGCGCACCGGGCGGCGCTCAAGGCGCTGAGCCTTGGGCTTGGCCCAAAACATGCGTGCAACCATGAAAGCCTAAAGACCGAAATTGCCGGACTATCCCTCCCCAACCCTATTGGCCTTGCTGCGGGCTTTGATAAAGATGCCGAAGTGCCGGACGCTATGTTGGCTGCTGGCTTTGGGTTTGTGGAATGCGGCAGTGTCACGCCCCTGCCCCAAGACGGTAATCCCAAACCGCGCTTGTTTCGCCTGACCGAAGACTGCGCCGTCATCAACCGCATGGGATTTAACAATAAAGGCTTGGATAATTTCGCCAAACAATTGCGCGCCCGGCGAAACCTATCCAGGAAAGGCAAGTCCGGCATTGTTGGCGCAAATCTTGGTGCCAACAAAGAAGCTACAGACCGCGCCGCAGATTATATCACCGGACTAGCAGCTTTGTGGGGCATGGCCGATTATTTCACCATCAATGTATCCTCGCCCAACACGCCGGGCCTAAGGGATTTACAAGGCGGGGACGCGCTGGAAGATTTATTGGGGCGCATCTCGGAGGCCAGACAAAATTTGACGGGAGACGCCCCGTCTCTTCCCATATTCCTCAAGGTCGCGCCGGATCTGAATTTCGCGCAAATAGAACGCATCACCGAACAAGCCCGCACATATGGCATGAGCGGCATCATCGTGTCCAACACCACCATAGAGCGGCCCGATTATTTAAAGTCCGTCCACAAGGGCGAAACAGGGGGGCTGTCTGGCGCACCGCTCATGACCATATCGACCCGTATTTTAACAGAATTTTACACGGCCAGCGCCGGCAAAATTCCGCTTATCGGTGTCGGCGGCATTGCGAACGGCGGCAACGCCTACACCAAAATTCGCGCAGGTGCCTCCGCCGTGCAACTGTATTCAGCCTTGGTCTACGCAGGCCCTAGCCTAGCCATAGAAATCTGCGACGACCTAGCCGCCCGCCTAAAAGCCGATGGCTTCTCAAACATCAGCGAAGCCGTAGGCACATTGGCCGGCGGCTGAAACATGTAACTCTCGTGAGCGCGGCCAAGATCAATACGTGCCAAATGCGGCACAAATTTTTGAGAAAAATGGTGGACGATACTGGGATTGAACCAGTGACCCCTACAATGTCAATGTAGTGCTCTACCGCTGAGCTAATCGTCCCCGATCATTGCCGTTTGAAGGGCGCATATACGCTAGATAATATACCAAGTGCAATAGATAAATCTAGGTGGCTCCCAAGTTTTTCTAAGTGACCCCGGTTTTCTAGGCGGCAATGAGTTTTTCTATTTCGCCGACCAATTGGCGCAGATGGATGGGTTTAGATAAAACCCGGGCATCTGGTGATGTACTGGCGTCATTTTTGGCGACCGCAGCAAATCCTGTGATAAACATGATCTTTATACCCGGTGAAAGCACTTCGGCCTGCTTGGCCAGTTCAATACCGTCCAGGCCCGGCATCATTATGTCGGTGAGCAGCATATCAAATGCGCCGTCGGCGAATTTCAACGCCCGCAGCGCCCGTTCGCCGTCGGAGCAAGCTATTACATGATGGCCAGCTTTTTCGAGCGCTTTCTCGAAAAACTTGCGCATTGCATCATCGTCTTCTGCATATAAAATCGTTGCCATATCACCCTTACGCGTTTCTTGTTTTTGTTTACACTCTGGCCTATAATGAAACACAGACGTGAGCTATTTTATTGATGTGCAGGATTCCCGCCAAGTGGGGTATCCATAACCCATCGCCCTTAAGGAAGTGTTGCATGTGGACAAAAAACTACAATAATCCATATCGCAAGAATACGTGGCAGGTCGCCAACACCAAAACACGGCAAAGGCTACAGGTACGTCTGGACAAAATTACTTTTGACAGTTTTTACCCGGCGCACATTCTTACAAGCCCGGAAACCTTGGCGACCCCCCTCGTGCTTAGTTCTCCCCATTCTGGCCGCGATTACCCGCCAAGTTTTCTAGCCCAGTCCGGGCTTTCTCTGCACCAACTTCGCAACAGCGAGGATTGTTATATTGACCGCCTTATCGAACCGCTCACCGAATACGGCATTCCTATGATCGCCGCTAATTTTCCGCGAATATATTTGGATCTTAACCGGGGACCAGATGAATGGCCGCCTGAAGCATTGGCAAGCTACGGCAATGAAACACCAACCAGCATCAGGCCAATATCGCCGCGCGCCCGTGCCGGCCTTGGCGTCGTGCCGTTGCGCATAGGCCCCGCTACAGATATTTACCCCCACGAAATTACCGGAAGATTGGTGCAAGGCCGACTGGACGCGCTATATTTTCCTTATCATGATGCACTTCGGGGTTTGTTACAAAGCGCTAAAGAGCGATTTGGCCATACCCTGCTGCTCGATTGCCACTCCATGCCCGGACACAGCGCTGAGGGCGTACCGCGCGCAGACATCGTGCTGGGCAATTGCCACGGGGACAGTTGCCGCACGGATACGGTAGAATTCATACAGGCTGTTTTTACATCTTTGGGATATGATGTAATGCTTAATCACCCTTATGCGGGCGGGTACATCACTGCGCATTACGGCAGGCCGGATAATAATATCCAAGCTGTACAAATCGAGATCAATAAGAATTTGTACTTAAACCTAGACACTTTGGAGCCGCATGCAGGCATTGAAAAACTCACTGCCGATATGAAAGCCGCCATATTGCAGATTAAAGATCACCTAAATATTCCGACGTCATTAGCGGCAGAGTAGCCAGATTGATATTATGGATTTATTTTCAAGTCGGTCGTCGCCTGCCCCAGACAAAAACTCGGCGCTCAAAGCGGTTCCTTATGAACGCGAAACGCTCTAACTGTTTAGTTAACTGCTTTGGGTGGTGTTGGGCGTGTAAGTAAAAAAGCGGCAACACAAGACAAAACGATAATTTGTGCGACCAAAACAAAGGTTGGCACCTTAAAAACAACCGATATAGCGACGACAATTACCATAGTTAAAACGCTTAAAAATTTCGCGCGCGGCGCAATAGCTCTATGTGTCTGCCAGTTTAAAATCAATGGCCCAAAAACTTTATGGCTCACCAACCAATTATGTAATTTGGGCGAGGAGCGGGCAAACGCGAAAGCGGCGACCAACATAAATGAGGTTGTCGGAAGCAAGGGCAAGAACACACCAAGCGTGCCTAAGCTTAGGCAAATTAGACCTAGGCAAAGCCAGAAAAGACGAATTGGGGAGAATGTTTTCACTATGTCTCGATACTTGTTGCAGTTTGCTAGAAAGAATATTTCATATTTGAATTTGGTTGGTTTTAAAGCGCCTTAATAATATCTTCGACCATTTTCTTGGCATCCGCCAAGAGCATCATAGTGCCGTCTGCATAGAACAAATCGTTGTCAATACCGGCATAGCCTGCGGACAGTGAGCGTTTGACGAATAGAACCGTTGTCGCTTTGTCCACATCCAAAATCGGCATGCCGTAAATCGGACTTTCCGGGTCGGTTTTGGCCGCCGGATTGGTAACATCATTAGCCCCAATAACAAAGGCAACTTCGGCATTGGCAAATTCGGAATTTATATCTTCAAGCTCAAACACTTCGTCATAAGGCACATTGGCTTCGGCGAGCAACACATTCATATGGCCAGGCATACGGCCCGCAACCGGATGAATTGCATAGACAACTTCGACGCCTTCTTCCTTAAGCTTGTCGGCCATTTCGCGGGTTGCATGTTGCGCTTGGGCGACGGCCAGGCCGTATCCCGGCACGATGATAACTTTGCTCGCGTTCTTCATGATGAAGGCCGCGTCTTCGGCAGAGCCGCGTTTGACCGGGCGTTGTTCTTTGTCGCCGGAGCCACTACTTGTGGGTTCGGCACCAAAGCCGCCGAGGATAACGCTGATGAAACTACGGTTCATAGCTTTGCACATAATATAGGACAGAATAGCACCTGAGGAGCCGACCAAAGCACCCGTAACGATAAGCGCCACATTGCCAAGGGTAAAGCCGAGTGCCGCCGCCGCCCAGCCTGAATAGGAATTGAGCATGGAAATAACCACAGGCATGTCTGCGCCGCCGATGGGAATAATCAGCAAGAAACCAAGCAAGAAAGCGATTGCAACAATAGCGAGGAAGACATTTTGATCCGCGCCGCCCGATTTCATCAACATACCAATAAGAAGCGCAATGCCGAGACCAAGCAGTAGATTAACAAGGTGTTGGCCTTTAAAGGTGATAGGCGCGCCGGACATATTGCCGTTCAATTTGAGAAAAGCGATAACAGAGCCGGAAAATGTAATGGCACCAATAGCCGCCCCCAAGGACAACTCCAGCAAGCTAACGCCCTTAATCTGGCCGACCTCGCCAATGCCGAAATTATGGGGTGCAAAGAACGCCGCAACTGCCACACATACGGCGGCCATACCGACCAATGAGTGAAAGCCAGCGATGAGTTGCGGCATATCGGTCATGGGGATTTTCTTGGCAATAAGCGCCCCAAGACCGCCGCCAATCACCAAAGCGACAAGCATTAAAATAAGACCAGTGCCGCTAATACCGTAGAAAAGCATGGTGGTGATGATGGCAATAGCAATGCCGATCATGCCAAACACATTACCGCGCCGAGAAGACGCAGGCGAAGACAGCCCGTGCAGGGACAAAATAAACAAGACGCCAGAGACCATATAAAGGACGGCGGCGAGGTTGGGTGTGATATTCATGTTTCGGTTTCCAATATTTTGTTTAGTTGATCCAAAAATCCAGGCAGGGAATACTTCACTGTTTTATATACATTCCTTATCTCGATGCCGCTATATTGGTGGATAAGTATATTTCGCATTCCTATAATTTCCTTCCAGGCAATTTCCCCAGCAATTTCTGCTAGTGTGTTTCGCCCGGTTTGGGCGGCGGCCTCGCCTACAACTTCTAAAGAGCGAATAATAGCATAGTACGTCCTTTTATCAGCCAGAAATTCCTCTTCCGACATATCGCCAAGAAACTCTATTGCATCTAGCGCATAATTACGCATGTCAATCAGGCGGTTTTGGACTTTTTCATCCATAAAATTCAACCAGATCCTCTTCCATTATGCTTTTGTATCTTTGTTTCACAGCATTCCAGTCAATCAAATCAATATGGCATCCAAACTCCTGGTTTAAATCGCTCCAGACACCTCCCAAATCAAACAATGTAACATTACGTGATTTATCCAGCCGGTAAACAATATCAATATCACTATCAGGTTTGGCGTCGCCGCGTGCCCATGAGCCAATAATACCAAAAATTTCAACTCCATATTTTTCAAGGATGTCGAGCCTAACAGATTTAAGTTTGTCAATGATAATTTCGCGCGTGCGTTCCACGGCTTACCCCTTCTTCTTATACATGGCGAGCATTCGTTGGGTGACTAGGAAGCCGCCGAAAATGTTGACTGCGCACAGGAGGGTGGCGATGAAGCCTAGCCCGCTGGCTAGGTTGATACCATCTGATGCTGCGGTGGATACAGCGACAAGCGCGCCTACGATAATCACCGAAGAAATAGCATTGGTCACAGCCATGAGCGGCGTGTGTAGGGCAGGAGTCACCGCCCACACCACAAAATAACCAACAAAGATCGCCAGCACAAAGATTGCTAGTTGAAACACGACGGGAGAAATCCCGGCTGCGCCTGCCATAATAATCATTTCCATCTTAAATCCTCTAAAGTAGACGTTCGTGGACGACTTCGCCGTCCTTGGTTAGGGCGCAGCCTTGGATGATTTCGTCGTCCCAGTCTGGGGCGTATGTGCCGTCCTCGCTGGTGACCAATGGCAAGAAGTTGCGGATATTGCGGGCGAATAGAGACGAACTATCTGCGGCCATACGGGACGGCCAGTTGAGCAGGCCGACAATTTTTACGCCGTTCGTAGTGGTGACAATCTCGCCGGGCTTTGCGCCCTCGACATTGCCGCCGCGTTCTATCGCCAAATCGACCAGAACCGAACCTGGCTTCATGGTCTTGATCATGGCTTTAGTGATGAGGCGCGGCGCCGGACGCCCCGGTATCAGCGCCGTTGTGATGACAATATCTTGTTTGGCAATATGCTTGGCGGTCAGTTCGGCCTGTAATTTTTGATATTCAGACGACATTTGTTTGGCATAACCACCCGCCGTTTCGGCCTCTTTAAATTCTTCGTTCTCCACCGCGATAAATTTCGCACCGAGGGACGCGACTTGCTCTTTGGTGGCGGGGCGCACATCTGTAGCTGTGGTAACGGCACCAAGGCGCCTAGCGGTGGCAATGGCTTGCAAGCCCGCGACCCCGACACCCATAATAAAAGTTTTGGCCGGAGCAATGGTGCCCGCCGCCGTCATCATCATCGGGAAAGCGCGGCCATAAATAGCGGCGGCTTCGACAACACTTCTATAACCGGAGAGATTGGATTGGGACGAGAGAATATCCATGCTTTGGGCGCGGGATATGCGCGGAATATATTCCCCCGCATAAGCGGTGACATTCGCTTTTGCACAGGCTTTGGCATAATCAGGATGGTCGGTTGGGTTCATCAGGCCAAATATGCCTGCGCCCTTTTTCATCTTGGTCACAAGGGCTTTGGAGCCGCCGTTAATGGACATGACGAAATCAGCCGATTTCACAGATGCATCATTGGTAGCGCTAATCGTCGCGCCTGCATCTTTATAGTCCGCATCGCTAAAATTGGCTTTCTTGCCAGCGCCTTTAGTGACGTTTACACTATGACCTGCGGCGACATAAAACTTAACCGCGTCCGGAGTGGCCGCGACCCGTGCTTCGTCTGCACCCGTTTCTTTAATGACTGCAATTTTCAAGATGTTGTCCTTTTAAAAAAAAGCGGAGATTTAGGTAAAAAGTACGGAGGTTTAGGTTATGGCCGAGAAGAATATGCCAATCACGCCTGCCAAAATGGCCAATCCAAACAAGGTGGCATACCAACCGCCGCCGAGCTTGAAAGCTGGGGCAATAACAACGCCAACAATAAATGAAATGACCAATGCAAGTGGCCAGCCCAATTTAGCGCCGAACACCAAAATCGGCATCAGCAAAACAACAATGAAAAATGCTGTGAAAAATGCTGACAACCGAACAAAACCTTTGAACGTTTTGTCTTGGCCGACGATGGACATATTGCCGTGAACGTAATCTGACATGAAATGCTCCTAATCTAGTCTATGTGTTAATTTGAAGTTCAAATAACACGGTAATCATTGCACATACAAGTGCAGGAAGTCGATTAAATGGGCAATTCAAATAAAATATTCCTCCGTTCAAATGAATTTCTAAAAATAAACAAGATATTTGAACGGCCTTAAGAGCATTTTTACGCCTCTGTGGCATATTGGACATCGAAATGAGTTGGGAAAACCCGACCATCATGCTCGCTAGCGCTTATCTTGGCATGCTTTGGGGCAGTAAAACAGGTGAATAAAATGGGCAAAACGGTACTTATCGTTGATGATGATCCGACTCAGCGGCGTATATTGCAGGCGGTTATTGAGAAGAGCGGTTTTTCTACATTACAGGCCGCCGACGGGGATGGGGCGCTTGATATTGCTTTGTCACCAGATGGTAAAAAAATTGATTTAATGTTACTCGACTTGATTATGCCAGGCCGTGACGGTATGGATACCCTCAAAGAATTATCGGCAAAGCTGCCTGATTTACCCGTGATTGTGCTGACGGGTAAGGGTAGTATTGACGCAGTTGTCGCAGCTATGCAGGCGGGAGCGCGGGATTTCTTGGTCAAGCCAGCCAGCCGCGAACGTATTGTGGTCTCTTTGCGCAATGCACTGGAAATGAAAACGCTGGTCGGTGAAGTGACGCGGCTCAAGAAAAGTAGTGCAGGCGAGCTGACCTTTGACGACCTTATCGGCAATGCATCGTCTATGCGCAGTGTGGTTGCCATGGGCGAACGCGGTGCCAAAGCCAATATCCCTATCCTGATAACAGGCGAAAGCGGTGTCGGTAAAGAAGTGGTGGCGCGCGCCATTCAAGGTACATCTGAGCGTATTGGTCGCCCGTTCATTACGGTCAACTGTGGCGCTATTCCTGAAAACCTAGTTGAGAGCATTTTGTTTGGCCACGAAAAGGGTAGCTTTACGGGTGCGAATACCAGACACCTTGGTAAATTCCAAGAAGCCAATACGGGTACGTTATTCCTCGATGAGGTTGGTGAATTACCCCTCGCTATGCAAGTTAAATTGCTACGGGTTCTCCAAGAAGGCGAGGTTGACCCTATTGGTTCAAAGCGCCCGATCAAGGTTGATGTGCGGATTATCTCAGCTACCAACCGCGACCTAGCAGAAGCTGTGAAAGCGGGGGAATTCCGCGAAGATTTGTATTACCGTCTCAATGTGTTCCCGATTGAAATTCCGGCTCTGCGGGATCGCCGCGAGGATATTTCAGCTTTGCTTGAACACTTTATCAAGCGGGTTAATGCCCAAGAACGCCGTAGTGTGCGCGGGGTCGATGCGGCGGCACTTGATATGCTGAAAAACTTTGATTGGCCCGGCAATGTACGGCAATTGGAAAACGCCGTGTTCCGCGCGGTTATTCTGTCGGACGGACATACTTTGCAGCCGCAAGATTTTCCGCAAATATCTGGTATGGCTCCGGCAATTCCGGTTCAGGAAGTGGCTGGTTTGCAAAAAGAAGTGGCAGGCAAGGCCACTAATTTGGGCGAGGAGGAGAGCAATAAACTCAAATTCCTTGACCGCAGTGGGCACCTACGGTCTCTCGAAGATATTGAACGTGATCTGATCCAGTTCGCCATTGAAAACTATTCCGGGCACATGTCCGAAGTGGCAAGGCGTCTCGGTATTGGTCGCTCGACCCTGTACCGCAAAGTGCGGGAGCATGAACTGGATACGGATGTTAAACAAGTTGCGCAAAAATAATCGGATCAGCCAGATATATTTGACAAATTGTCACACCCTGCCCCGTTTTAATGAGATTTAAACCTAATTTCCCTAATTCTACCCGTGAACCACGCGTGCGTGAACTGAAAACTAAATACGGGGGAAGCTTCATGGCATCCAAAACGACAAAAGCTCTGTTAATGGCTGGTATTGCTGCCATCGCTATATCGACACCGATTTTAGCCTATAACGGTCTGGGCTTGCGCGGCGTCCAACAAGCCCCGCAAACATATGATATGCAATATGCTGGCGGCGCCTATGTCGCTCCACAAGCCCAAAATATTTATCAGGGCTATTCTCAACAACAAAATTATGCCCGCCAGGAAGTTTCAGACGCTTATCAAGCCCAGCAACCAATCTATACGGGTTCTTATATTGAAGCAAATTCGCAAATTCCGGTTGGTAATTATACAGGCGGACTTGGCCTGCGCGGCGCTAGTCAAGCATTTAACCCAAGCTTTAATGTTGGTGGAACCTCCGTGACCACAAATGTCAAGCACACAAGGCGCATGCTGGATTGGCAAGAGAACACCACAGGGAAAACCCTGACATTGTTGGCTAATCGGGCCAATGGTACGCTGGCACCCAACTCTCTCACTATTGGCGGCGCTATGAAGGCCGGACTTATGTGGCAAACCACATCCCAGGCGGGCGCATTTCCTATCTTGTCACGCTTCCCGGATTTCACGGGCGGCACGGAAACTTCGTCCGGTGTTTTTGCAATTAACAATGCCGCCCTCGCATTCACGGGTAGTTTTGGCGATTGGACTTCATTCTATCTCCAGCCTGAATACTCCGAGACCGAGTTTTTTGGTCAGGCAGAATTTCAACTGCGCAAAGCCTTTGTTGTTTTTGGCAATCTGGAAAAGTCACCATTTTACGCCGCATTCGGGCGTAAGACCATAGATTTTGGTAATTTTGACGGCTATAATGCTTTTACTCAAACCGAGGCACAGCACTATTTTTGGGCCGCAAGTGACCAGCCAGTTTTAGAGCTTGGCTATTACAATATGTATTCTGGCCTGAAATTATCCGCCACCGCCTTTAGCGGTGGACGGCAATTGCGGACTGCCTATGCGGGCGCAGAAAACGAAAATAAAATCGCCAACTTTGCGGCCAGTGTTGAGAAAGAATTCCGGTTCGGGAACGGTAATGCCTTCACCGTCGGCACGAGCTATATGCACGATACTATCTACCGCAATAATTTCACGGCGCATACATTTGGCCTTATCGGTTCATTGCCGCCGCCTGCGAACTTTATTTCCTACCGCAATGGCGCCGTTGATGCTTTCGCCGAATTTAACAGCCCGTCTTGGGATATGATGGTGGAATACACCGCTTCTCTCAAGCCGTGGGGTGCTGCTATACCGCAAGACGCCAATGGTTTTGTTGACCCTGCCTATATAATCGACCCGCTCGGCGCGCCGGATGATATTAACAATATTAGTTTTGACCAAAAACTAAGCGTACTTACCGCGCAGGTTCGCTATAAACCCCTATTGCCAAATGGTCGCCGCCTCCAAGTCGCAGCCGTGGGTAGTTGGGGCAATATTGGCGATAATTTCATCGGTGTCGGCATTGGTGGTCAGCCCACGACTTGGGAAAAAAACCAACAACATGCGCTCAGTGTTCAGTACCCTGTTAGCGATTATCTCGATTTCGGTGTGGAATATGTCTACAATAAAGGCTTCATCCCCTTCGTAGCCCCGCAACTCGTCTCAAACGACGACGTAACCGCCCACGCGGTCAATGTCGGCTTTAAAGCGAGATTTTAGAGACATCAGGCTCGCCTAATATCCACACCTGTTTTCATCTATCTTGTCTTTGGTGCGGGCTATGAAGGCGCTTATGTTTTTCATCTGCACGAAACGTTTTGGCACCGGGTAAATCAGGAGTAGGTATTGCCCTTCGCCTACATCTTTGGCGTTAAATGTCGGGTTTTTGGGATCGTCTACAATGATCGGATGAACATTGGCCATTTTGACACCGGGTATGCGTATTTCAAGCCGCTCCGGTGTGCCTAATAGTCCGGCGGAATGGAAGCTACCGTCTATGTGCATAACTTTGCGTCCTGGATTGGCTTTCATGTGGTTGGCTATGCTTTCAGCCATAGTATCGTCGCGTGAGACTTGCGCGGCGTAGCGGTAAAACCGTTTCTTTTCTTTTTCAGCCTCGCTTTCATCACCGCCGACGCTGTGGCTTGGTACGGCAGCCAGGAATGCATAATATTTGTCTTTATAGGCGCCGTCCTCCAGATGCAATTTATCGGCGGCCCAGCTACGCGGCTCCCCCTTAAGTGTGTTGAGGAAATCCGGGCCACGTTCCCCGATACACGAAACCATATTGCCCGGAATCTCCGAAGCGATTACGGGCAGGCCGTTGGTTTTTGCAAATTCCACAAGCGGGCGATAGGACGAACGGTAATGGGGCCAAGCCTTACCGTCGTGGATAAGCGTTTCCTCGCCGATTTTCCCGGCTAGATAATCATCAACCACACTTTGTTGGGAACGCTCAAACTGTTCCATGGACAATGTCATGTCAGTATATTTGGCATGCAGGCCGGAAAATATTTTCGACTGCACATAATGGCTGGCCGCATGGCCGTGGGCTTCACCAATGAAAATGGCGTCATAACCTGCAAGGTCGGCAACCACCGTGTCCATATCAACCACACGCGGCGCTACATTGCCTAGTTGGGTTTCGATGAGAATGAAATCTGAGAAGCTGTTTATAGGGGCGGAGACGGTAAATTGGTCTCCGTTTTGCGTTACCGATACTTTGGGCACCTTCGTGTCGTTGGTAACTGTGGTGCAGGCCGTCAGGTAAATTGCGGCGACGCCAAAAGCTAGGGTTTTTAAATTGGTCATATTTTCTCCATAAAAAAAAGGGACGGGGGTCAATAACCCCCATCCCGACAAGCTCAGTACACCCGCTTAGAATTTTTTGCGTACAGTTGCACCAAATTCTCTTGGTAAGCGCGGATTGCCACCAAAGGCACGCTGGAACGATTGGTTCGGATCAATAAAACGCTGGGCTGAAACCACGGCATCTTCATTGGTTAAATTCCGCCCCCAGACAGTGATGCTCAGAGTGTCGGTTTCAAGGCCGATACTACCATTGACCAAAGTATTGGAACCAACCCAAGCAAGATTATGTACTTGCACAAATTTCTTGCTTTCATGGGAGGCATTGGCGTTCAGGGTAAGATCCATCACATCGGTTAATGCACGGGTATAATTCATCCCAACATTAAATGTGTTCTTGGGCGAGCGCGGTAATTGCCGCCCAACGATGGAGCCGTACAAGGTATTTTCGGAACTACAGGCCAACGCTGGATCTTGCAGTCCGATCGAACAGTTTAAGCGCCCATCGTCCGCCACATCCAGATGTCTGCCCTCATTAAGATCCGTACCAGCAAGTATCTCAGAATCTGCAAGGGCATAATTTGCATTCAAAATCAAACCTGGAACACTTGGTACACGGTAGACCAGTTCGGCCTCCAGCCCCATAACCCGCACTTTACCAACATTGGAGATAACCGTTGTGGTTATATTGTTGGGCAGTGTTAGCGATTGGGTCAATTGGTAATCTGAGATGGTGTTATGAAAACCAGCCAGATTTAAAATCAACTGACCGTCCATGAAGGTGTTTTTAACACCACCCTCAAACGCCCAGACGGTTTCCTCATCGTAATTGCCAAAACCAAGTGGCCCTGCATTGATATTGTTAAAACCGCCGGGCTTGTCACCGCGTGCCGCTATCGCATAGACATTGGTGCTGTCATTAACCGCGTACTTAGCCGTGAAACGTGGGTTAAAACTATTGAATGTGCCTTCGCGTATTACTTGCGGGTCTTCGGTCATAGAAACCAATTGACCAAGATAGTCATATGTAGCTGTTCTATCGACAGAATTATCAATAATTCTTTCCGATTTATACCGTGCCTCTGCAGTTATGGACACTGCATCCAAGACATCAAAGTCAACGCTACCAAATAGCGCTAGATTGCGGCGTTCGCTTTTGAATATTCCTCGAAACGCTGCAAATTGAAGATCTTCCAATTGGCTTCCGAAATTCAGTGTCGAAATAAAATGAGGAGAGGAAAAACACGGGGTAATCAGATCACTACCGCGTGCGGCACACTCTGCGTTCATACGGGCTACCTGGGTAGCAAAGCCGTCAGCCAGTAATTGCGGTAATGCAGACGGTGCCTGTCTATTGCCCTCAACTCTGGAAAAACCATCATAATAATATCCGCCCAGCAAACCTTGCCAATTTTCGGCTTCATAATTGAGACGTAATTCATGAGAACGGTCATCGGACTTGCCTTCGGAAGAAGATGCAAAATCAGCAGGGTCACTAATAACATAACCATGAAAGAAAAACCCAGCGCCAACCGGGAATAATGGCCCAATATAAACTGAAAAGGGACTTAGGCTATCCGCCGAATGGTCGAAATCAAATTTACTATCAAAAACACTGCCGTTAAATCCGTTGATGAACTCCAGATTAAGTTGGTCTGACAGGTCATAACTGATAGACAGGCTGGTTTGCATACTTTCCGTGCGTTCATAACCTTTTTGATCCAAAAGTCGTTCATCATCATAGGCGATTGGACGATTGGTTATTTCGCCGCCGAAATATCGACCATTGCCAAGATAAGTACCGCCGCTATCCGGGAACAAATTATTTTCGGATGGGTCAGTTAGGAACAAACGTGGTTGGTCATCGTCCAATTTGTTAAACCGCACTCGCGCCCGTACATTCAGGCGATCTGAAGGCTCATAAAATACGGCTAGAGATGCCGCAGCAGATTCTTGCTGGCCAACTTTTTCGCCGTTAAAGGTATTGAGAAACGGCCCGCCGCGTTTGAAATAACGCCCATGTACGCTGGCTGAAACCGTATCGCTTACAGGGCCGCGCAGTGTGCCGCCAAGTTCAAAGCGGCCAAAACTGCCTGCTTCAGCTTTTATCTCGCCTGACGCTTCGTCGGTCGGAGATTTTGTGATAATATTGATAGCACCTGAATAGGTGTTGCGGCCATAGAGCGCCGACTGTGGCCCTTTGACCACTTCGATCCGCTCCACGTCCGTAAGGTCGTAATCTAGGATCGAGCCATTGAGTAAAATGCCGTCAACAAATGTAGAAACACCTGAAGCCCCTAAAATAGTCGCTTGCCCGCGAATAACCGGACGCACACCATTGGTGCGGCCAAATTCGTCGTCCAAAGTAAAGCCAGGCGTGGATTTAGCGATGTCCGACATATCACGAATGCCTGCCGCTTCAATCATACTGGACGTGAATGCCGATATTGACAAAGGTGCTTCTTGGATATTTTCTGCACGTTTACGCGCCGTAACCACGATTTCGTCCAAGCGCGTAATTTTGCTTTGATCGTCGTCGCTTTGCGCGTTCGCCGTTGTACCGATGCTCATAAGCAGTCCAAATACTGCGCCTGAACCGATTAGATGTTTTTTATATTTACTCATTGTAGTCCCCTCCTAAATTTGAACTTTAATGCTTCTTTCTTGCTTATTTTGGCCGGCAAAATCGCCGGCCAATTGTGATCCTGATACCCTTAATTCTGGGAAACGGGGCCGACATTTAGTGACGAAATATCCATGACATGGGTATATAGATCAGACATAAACCCTTTGCCGACACTTCGTGTAAATAACATCTTCTTGCCGTCCGGTGATACGGACGGGAAACCGTCAAAGCTGTCATTATAAGTTAGGCGTACTGGCTCACCACCGGCAATACTGCCCAGAAATACTTCCCAATTCATGGGATTGTTTTTAAGCGGTCGTACAAACACATAATGTTTGCCGTCCGGTGTCGGATAAGGTGCCCAATTCATCCATTTGTCCTTGGTAAGTTCTTTGACCTCTTTGGTGTCAGTATCCAGAGTGAACACTGTCATAAAGGTCATACGACCACCTTTTTCAGACCGCTTCCAAGCGCGCATGGTGACCGTTTTGTTGTCCGGCAAAAAGAACGGTGCGCCCTCTTGCCAATCATCGGTGAAGGTCAACTGATGTTCATTCGTGCCGTCTGAATTCATCATCCAAACGTCAAGCTTGCCGTCGATTTGACGGGTAAAGATAATTCTTTTCCCGTCTGGCGAAACCGCGACTTCCGCATCATAGACCTTATTATTGGTCAAACGCTTAACGTTGCTCCCGTCGATATTTGCCATATAAAGCTCGGCACCTTGGGGGTAATCATCCTCAGCCGACCAATTGCCAACCGGCATGTCCATATTATCCCGTGTCGATGTATATAAGATACGCTCACCGTCCGGCATAATATAAGAACACCCGTCTTGTCCTCGGTCATTAGCAGCCCAAACATGCTTGCCGTCATCTGTAGCAATCCAGGTCAAAGCACCACCCGCCGCCTTTTCGTGGGACGGCGGCACTGCATTTGGATCCTGGGTTTGGGCAATTAGATGATAGCTGTCCGGGCCGTAATAAGCTTCGGCGCTTTCAGGCAGGTTGGGAACCCGCCAAATAGGCAGCTCCCCTTTGTTTTCCACCTTTGGCGTGACCAGAGAATAATCGGTCGAAGCCTGCTTTGCCATTTTTGCTTCGGGTTTTGATGTTTCACTTGTTGTACAAGCTGAAAGCCCAAGCACTACGGCCAATGTTATAAGGCCTGTTGTTTTAGATAGTTTCATTTTCTTACTCCTAATCTTGATCGATTTGTTTAGTTTTGTCCCGTGCCGTCTTGATACTAATGTAGGCAAAGGCAGCAAGCGCCACTACGGTCAGTGTCGAGGCAATCGGGTGGTCCATAGGCTCCCCCCAATACTCGTCGAACCATCCCCAACGTCCGGAGATCTCGACAAGATTGAAGAATATAATCGCGGTTGGAATGGCATACCGTAATGCAGACGCACCACGTTTGAAGCGCAACAAACGCTGGATCAGATATACAGACCAAACTAAGATTAAACCGAAGCTTAGATAAGTGACCCAGTGTGTTTCACCGAACCATGTTTCATCATAAATAATCATCAGGAACACATAGAAGAACCAAAGAATAGTTATGTTTTCAATAGCAACATTGTTGGAGAAATTCCGGGTCAGGCCGCGAGATGGCTTACCGACCGTAATACGCATATGTCTGTGCATCCACCTAAACATATTACAACGGGTTTCCTTGTTGAGCATAAAGTACAACATAATAACCAGCAAGAAACCAACCGAGCCTTGCATCAGGAAATACTCCGGCTTGGTCGCAGGCTTAGTGGCGCAGGCAAAAGCATAGGTGCCATCGTCGCACAATGATTTCACAGCAAAATAGCGCGCGTGGTAATGGAGCGAAAACTCGACCCAACCTGTCCACAACAAGCTTGATCCGATAAAGCCTGCCCATGTACCAGCCACTTCGGTGTCTTTCTTAACCCCCCACATGATAATCCAGATACCAACGACCCCCATGACAAATGCGGGTAGATAAATGATATTGTCTATGCCGGCATAGTTTTCAAACCCTTCGGGAATATCCGGAGGGCCATCAAAGAATTGCGAATACCAAAGATCCCCGTGGATCAATACCTTCTCCATGACAAGCATGATGATATGCCCAAGTGGCTGAACAATGAATACCGCCATAAAGGCGATAATACCAATAAAGGGTGGTTGTCGGAAAATACCTAATGCACCCCCTCCTTTGTTGTCATTCTTTTGTGTTACTTCTTTGGTCATTGAACTCCCTCTTTCTAGTGTTCTTTATTGCAACTGCGAACCATTCGCAATTAAAATCTTACTTATTGTCTTGCTTTTGGCGATTTATATCCTGTCTTGAGGCGGACATAGATCGCAAATAGCATTACCAAACCATTGACACAGCCGACCAATATAAATGGTGCGCCCGGGCCAACCGTATCAAATAAATATCCACCCGCTTGGCTTAAAACGATTAAGCCCAATGCTCCACAAAATGCAAAGACGCCCAAAACCGAACCGCGTATTTTAACGGGGGCTTCTTGCGCTATCAAAGTCTGCCCAGCCAATATGGCAGAAAACTCGCCTACCCCCAAGAGTATTAGAGGGATTGTGGCGGCGGGCGACGTTGGGTCAGGAACCAGCCCGATGCCCACATAGCCGATAACCGCCAACCCCATCGCCAATATCACGGTAGTCGCCCGGTCAAATCTATCAAGAATAATACCGAAAATAGGCGCCCATAGCAAAGCCGCGAATTGCACCAGCCCGCTCAAACGCCCGGCTTGTTTAGTCGCGTCAGCGATTTCCATTCCGTGCATATTTGTACCAGTATGAATGAGCCAAAGGGATAAAAATGTACCGATCATCAAGAGGTCACCCCGGGCAATAAAACTCTCCGCCAAAGCTAGTTGCAGGCGCGGGTTTTTCTTTGCTTCTCCAAACCCCTCCTTGACCAAAGCGCCAGTGTTTTTGCGGGCTTGCGGCTCCCCCGGCTTTCCGGCTTTAAGCCCCTTAAATACAATTACTGCCGTAATAAACGCCATAATTGTCATGGTCCAAAAGGTAAATGTTCCGGCTTGCTGATCGCTCATGCCGCGCGAAACAAATAGTGACGGCAACCGACTTAAAACCAATATCATAAACAGCGCGCCAAGCCCGTTGGCCCAACCGCTCATGGCAGCCATAAAACCGCGCGAGCGGTTTTGCGGATAATCCGATAACACGGTGGCCATCATTCCGCCCAAAGCCGCCGCACCGACGCCCATAAAGGCCTTAATTGCTAGCAACATGCCGAAACTACTAGCCAGCGGGTACAGCGCAAAACCAACCCCTATCCATAAAAACCCCATGGCGAATATCGGCCTACGCCCTATTTTATCCGACAAGGCACCGAAAAATGGCGATACAGTCAGCAATACAATCTCGCCGACAAGCGCCAGATTACCAACGGCACGGCCAAGCTCGTTCCCGGCAATGCCCAAATGTTCCTTTAAAACATAGTTTTGCAAGAAACTGAGAAACGACAGAAAGCCAATCGTCCAAAAAGCCGAGAACATATAAGTACGCGCATTCCAGCGAGTGACGCCTGGCTCCAAATGAACGGGGCCAAACTTTACACTTACTTCATCAACATTCGATATGTTAGCTTTGCTTGTCATTTTATTCCTACAGATACACCGTCACGGCTTTGATTTCTAAATATGGCTCTAGACCCTCGCGGCCAAACTCCCGGCCCCAACCGGACTGTTTATAACCGCCGAACGGAGTTGCCGGATCAATGGCGGCGTGGACATTAATCCCAACCTGTCCCGATTTAATCTTGCCTGCCAGCAAATGCCCCTTGGACAAATTCCCTGTCCAGACACTGGCAGACAAGCCGAAAACGGTATCATTGGCCATCCCGGCTATTTCGTCCAAATCTTCGGTCACGAATTTTTGCACCGTCAGCACAGGGCCAAATATTTCTTCGCGGACAATGCGCATATTGGGTGTGCAGTTCGTGAAAATAGTTGGCTGGACAAAATATCCGGCCAAGCCAGACACACGCTTACCACCTGTGGCCAGCTCCGCACCCTCACCTAGCCCCGTATCTATATAGGCGAGAACACGGGTCATTTGGCGTTTGGAAATGAGCGGGCCAATATCGTAAGCATTGTCGAGGTCAGAGCCTACGCTCATGGCTTTGGCAATATCAACCAAACCTTTGACAACTGCATCATGTATATCTGCATGTACCAAGAGCCGTGATCCGGCCATACAGTTTTGGCCGTTGAGGAAAAATATTGCCCGCGCCGCCGCAGGAATAGCTTCGGATAAATCCGCATCTTGCAAAATGACAACAGGCGATTTCCCGCCTAGCTCCAAAGTGACTTTTTTAAGGTTACCGCCTGCCGCAGAAAGAATGTCCTTTCCAACTGCGGTGGAACCCGTGAATGATATTTTATCCACATCCATATGCCGCGCCAAAGCCGCTCCAGCCTTGCGCCCGACACCGTTAACTAGGTTAAACACCCCGTCCGGCAGGTCGGTCTTGGCGACAAGGTCTGCAAGATAAGACACACTGAGCGGCGCCTCTTCGGCAGGTTTAAGAACCAAAGAACACCCCGCAGCAAGTGCAGGTGCAATTTTCCCGATAGACATACCAAAGGGGAAGTTCCAGGGAATAATTTGCCCGACAACACCAATAGGTTCTTTAACCGTGTAGGTCAGGAATTCACGACCCGGCGCATGGGGGCGGGAATTATTAATAGTCTGCCCACCGATTTTGGTAATCCAGCCTGCATAATAACGTAATTGATCCGCTGCCAATTTAACCCCAATTTCGTGCATCATGGCACGGGATACGCCAATGTCCAGCGCCTCAAGATGGGCGATTTGTTCGGCGTGTTCCTCTATGAGATCGGCGAGGGAAAACAATATGCGCGCCCGCTCAACCGGAGCCATTTTCGACCAAACACCGCTGTCAAAACTTTCCCGCGCCGCATTTACGGCCAAATCTATCTCAACTGCGCCGCCTGATTCTATAGTCGCAATCGTTAGACCCGTCGCCGGGTTAACAACATTGATCGGCTGAATGTCACCACCGCTCACCCATTGTCCGTCAATAAAATGCCCGCGTGTCTGCGCCAGAAAATTCAACATTTCCCCGTGCGTATCTATTTGTGGACTAAGCATCGCCATACGCTAGACCCACCGACTTTTGTCTTTGAGAAACTGCGCGGCAACGAACCCGTTATCCGGAAGACTGTCCGCCATCATGTTGGGCGGATAGGCTTCTTGGTACTGGGCGAATAAATCTGCAAACAATGATGGATGAAAGCGCGGTATTTTGCGCCCCTTGCGAAAGGCTGCAATGGGAATACTGGCCATAACGCCAGTTTCGTTGACTGAATTGGCCGTATCCAAAACTTCACCCTTAGGCCCGTAAATCGCAGTGCCGCCAGAGCGCACGTCTTGAAAAAACGGCCCCGGATTATTGGAGATGGAATTGTTGACCAGGGATGTATACATATTGTTGTGCATGGCACCCGAACGTATGTCAATCGGGTCAGCACCGGACGTGGCGGCGCGCAACATAATTTCAGCACCCTTCAAGGCAAAGGCGCGAATAAGCTCCGGTTCGTACTGCACGGCGGTGGTCGCCAGATTGCCAACATCGGTACGAGTCACAGGGAATACGGCATCACGACCGTACATTTCCACATATTGGTCCATGACATCAAAAATTGTGGTGGTGATAACCTCAAAGCCTGCAAATACGCCCTTCAGATTGCGCAGCTTCCAGTGTTTATCGACAATCTCGCCGTCCGGCCCCATGATAATAGTGGTCGACAATATATGATCCGGCCAGTCGGGGTCTTTTGAATAAGAACCAAAGACAATATAACTATTGTATTTCTTCGCTCGTGCGCCCACGGCTTCGGTCTCAACCCCAGGCACATCAATGGCGACCTTAAGCAAATCCTCTCGGTTCCACATATGAGAAAAGCCGGTGATGGGAAATTCGTGAAAATGGATGATGTCTTTCGGCCCCATCCATGTCGCCGCCGCATCAATCAGATCCAGCATGTGATCAAGATTAGCCTTTTTCATCTCTACCGCATTATCTGCCCGCACAGGCACGACCCGTGACTGTACCGCCATGATCGTAATATCATCCTTACGCAGCGGTTTAACTTCGTAAGAGCCATCTTTCGCTACCAAAGGCGCGACTAGTGGCTGGTCATTTTTTGCTCTACTAGTAATTTCAGTCCCCATTTTTAAATGTCCTATAGCTATATCTTTATCATTTTCTGTTCATGCTATGTTAATAAATAAATTCACGACCACAAAGTGGTCATTTGCCGCAGGGCGCGTTATTTTGAGGGTTAAATTAGGGCTTAGGTTTCAATACGGGACAATAGCAACCATGTTCTGGCGCAAATTTTCGCATTACCAGACATCAAACCATTTGTTTTCTCTTCGCAATAATTCAGCGCGCATCAAAGGATCAGTATCTATTGTATTTGCTTTTAATTGCCCAGCAAGCTATTCAATTTTCCCATAGCAAATAGCCAGGTTCTCAATGAAACACCGCTCTGTAAAATCGATAAAACGCCTTGTAATCCGCCGCCCTGATGACTGGCATGTACATGTTCGAGATGGGGAAATGCTCGCGGCGGTGGCGGGCTATACGGCGCGGCAATTTGGCCGGGCGATTATTATGCCTAATCTAGCCGAACCTGTGACGACAGTTGCGGCGGCGCAGCGTTATCGCGAACGTATTTTAGCGGCAGTGCCAAACACGGGCTTCACCCCCTTAATGACCTGTTATTTGACAGACACTATAGATGTACAAGAAATCGCACACGGCTTTGAACAAAACGTTTTTACGGCCTGTAAACTTTATCCGGCCAATGCCACGACGAATTCCAGCCACGGTGTCACGGATATAAATAATATCACGGGCGTATTGGAAACCATGCAACGTATGGGCATGCCTTTATTGGTACACGGGGAGGTCACAGATAGTGCCGTTGATATATTCGACCGCGAAGCCGTGTTTATTGAGCGGGTTATGGCGAAAATAATCGCCGATTTCCCGGCATTGAAAATAGTCTTCGAACACATCACCACCAAAGACGCCGTCGATTTTGTCAATGAAAGTGGCACCAATATAGCTGCCACCATAACACCGCACCATTTGGTTTATAACCGCAGCGCTATATTTGCAGGCGGGATCAACCCGCACCTATATTGCTTGCCCATTGCCAAGCGCGAGCGTCACAGGCTGGCTCTGCGTAAGGCGGCCATATCAGGCTCGGCCAAGTTCTTCTTGGGAACAGATTCTGCCCCCCACATCGCCTCGGCCAAACAGTCTGCTTGTGGGTGTGCGGGGGTGTTTAATGCCCCCTATGCCTTGGAGAGCTATGCAGGCACTTTCGAGGCAGAAGACGCCTTGGATAAATTGGAAGGTTTCGCCTCAGAGTTTGGCCCGCAGTTTTACGGGTTGAAGCCCAATGAGGGTAAAATAATTTTGGAGCGCACTGATAATGAAGTGCCTGAAATTTTGAACATTATGGACGCGCAAATCGTCCCGTTCCACAGCGGCGAAGTATTGCGCTGGAAATTCGTTGGTAGCCAAGCCTGATTTTTGGTCGCCAAGCCTAAGAAAAGTCCAAAATTTGCGTCACAGGCGCATGGTCGGACGGCCTCTCCCAGAGGCGGCACGGTCGGTGAATTTGGTGACCGGTAGCTTTGGCTTTCTCTGCAGCTTGTTTAAGCGCAGGGCTGACCCAGATATGGTCAAGGCGGCGTCCACGATCAGATTTATTTATATCGCGAGATCGGTAGGACCACCAGGAAAACAGCTCTTGCTTAGCTGCGTCGCCGTGCAAGGCACGCGCACAATCGGTAAAATCGCCACACGCCAATAATTTGTTCAATATGTCCACTTCGACCGGGGTGTGGCTCACGACTTTCAGGAGTTGTTTATGTGACCAGACATCGTTTTCGTGGGGCGCAATGTTGAAATCGCCAACCAAAACCTGTCGCGCGTTCTCCGCCGACCTGTCGCCGAAATAATCAATCATCCGGTCAATAAATTCCATCTTGTGGGCGAATTTTGGATTGGCCTTGGGGTCTGGCTCGTCGCCGCCAGCCGGAATATAAAAATTATGAAACTCAAAATCGTTTTTGCCGCCTATATCTACGAGGGTGCTGACATGGCGCGCATGACCCTCTGGGCAAAAATCCGTATCCATGCGGGTCAACGGAAATTTGGAAACCGTCGCCGCGCCGTGCATACCCTTTTGACCAGATATTTCTATGTGCGCAAAGCCCATAGCTTTAAATTCGTCAAATGGGAACTGTTCTTCCAAGCACTTTATCTCTTGCAAGCCGATAATATCTGGCTGCTGCTCTTCGGTGAAGCGGGCAATTTGCGGCGCGCGCAAACGCACGGAATTTACATTCCAACTGGTAAGTTTAAGTTTTTTCATGGGCGGACATTAAGCGGCCAAATGATTCGCGCAAGCCGCGTCCGTAAAGTTTTTCGGAAATTTGTAATTACGACTTCCCGTTTTACCGAAATATTTAACTGCAAACGTGTTTACGCGCCTATCTGCGGCGGTTACGGCGTTTATCGTCGCGCAATACAAACAGGCGCGGATTGAGCCGTTCATTATACTTTAGCTCGGACAACAATATTTTGGTTTGTTGGCCAAACCCATCATGCACCACCCATTCCCGCAAGGCCAATGTGTTTGGGTCAAAAATCATAGTGATGGCGCCGTCCATTTGGCCGGAACCGTCCTTGGCGGTGAGGCTGACCGCGTCCATTGTTTTTTGCAAGGATATGACTTCCACATCGTCTTCCAGCTTAACCTTCTCGGCCAGAAAAAACGCCAGCGGTGTCGCCTTGAGCGGTACACGGTCTTTGGTATCGAGGGCTTTATCGACCTGGGTCAATGTCACCCCGTCCGAGACCATAAGCAATTGCGCCGGCGCATCATATTCAAAACGGATTTTGCCCGGACGTTTCAGATAGACACGACCTTGGGAGAACGAACCATCAGAGCCGTATTGAGCAAAACGGCCCGAGAAACTCACCGTGCTATTCATAGCCGCATCAATTCGCGCCAAATCTTGCGGTACAGTCGCCGGGTGTGTGAAGGCGGGCAAGCGTTGCCCGGTCGCCGGAGCCGTTGATTGCGGCACCTGAGCAACCGCGCCTAGAGCTGTGGCACCGAGTAAAATAGCCATACTGGTCTTTAATAAA
Source organism: Robiginitomaculum sp. (assembly GCA_026982415.1). Lineage (GTDB taxonomy): Bacteria > Pseudomonadota > Alphaproteobacteria > Caulobacterales > Maricaulaceae > Robiginitomaculum_A. Next base: position 56,307 of record JALSHE010000034.1, read on the forward strand.
ACACGTTTCATGATGTCTCCTTTGCCCCTTACTAACCAATCCAAGCTGTATATAAAGTGAATTATACTGTCAGACCTCGCTCATCTTGATTAAACTTGCGTAAGGTGTGATCGCGGCAGTGTCTAATTTCACAGGCATGTGATGTGAATGTGTCTAGCAATTACGGCTAGTGCTGGCTAAGACAAAGCTATGAGATTTCTACGATTATCCATTTTGTTTGTCGTGTGCGCCGGGTTAACTGGGTTAGGATTTGCGGCTACACCCAAAAACCGTGCGCAGAGCAATCCGGTGACCGTGCTGGAGCTATTTACCTCCCAAGGATGCTCATCTTGCCCTGCTGCTAATAAATTTGTCCGTGAAACTGCCCGGGCAAATAATGGTGTGGGCGATGTTTTGACATTGTCTTACAGTGTTGATTATTGGGATTATCTCGGCTGGAAGGACACTTTCGGCAAACCTGAGTTTTCCGCCCATCAACGCGCTTACGGCGTACAATTCGACGGCCAAGTCTACACGCCGCAAATGGTGATTAACGGTGCCGTACACAGCGCGCGGTTTTCCAATAAAAAAGTCCGAGCGCACACATTGGACAATAGGCCGAAAATAACCATTGTTGCAAATGGTGATATGTTAAATATCCATATTCGTGCCGACCCAACTGGCAAGAAACCGCTGAACGTCATGACGGTGCGGTATCAACCCGGCATCCAGAGCGTACCGGTAAAACGCGGCGAAAACCGTGGCCGCACCATAAGCCTCGCCAACGTCGTGCAAGCCTGCAAGGAAATTGGCTACATAAAAACCGGGGGCAGTTTTGACCAACAAATTCCCATTCCAACTGCGGGCGAAGCCATCGTCATAATAGTACAAGACGGCAAAGGCGGCCCAATACTAAGCGCCGCAAATTTCACGCCTTAAACCTAGGCCGTAGTGAAGAATTAACCACGGCCTAGGGTCTTAATCCGCCAGCATCTCGCGCACCGCCGCAACAATATCCGCCCTCGCCGCCGTCTTCTGTGCAGGGCGGGAGGATTTCCATTCTGCGTTGGTTTTTATGGCTTTGGCCATTTCGGCGCCTAGGGCTAGATCTTTTATCGTTACCTCGCCGCGCTCCATTTCGTCACTACCAATAAGCACGGCGAGTTTTACGCCGCGATTATCGGCGTATTTTAATTGCTTGCCGACATTGCCTGCGCCGATGAAAACTTCTGTGCGGATGTTTGCGGCGCGCAGTTCTGCGGCGATTTTGAAATATTCGCCCATCAGGGATTTATCAAATACACAGATCATGACGGGCGGCTTGCCTGCATTTTCCACCAAGCCCATACGCGACAGGGCTTCGGCAAAGCGCGACACGCCGAAGGAATATCCGGTGGCGGGCACGGCTTGACCCATAAAGCGCGACACCAGACCGTCATAACGACCACCGCCGCCGACAGAGCCGATACGCACCGGGCGACCTTTCTTATCTTTGATGTCGGCCAAGAGTTCAGCCTCGAACACAGGGCCGGTATAATAGCCCAGCCCGCGCACGATAGAGGTGTCGAACACCACCCGATCAGGGCCGTAATCACAAGCAGTGAGAATATCGTCAATGAGCTTAAGTTCCGTGACTCCTGCCTGACCTTGGCTAGACGACCCCATCAGGACTTCCAGCGTGCGCAGGGTTTCGCCTCTATCCATGTTGCTGGCCGTGGTGAAACCCAGCACGGCTTTGATGGCGCTTGCATCCAGTTTTGCGCCTTCAGTGAACGCACCGCTATCATCTTTGCGCCCCTCACCGAGCAAGGCCGCCACACCCTCCGGGCCGAGCCTGTCAAGTTTATCAATAGAGCGCAGGACTTGCAGACGCTGCTCTGCGCCCGCGTCGGTATTTGGCACACCTGAGCTTTCCAATATGCCGTCGAGCAATTTTCGGTTATTGGCGCGCACCATATATTGGCCGCGTTTCAGGCCGACCGCAGACATCACATCCGCCGCCATCATAATCATTTCGGCGTCCGCAGCCGCACCGGGTGCGCCGACACTATCGGCGTCGCACTGGATAAATTCCCTAAACCGTCCCGGCCCGGGTTTCTCGTTGCGCCAGACCGAACCCGCCTGATAACGGCGGTAAGGTTTGGGCAGGTCTTGGTAATTCTCCGCCACATAACGCGCCAAAGGTGCAGTATGGTCATAGCGCAGCGCCATCCACTGTTCGTCGTCGTCGCGCAGAGCAAACACACCCGTATTAGGCCGGTCATCATCAGGCAGAAATTTCCCGAGCGCATCGGCATATTCGAACGCAGGTGTTTGCAAAGGCTCGAACCCGTGCTTGTCATAAACCGAGAACGCAGCTTCGACCAGGCGTGTTTCAGCCCGTAGCACGTCGGAGGATTTATCTTCAAACCCGCGTGGTTTTCTGGCTTTAGGCCGCTGAATTTTATTTTTCTTCTTAGACATAATGGCGTCTTAGGACGGTGTGTGGTTTCTCGCAAGAGCAATTAGTGCAGATGTGGAACTATCGTGCTGATTATCGGTGCCATTTTCCAATTCACCTAAAATAGTGCCAGCCAATTCCTTGCCAAGTTCTACCCCCCATTGGTCGAATGCGTTGATGTCCCAGATGATGCTTTGGACGAAGACTTTGTGTTCATAGAGGGCAATCAGTGCGCCGAGTGTGTGGGCGTCTAGGCGGTTGAGGGCGATGGTGGTTGAGGGGCGGTTTCCGGGGAATGTTTTGTGGGGTGCGAGTGCATCTATATCAGGGGTGCTCATGCCTTTGGCTTTCAGTTCCGCCCGTACCACAGTTTCGGATTTGCCGCACATCAGGGCTTCGCTTTGGGCAAAGCAATTGGCCAGCAGCGCGCGGTGATGTGCCGGGCGGTTCTCCGCGTCGGTGAGGACTGCGATGAAATCTACGGGCGCAGATATGGTGCCTTGGTGGAGCTGCTGGAAGAATGCATGTTGGGCATTGGCGCCCTCACCGCCCCAAATTACGGGGGAAGTGTCTACCGATGCGCCGCCGTCTGTGGCGACTGACTTGCCGTTCGATTCCATTTCTAACTGTTGTAGGAAACTGGGGAGTTTGCGCAAGCGCCGCGCATAGGGGACAACACAGCGGGTTTTATAGCCCAAGAAGTTCGTGTTCCAAATATCGGTGAGCGCCAACATGGTGGGCAAATTTTTCTCTAGGGGGGCGGCTTGAAAATGCCCGTCCATAGAGGCTGCGCCAGCCAGCAAATCGTCGAACATGTCCGGGCCGTAAGCCAACTGCAAAGAAAGCCCCACCGCCGACCACAGTGAAAACCGCCCGCCGACCCAATCCCAAAATTCAAATATTTGCGCCGGGTCGACCCCGAAATTCACCGCTCCGTCTTTATTCGCTGTCACCGCAATCATATTGTCGCCAGCAAATTGCCCCAGCCAATCCCGCGCCGCTTCGCTGTTCATGCGGGTCTCCAAGGTGCCGAAAGATTTGGAGACTATCACCACCAAAGTCGTGCGTGGGTTCAACCCCACGAGCGCATCATTGATAGACGCCCCGTCGACATTATTGACGAAGCGCAAATCCAGCGCGGGCGAGCCATTTGCCCTTAACCCATCCGCCAACAAGCGCGGCCCCAAATCAGACCCACCAATACCGATATGCACCACGGCTTGATATTGGCCTTGCGCACATATGTCTTCGGCAAATTTACGGGTGCGCACCCGCATGTCTTTGACTAGTTTTTGAATTGATTTATCAGTGCTGGACCCGCGCAATGCAGGGTGCAGAACCGCCCGCTTTTCGGTGAAATTCAGAGGTTTGCCCGCAAATAAATCTGCCCGCTTGCCTACGACATTTTTGTCTTCCGCCAGAGCGAACAATGCCTGCATCACATCCGGCGTTATCCGCTGTTTAGAAAAGTCCGCATACATACCGCCCACTTGAAAACTCATACGCGTAGCACGGTTTGCGTCACCCGCGAATATCTCGCTTAGGGTCGGCAAGCCCGCATCAGCCAGTTTTTGTAATTTCGCCCAATTGTTCATGACGGCTTTATAAGCGCAAAAGGTTAACTCTATTTTGCGTTTTTAGGATTTGCCTTAACCAGCGCTTTTTCAATGATTTTATAGGTCAAGATTTGCGGCAATATTTGCGGCACAGCGTCGCCTGCACCCATATCTGTAGTCGGGGCATAGACGAGATATAATGGTACGCCGGAACGACCGTGCCGCGCTAGCTCTTTGGTGATTGCCGCGTCGCGCTTTGTCCAATCACCGACCAAAGCTTTAACGCCAAAGCGCTCAAACAATTCTTGGGTTTTTGGCTTGTTGATAATGCCGATTTCATTGGCTTTACAGGTCACACACCATGCGGCGGTGAAATCTACGAATACTATATGCCCGTCGGCACGAAGCTCTGCCACCCGCTCAGGCGACCAGACACTTGTCTGCGGGAGGCTCGCCAATTCCTGTTCGCGCTCCGCTACGCCTAAATCTTTCAGCAAATACGCGCCCATCATGACGCTTAATACCAAAGCTATTCTCGCGGCAATGCCTTTATATTTCCAAAGCCATATTGCAAATCCGAGCAACAGCATAATGCTCAATATTCGCAGCACACCACCTGCGCCCGTTTGAATGCTTAAAACCCAGACCAACCAGACGGCGGCGGCGAGCATGGGGAATGCGAGGAATTGTTTAAACGTGTCCATCCACGGCCCCGGCTTGGGTAATTTCGCTAATAATCCGGGTGAATAGGACAACGCTAAAAATGGCAAAGCAAAACCAGCGCCGAGTGCCATAAACACCAGCACCAACATTAAGGCCGATTGCGAGAACGCAAAGCCGAGCGCCCCAGCCATGAACGGCGCGGTACACGGCGTGGCGACCACAACGGCCAGTACGCCCGTAAAGAACGCCCCCTTGGCACCTCCGCTTGTCGCCAAATCGGAACCGGCATTTTGCAAGCGTCCACCAATTTGGAACATACCAAAGAGATTAAGCGCGATAATAAAAAACAACAACGCTAACGCCCCGACCAAGACCGGGTTTTGCAATTGAAAGCCCCAACCAATGCCGGCTCCGCCCGCCTTGAGCGCCAAAATCAGTGCCGCCAAGGCCAAAAATGACAGCATAACCCCCGCCGTATACAGCCAGCCATGCTTTCGGATAACACGGCGGTCTTCGTGGGCAGCACGGGCAAAACCAAGTGCTTTAAGCGACAAAACCGGGAACACGCAGGGCATTAAATTCAAGATAAGCCCGCCGATAAAGGCACCGACTAACGCCGCCCATAACCCTATTGAGTTCCCAGACCCTCCGCCGGACTTTGCGCCAACCTTAACCGTGCCAATATCAACACGCGCGTCCGTCTGAACATCAACTACAATACCGCGCCTTTGCCAGCTTCCGTCAATTTTCTCTTCGAACGCCAGCACCGCAGGAAAACTTTTAATCCCGTCCGCAAGCCCGAAGCTAGGCTCTAGTTTAAACCGCAAACCCGTGTCTCCCCGCAGGGTTATCTGCGCGGCGCCCGCTTCTATCAGGTCTTGCTCATAGGGCAGGAAATACGGGTTTTTGATGCTAGAAAAGTCGAGTGTCCCGCCCGCAATATCTACTTGTAAAGAGCCGTCGGCCAACACGGCGGAGGCTTGTAGGTTTTCTGGCTTGGGCGCGTTTTTCAGTGTCCGGGAAATATTGGCATCCCAGCGCCCGTCTTGCACGGATTCCGCGCCCATTTCGGTTATAGCAAGGGGAAGCTCCAGCTCTGCCATTTCGGGTAAACACACCTCGTAGCACACTAGATAAGAGGCTTGCGCTTTGATGATAATAACCTGTCCTGGCTTTGCATCTTTGGAAATGTGCAAAGGCATAGGTAGGACGAGACGATCCTCAAAGGCATAGCTAACAATAGGACCGGTGGAAATAATTTCGGGTAATGGCCAGATAATGTCGCCTATTGCCACTATGCCCGGATCACCCCCTAATTGCTCCTGCCCTAATATCTCGAAACGTATTTCAGCAGGCATACCCGGCCCGCCTGCATTGCGCCAATAGGTGTGCCAATGCTCCTCTAAGCGCAAAGATAAAGCAATATGCAAGTCTTGCCCTGGCGCGGCGCTATCATAAGACGTTACCAATTGCGCCACCGCCCGCCCGGATTTCACAGGCACAGACTCCGCTGCTTGTGGTGAGGGCGCAAACAAGACGGCCATAAAGGCCAAACATATAATCAAAAAATTCCGCATCAACATTCCCATAGCCGAGCCAATAAAAAACATAAAGCCCAATCGGCACATATCACATAAGTATGATGATGACGTTACGAAGAAGAGGTCGCGCCCATATGGACCACTATAAAATAAAAATTGGTGAAGCAAGTTTGTTCCGCCTCACATTTATCAGGCACAGTCACTTTAATATATTCGCCCCATGCCGTATATTATTTATATCCATGCCTTGACGTTGGAAAAGTTCTTTTTCCCTTCATGACCCGTTATTGCAATATCGCGCGGCTCAAGAATAAGTACACAGACCTCATGCTTTGCATAAGGTTTATGCTCGACGCCTTTTGGCACAACAAACATCTCACCCGGAGCAATATTTACAGCTCCGCCGCGAAAATCTATCCGCAAATTGCCCGTAATAACTATGAAGACCTCATCCGTGTCCTCATGACTGTGCCAGACAAAATCACCTTTTAATTTCTCCAACAAGAATTGCGTACCGTTCATCTCTGCTATGACTTTGGGTTCCCATTGGCACTTAATCAGGCCAAATTTACCTGCAAAATTGATTGATGTATATGCCATATTATGCGCTCCAATAAGAACGCATAATATCAATATTTATGTCAGCTTTACATAGATTTAATAAGGTGGTTTGCATTATTATCCAAACCAATGTAAAGCGTAACCGCTAATCATAGTAGAAATGAAAGGCTCATCACTCGGCACCGTAGTGCCAGCGACAAAATACCCCTGCTAAACACCCCTGCTTATATTGACTTAAAATAGGCTCTTTCTTGTGCCGCCCTTTGTAACAATTCTTATGCGGTAGCTGGGACAAGCCCATATTGTTTTCTTGAATACAGTTTAACTATCCACGTCCGCATCCAGCGCATTTGCTATAATAAAGTCGCGGCGTGGTTCTACCACATCGCCCATGAGCTTTGTAAATAGGTCGTCGGCACCGTCTGCGGTTTCTATGCGCACTTGCAAAAGCGAGCGGGCATCGGGGTCGAGCGTGGTTTCCCAGAGCTGGTCCGGGTTCATTTCGCCCAGCCCTTTATAGCGCTGGATTTTATAACCTTTGCGGCCACCTTCGAATATAGCGTTTAATAATGCGGCGGGGTCGTAGATCTCTATGGGATCAGCATCACCGCGCCGGAATTGTGCCGCTGCACCGTAAGTTTCCTCAAGCTCTGCCGCCATTTTGTGTAGGCGTCTGGCATCGGAACTATCGCGGAATGCGGAGCCAAGCACGACCCGTTCGGCGACGCCGCGCACTTCGCGCTCCATGACCAAAGCCCCGTCATCATCAAAGCGGCCTTCCCATCCGTCTTCACCCTCATCAGCCACCACATCAAGACGCGTAGCCGCAGCTTTGGCTTGTTTTTCGCCTGCGTCTGGGCCGAGGGCGCCAGCGATTGCCAATTGCGCTAATACGGTATCAGAAGCCTTGGATTTCAAACGGTCAACCATGGCTTGCGCCACAAGGGCTTCGCTGGCGATACGCTTGAGGTCTTCGCCGGCAACCACCGCGCCGCTACCGAGTGTCAAGGTTGCGTCCGCAGACCCCATTTCGATGAGGTAAGACGATAATTCTTCTTCGTCCTTGATATAGCGCACGGATTTTCCCTTCTCAACTTTATACAGGGGCGGTTGGGCGATATAGAGATAACCGCGCTCAATGAGTTCCGGCATTTGGCGATAGAAAAACGTCAGCAATAATGTGCGGATATGGGCGCCGTCCACATCGGCGTCGGTCATGATGACGACTTTGTGGTAGCGCAGTTTCTCAATGTCAAATTCTTCGCGGCCAATCCCGGTGCCGAGCGCCGTAATCATAGTGCCGATTTCTTGGCTCGACAACATACGGTCAAAGCGGGCGCGCTCAACATTGAGGATTTTACCCTTGAGCGGCAATATAGCTTGGTTCTGGCGGTTGCGCGCCTGCTTGGCAGAGCCACCCGCACTGTCCCCTTCCACAATAAACAATTCGGATTTGGACGCATCTTTCTCTTGGCAATCGGCCAATTTTCCCGGTAGCGACGCTATGTCGAGAGCCGATTTACGCCGGGTCAAATCGCGGGCTTTGCGGGCAGCTTCGCGGGCGGCGGCGGCTTCGATGATTTTCATCATCACCTTCTTGGCATCAGCCGGATTTTCTTCGAACCATTCATTGAGCGCCTCACCCATTGCGCTTTCAACAATAGGGCGGACTTCGGAGGATACCAATTTGTCCTTGGTCTGGGACGAGAATTTAGGGTCAGGAACTTTCACCGAAAGCACACAAGTCAAACCTTCGCGGGCATCGTCGCCGCTAATAGCGACCTTTTCTTTTTTGGCCGCGCCGGAGCTAGTCGCATATTTATTGACTGCACGGGTCAGCGCGCCCCGAAAGCCCGCCAAATGGGTGCCGCCGTCGCGCTGGGGGATATTGTTGGTGAAACAGCGGACATTTTCGCGGTAGCTATCATTCCACCACAAGGCGGCCTCTACCGTAACACCGCCGTCGCCCTCTTTCAGCACCACGATAGGATTATCAAGCTGCGGCACTTTGTTGGTGTCCAAATGGCGCACGAAAGCTTCGATACCGCCCTCATAATATAGCTCTGTGACAATGGGTTCCTCGCCGCGCCTGTCGGCAAGTTCAATTCTTACGCCAGAATTAAGGAACGCCAATTCGCGCAACCGCCGCTCTAGCGTCTCGCGGCTAAATTCAACCATGGTAAAAGTGTCTTCGGAGGGTAGAAAGCGAACTTCGGTGCCCGTGAGCGGCTTACCGTCAACTATTGGTGCATCGCCCGTGATTTTCAAAGGCGCAACCGCATCGCCGTGCTTAAACTGCATTTCGTGGGTCTTGCCGTCGCGCCAAACCGTGAGGTCCAGCACGGAGGACAAAGCATTAACCACCGACACCCCGACCCCGTGCAGGCCGCCGGATATTTTATAAGAATTGCTATCAAACTTACCGCCCGCATGGAGCTGAGTCATGATAACTTCGGCGGCAGAGATGCCCTCTTCGGCGTGAATAGCCACAGGAACACCGCGACCATTATCGCGCACACTAGCCGAACCGTCTGAATGCAAGGTGACAAACACAGTATCACAATGTCCGGCGAGGGCTTCATCAATAGAATTATCCACAACCTCATACACCATATGATGCAAGCCGGAACCATCGTCCGTATCCCCGATATACATGCCGGGTCTTTTCCTTACAGCATCAAGACCCTTTAAAACCTTAATGCTATCAGCACCATAATCTTCTTCATTCTCAGCTGGATCAGCCATAATATTCCTCAAGGTTTAATGGGCGCCCGAATCACCACTTGTTTACGGGATAATATAGGGGAGGTTTGGGGGAATTGCGAGCTAAATAGCGGGGTTTTTGCATAGGTAACGCGCATGGGCACAGTGCCAATATTGACAAAATCATTAATCGCGATACTCTCATATGTTGATCGAATAGGTGAAGCAACCATGGCAAAAAACATTATCTATTATATCTTATGTTCGCCATTTCTCATTTATGCCTCAATACGGCTATTTGGCAATTTTACACTTTTTGGACAAATTACGGGTTGGTTTAAAAGCGAAGCAGGCGCTTTAATAGTCAGCAAAACCACCGAGGGTATGGAAAAGCTCAACCCGCAAGCCTTTATAAAAATCTCTCCGGAGGCTTATTTGACTTATGTTGCAATTGTTGGGTTAACAATGGCGGTTGGAACGGTCGGCATAATCCTCAAGCAAAATTGGGGGTTTTATTTTATGACTTCTTATTGTCTTTTATTCATAGCCGGAATCGTTAATTTTAAGGCCTTCAATTTTAAAGTAGTGATTTTCGCATTCTTAGTTGTTGCTCTCATTATCTTATATTTTTTGCGAGAATAGTAAGGTTAGAATTACCCCGTCTTTGCCTTTTTCAGCCCCACCAAATTAACCCCCCGCTAACCACCAATGCGCAAAAACTGCCCTGCCCTAAAATTGCCTTATTTGCGCCCTGATTGTGACACGATGGGAGCGCATATAGGTTTTACTGAACGGAAGACATCACAAGGCGCGGGTTTTAGTCCCACATTTCCCACCCACCAGCGCTTTGGAAATGAGCTTCCCTTGCCCACATTCCCCACAATGTGGCTCACAATAATGTAGGCTCTGTCGTTTCCCACCGACAGAGCCTTTTTTATTGCGCTCGACAAACTCTCCCTGCGCCTATTGTTTTCGACATAAGGTCTTGCCCTTCATCCTCACCCCGCCTGCGGGGGAGGTGGGCGCCTCTTGGCGCTCGGAGGGGGAAGCAACTATCGGCACAATAATTTCCTAAGATAATTATCCGGACAGCTTATCTAACTGTTGTATCTCACGTCCTGCATTTGTGGAGGCTTGTTTCCCCCTCCGCCCCTTAAGAAGGGGCACCTCCCCCACAAGTGGGGTGAGGATGAAGAGGGATACTTTTAATGGAACATATTTGAAAATCCATATGCAGTGGCTCTGTTCACTGGACAGGCGAGGAAACTTCGTTTTCTTTACGACGATGTGTTGCGTTGCAACAAGCTGTTGGTCGTATAATTTGAACTCAACAAAACCACGCCTCACATTAACCCGGTGTTAAACACCTTACCAAGAATTAACCTGTGCCACAATATTGCCTTATTTGCGCCCTCTTTGTGACAAGATGGGGTGGCAAATAGGTTTTACTGAACGGAAGGCTTAACAAAACACGGTTTTTTCAGCCCCCCAGCCCCCGGGTTTTGGCCTTCCGTTTTTTCCCACGTAAGAATGCAGGCTCTGTCGTTTCCCACCGACAGAGCCTTTTCTTTGGGGCGTCCTTAATGCGCCTTATTCACCCGCCGCATGGTCAAATTTATCCGTCCGCCCATTGGCACCAGTGTGCTTCTCCCATAGAATATTTTGTCTACGCCGTGATAACAGCGCCTTGCTTCGCCCGCCAGCACGACGACATCGCCGCTGGAAAGTTTTAGGCTGTGGGTTTTTCCGCCGCGTTTTTGGCCACCTATTCTGTACCGCGCCGGGTCACCTAGGCTGATGGAGACGATGGGCGCGCCGAGGTCGTATTCGTCCCTGTCCACATGCATCCCCATTTTATTGCCCTCTCTGTACCAGTTAATCAGGCAAGCTTCGGGCGGGGCGGGGTAATTTGTTAGGTCGTCCCATATATCGAGGAGGGCTTGCGGCATAGGAGGCCACGGCTTGCCCGTCTTGGGGTGGAGAGGTTGGTAGCGGTAGCCTTTAATATCCGCCACCCAACCAAGCGGTCCGAAATTACTGCCGACCACGGAAATCGGCACACCCGTGCGCGGCATCCGGCCTTGGAAAAACGGTGCATTTCCGCGCGCCGCATCTGTCACCGCCGCCAGCAAATCCACCTGCGCCGCACGGTCGAAATATTCGGGATAATAAGCGAATCCATTTGGGAGTTGAGTTGTCATGCTAAAACCTAGCAAATATCGCAGATAAATAAAACAATGTTTTTACTTTGTTCTTTAACATTTGCCGCTTGCGCAAAAAAAATTGCGACAATTTCACCTAAACTGTTCCCAAACCCTTGCAGGTGCGATTTCAAGCCCCATATGGGCGCTAACGGGTAATAATAATGCCCATTTATTTATGATACAAATTGCGGACTTTCGGACACGTTTTACCCGCACAAAAGGAGAAAAATTATGGCTAAAGTCATTGGTATTGACCTGGGAACGACCAATTCCTGCGTCGCGGTTATGGACGGCGGCAAACCCCGCGTTATAGAAAACTCAGAGGGCCAGCGCACCACCCCGTCGGTTGTGGCTTTCACAGAAGACGGTGAACGTCTGGTGGGTCAACCTGCCCGCCGCCAAGGTGTCACTAATCCTGACCACACATATTATGCGATTAAGCGCCTCATTGGACGTCCGTTCACGGATCCGCTGGTCAAGAAAGACGCCAAGCTCGTTCCTTACGGGATTGTTAAAGGCGACGGCGGTGATGCGTATATTAAAGGCCGCGATAAAAACTTGTCCCCTGCAGAAATCTCCGCCATCATTTTGCAAAAAATGAAAGCCACGGCGGAAAGCTTCCTCGACGATAAAGTCACCCAGGCGGTTATCACGGTTCCGGCTTACTTTAACGATGCCCAGCGCCAAGCTACCAAAGATGCTGGTAAGATTGCTGGCCTCGAAGTCCTACGTATTATTAACGAGCCGACCGCTGCGGCGCTGGCTTACGGCATGGACAAAGAAGACGGCAAAACCATTGCGGTTTACGATTTGGGCGGCGGTACATTCGACGTATCCATCCTCGAAATTGGCGACGGCGTGTTTGAAGTGAAAGCCACCAACGGCGACACATTCTTGGGCGGTGAAGATTTCGATATGCGGATTGTTGAATATTTCGCAGACGAGTTCAAAAAAGAGAACGGCATTGATCTGAAATCTGACAAGCTAGCTCTACAGCGCCTGCGCGAAGAAGCCGAGAAAGCCAAGAAAGAATTGTCCTCTGCGAACAGCTATGAAGTCAATCTACCGTTCATTACGGCTGATGCTTCTGGCCCTAAGCATTTGAACATGAAACTTACCCGGGCTAAATTAGAAGCCTTGGTCGAAGATCTGGTCAAGCGCTCTATCGCGCCGTGTAAGAAAGCCCTCGCTGATGCGGGTATAAAAGCTGCCGATATTGATGATGTGGTTTTGGTTGGCGGCATGACCCGTATGCCGATGGTACAACAGGCCGTGTCTAAATTCTTCGGTAAAGACGTCAATAAATCTGTGAACCCGGACGAAGTCGTTGCCATGGGCGCGGCTATTCAGGCTGGTGTTTTACAGGGTGATGTTAAAGACGTGCTTCTGCTGGACGTGACCCCTCTCTCCCTCGGTATTGAAACCGAAGGCGGCGTGTTCACCCGTATGATTGACCGCAACACAACCATCCCGACCAAGAAATCGCAAGTTTATTCAACAGCCGCCGACAACCAAAGCGCCGTGACCATTCGTGTCTCGCAAGGCGAACGGGAAATGGCTGCGGATAATAAACTGCTTGGTCAATTTGATCTGGTTGGTATCCCGCCAGCACCGCGCGGCCTACCGCAAATCGAAGTGACCTTTGATATTGACGCCAACGGTATTGTCAACGTGTCTGCTAAGGATAACGCTACTGGTAAGGAACAGCAAATCCGTATCCAAGCCTCTGGTGGTCTATCCGACGCAGATATTGAGGAAATGGTCAAAGATGCTGAACGCAATGCCGATAGCGACAAAGAACGCCGCGCCTTAGCGGAGGCGAAAAATCAAGCCGAAGGTCTGGCCCACAAAGCCGAAAAAGACCTAGAGGAACACGGCGAGAAAATCGAAGAAGATGACCGCACTGCGATTACAGACTTGATCAAAGAGGTGCGCGAAATCGCCGAAGGTGAAGACGCCGAAGCTATCAACGAGAAATCCGCAGAGCTAACCGCTGCCGTCATGAAAATGGGCGAGGCGATTTACAAAGATGCAGGCGCAGGCGAAGACGGTGCAGAAGCACCGGAGGCGAGTGACGACGACGAAGACATTGTCGATGCAGACTTCGAAGATGTAGACGAAGAAGAAAAGTCTTAATCCCATCAACCGAGTAAGGAAATCCCCGTCGCACGCGCAGACTAATGCGGTGCGGCGGGGTTTTTTATGGACGCGCAGATGATCTCTAACACCCCACCAGAATTTGGCCATTATGCTTTGCCAACCAAACGCGAAGCCTTACGGCTGCGCGCAGGTAAATTCGCAGGCTCGCGCATTGGGCGTTTGGGGATTTCTTTGTACCGCAAACAAGCGTTTAAGGGGCTTTCTGACCCGTTTGATGTGCAGGTTATGCCGGGTGTTAATGCACGGCTTTATCCGCGTTCGAACCGCTGCGAGAAACGGGCTTTTGCGGGCGTACAGATTTGGGACGCGGAAGAACGTGAGGCTCTTTCGAATGCCTTGGATGCCAGTACGGCAAGTCCATTTGTATTTCTCGACGTGGGGGCAAATGTCGGCCTGTACAGTTTAATTTTAGCCGCACATGCCAAAACTACGGGGAAAGACATTCGCATTGTCGCTTTCGAACCCGACCCTACCAATAGAGCGCGTCTCGCCTTTAATATCAAAGCTTCAAATGCCAATATCCATGTTCTGCCCTACGCGGTATCCGACCAAGACGGTGAAGGGTTTATGGGCGGCGGCGAAACCAACCGGGGCGAAGTGCGGCTTAGAGATAATGAAGATGGGCCGCCAGTACAGATTAAAACCCTCTACGGGATATGCGAAGAGCAAGGCTTGTCGCGCATAGACGCCATGAAAGTGGATATAGAAGGCCATGATGAGCGCGCACTGGGTGCGTTTTTCGAACATGCGCCCCAAACCCTGTGGCCGCGTTTGCTAATATTGGAAACCGGGCGGGAAGAAACCACGTCTTTGCTTGAACTTTGCACGGGGCATGGATACACAATCATAAAACGCACCGGGATAAATTCTATCCTCGTGCTGGATAAATAATACGAGGACCATATGGCCACGACGAAACGCGATTATTACGAAGTTCTAGGCTGCGTCAAAACTGCGGACGGTAAAACCTTGAAATCCGCTTACCGCAAGCTGGCTATGGAATTTCACCCTGACCGCAATCCGGACAAGCCTGAAGCCGAAGCCAAGTTTAAAGAAATAAACGAAGCCTATTCTATCTTGTCAGACGAGCAAAAACGCGCCGCCTATGACCGCATGGGTCATAGTGCCTTTGGCCAAGGTGGTGGTGGTCAAGCAGGCGGTGGATTCCACGATTTCTCGGATATTTTTTCGCAAATCTTTGGCCAGCAAGGCGGCGGTGGGTTTGGCGATATGTTCGGCGGCGGTGGCAACCGGGGCGGCGGACGCCGGACGGTGCGCGGTGCCGATTTACGCTACGAAATGGAAATTACGCTGGAAGAAGCCTTTGCAGGCAAAGACCTGGAAATCAATGTGCCTATTTCCGAAGACTGCCACGGTTGTGACGGTTCCGGTGCTGCCGAAGGCGCCAAGGTTGAAACTTGCTCCACATGCGGCGGGCTTGGTAAAGTGCGTACCCAACAAGGCTTTTTCACCATGGAACGCCCCTGCCCAAGATGCGGCGGTCAAGGCGAATATGTCTCCGACCCATGCCGAACTTGTGACGGCGGTGGCCAAGTCAGGGTCGAAACCGCGCTAGAGGTTAATATTCCGGCGGGCGTTGAAGACGGCACAAGAATTCGCCTCAGCGGTCAGGGCGATAGCGCCCCTAAATCGGCGGGGCCTCGCGGTAGCAAAGGCGATCTTTATATTTTTGTCTCGGTCAAACCCCACGACCTTTTTGAGCGCGAAGGGCCGCACTTATTCTGCGAAACCCATGTGCCCATGACCTGCGCGGCGCTCGGCGGCGAAGTGGAAATCCCGTCCATAGACGGTGGTCGCACCAAGGTCAAAATTCCCGCAGGTTCCCAATCAGGCCGCCGTATGCGGCTGCGGGGGAAAGGCATGAGCCAGCTACGCTCAAATGCGCGCGGCGACATGTATGTAGACCTAATCGTAGAAACCCCCAGCGGTCTGAATGCGCGTCAAAAGCAATTGTTGGAAGAATTCCGCAAAGAAGGCGGCGACGAAAGCTGCTCGCCAGCATCGTCTGGGTTCTTGGATAAAGCCAAGAAGTTTTGGGATAATTTGGTGGATTAACAATCTCATCCTCACCCCATTTTTTTATGGGGGAGGTGCCCCCTCTTGGGGGCGGAGGGGGAACATCTTGCGGTTAACCCGTAGCTTTTGATAGTCGCTGATTTTAGGCTTGCGTGTCTTCTTTATACGCGGCGTTTGTGGAAACCTGCTTCCCCCTCCGCCTACGCTACGCTTCGGCACCTCCCCCGCGAAAAGCGGGGTGAGGCTGAGGATGAGGATGGATATGTATCCACGGTTCTCGCGCTTGCGCTATATTGAAATTGTTCTCTTGTTCATGGACAGACAAAACGCGTTAGTTTGTTGGAGCAGAGACGGTGTCGGACTGAGGCTTGCGATATAACAGCGCAAGTGACCCGGGTCCCGGTGCGAGAGCTGGACGTTGCCTGTCGTAATGATAGGCTGCTTCGATAAACATGGCCATAGGCGGCATAACCCCCGCTCAAAAACTTAGGCAGCATATGAAACACTCCGCTTAAAATAAGCCTACTTCACACCCCCACTAAAAATGGGGGTATTACCACACCCAAAGAGTAAATGTCTGATGATTTCAGCCATTTCTGACTGCCCGAACAAAGCTGCAAAAGGATAAAGTATCAACGCTATCAAAAGAATGTTATTTGGTGTATCTTTCGTAATCAAAAACACAAGCGTACAGAGTGCCATGACAATCAAAGCTATGAATGTATAGGTCACCTCTCACCTTTAAAAACTTTGCGTTTTAGCGAACATCTTAAGCCATTTCCCCCATCAATTCTTTGGCTATCTTCATATACCGTTTCGCGTGTTCACCGTCTGGTGCAGCCAAAACTATCGGTGTGCCTTCGTCTGCATTGGTGCGGATGTCCAAGTGCAACGGGATTTCGCCTAGGAAGGGGATGCCTTTTTCCTCGGCAGTATCCTTTGCTCCGCCGTGACCGAAAATATCGGTTTTATCACCGCAGCTTGGACAGATGAATGTGCTCATATTTTCAATCATGCCGAGGATTGGGGTCTCGGTTTTTATGAACATGTCATAGGCTTTGCGAGCGTCGATGAGAGCGATATCTTGCGGGGTTGAGACTATGACCACGCCTGTTAGTGGTACGGTTTGCACCAATGTCAGTTGCGCGTCGCCAGTACCCGGCGGTAGGTCGACTATCAATACATCGAGGTCGCCGTCTTCCGTCCACGCTACACCGTTGAGGAGTTGCTGTACCGCGCCGATGACCATAGGCCCGCGCCAAACCGTGGCTCTGCCTTCTGGGACGAGGTAGCCCATGGACATAGCTTTCATGCCGTGGCGGGTAACGGGTCTTATCATGTCGTCTTCGGTGAATTCCGGCTTAGCGCCCTCGCCCAACATACGCTGGACAGACGGGCCAAATATATCACAATCAAACACGCCAACCTTCCAGCCTTGCTGGGCAAAGGCGGCGGCGAGATTGATAGACGTGGTGGATTTACCCACACCACCTTTGCCGGAGGCCACCGCGATAATGCGTTTAATGCCCTTGATAGCAACGGGCTTGGGCGGCGGTTTGGCACCGTGACCGAAGCCTTTTTTAGGTGGTGCGTTTTTTGGTGCTTGGTTCTGCCCAGACGAATTAGTGGGCGCTTTTGGCGGCGTGACAGTCTCCGCAGATCCGGAATGCGCTGTCATAACCGTGCGCACAGATTTTACACCAGACAATTTACCCACGGCTTCGTCGCATTTTTTGCGCACCCCCTCCATAATCCCGGCAGTGCCTTGGTCGATCTGCAAGGTAACAAATACTTCGCCGTCCTTGACGCTGACATCGGTGATTGCTCCAGCAGTAACAACGCTCGTACCGGTTTTGGGATGGATGACTGTGTCCAGTGCAGCCTTGACTTTTTTCTCGGATAATTTTTTAAACATGGTGATGGTTCTCTATATTATTTATGGGTTTTCTAAACCTTATCCTGACCATAGTATAGGGTTACTGCGTGTTTCGCTTCAGCAAAAAATAGCCAGCGTTCGAAGACAAGGCCGAGTAAGCAGGCGGCAGCGGCCAGAAGTATCACCAACAATTTTGCGGTGCCGTCTAAATAATGCATAGCCACACCAATGAGGATGAACGGCAGAACAAAACCGAGTACAGCGGCAATCCAGCGCATTTTGCGAGCATGTTTACGGGCAATCTTAAAACCCATTTCCTTGAGCAAATAATTATCGGCGCTGTGAGGGCTAGCGGCCAAGGACACTTTACCAAAGTCGCCCAAGCCCGTAGCGCTTTCAGCCGTGCTTACGGCTTTGCCCGAATGGATATAACGCCAATATATGATTTTAACAATGAGGCCGACGACCAGTAGAATACCAACCGGGATGAACAAATGAAACGCAACATCCGTGAGGCCAAATATACTAGTCAAAGCCAGTGCCAGCACCGCGCCGCTCATGAGAGACATGACCAAATATCCAATTTTCGTCCAGATATTGTGCCAAGCTGGTATCGTTTTCAAAGACGCATATATCATCGACGTAGTGAACACAGTCACTAGCGCCATGAAAGCACCGACCATGCCAGCAATACCGGGCACACCCGTATTCTGGCCAAGGAACACCCAATAAACCCCCAATATACTCATAGGAATAAAGGTCAAAATCGCCATAACACCCTCGCGGGATAACCAGCTAGAGCGCCATTGGGACATAGCCCGCCATGCCCGTTCAGGGTGTCCCAAATGCCCGGTCGAAGACAATAGCCCGGTAATGATAAGGCCAAAGGCGACGGCCAACATGATGAACGGCATCATATGAAAACCGACCGCATTATCTGCGGGCAAATGTCCATGAAATGAAAGCAATGCTAGCCAGAAAAACAGGCCATAACCTGCGCCTGTGGCGGTGGTGAAATAAATAACGGATTTAGCCGGGTGCATGATTATTCCTAACTATAAATTTTGTGACGAAGAACGGCAAGTGTTTGCGGTCAAGTTGACAGCTTACCCCCTCACCACGCTGTCGCGCGCCTCTCCCCAAAAGAGAGGCTAAGTTTGCCTGCCCATCACATTGTTTTCTGTAGATCACCGATAGACACGGCAACGTCTCCTCTCCCATAGGGAGAGGAACAAGGTGAGGGGTTTGGATGTTAATTGGGTACACCATACCCTAAGCCGACAAAATCTTATCGACCCAGCGGGCGAGCATGGGGGCGGTGTCTGTGCTATCATCGGCGTATTCCAACGCCCTAGGGGCTTGGTCAACTGTACCGTCTTGCTTAGGCCTCGGCGGCAAGTATTTATTGACCGGCTTGGTGCCTTGTTCGGGCATCAAATCATAGCCCTGTCTGGCCGCGACCAATTTGGAAACGTCCGAGTTCGGGTCGTTTAAATCCCCAAACGAACGCGCACCCGTAGGACAGGTGGATACACAGGCCGGGGCGCGGCTCTCTGGGGGTAAATTCTCATTGTAAATCTTATCGACGCACATGGTGCATTTCTTCATGACGCCTTCAATTTCGTCGTATTCCCGCGCACCATAAGGACATGCCCAAGAACACAGTTTACAACCAATACAGATGTCTTCATTAACCAAGACAATCCCGTCTTCTTCGCGCTTATAACTCGCCCCCGTCGGACACACTGTAACGCACGGCGCATCGTCGCAGTGCAAACAGGATTTCGGAAAATGCACGGTGCGGCTCTCGCCCGTTTCGCTCATGGTTTCGAAGGTATGGATACGGTTAAACCACACCCCGTCCGGGTCTTTGCCGTGGGGATTAAGGTCGGTGAGCGGCGCAGATTTTGCGCCCGTATTCCACTCTTTGCAATTGGTGGCGCACGCATGACAGCCCACACAAATATCCAAATCTATGACAAGCCCGAGCTTCTTTTTGGGCGCGGTTTTTGGCAGGGACGTCATGATTTGTCTCCCTTAATGGTATTACCGTAACCGTCTTTAATGCCGGGGATACTACCCGCATTTTCGTGCCGTTGGCCAATCCATTCTTTTATATCGGCGCGGCCATCCGTAGGTTCGCCCTGCATATCTTTGCCGTACTGGGAAATGTCCTTATCAGATACAGGCCCTTGCGGCGCTTCGTACATGGGTTCGGTGAAGCCGAACTCTTCGGCGGCGCATTTCACGATTTTCACCCGCAAATCATACCATGCCGCCTGCCCCGTTACCGGATCAGAATTAGAATATTCATAGCCGACTTTATTGGGTTTTAAGACATCAGAGATAATATGGTTGAGCAAAAACGCTTGGTTAAATTCGGGCGCATCATGTTTCAGCCCCCAGGCACCTTTGCGTTTGCCCATGGCATTCCATGTCCAAACGGTGTTTTTATTGACACCTGTAATCAGTTTCACCTGACCTTTGACCCGACCGTGGCGACCTTCAATCCAGACCCAATCATCATCGACAATACCGAGGTCTGCCGCCGTATCTTTGTGGATATGCAGCTTGTTAACATTGGTGATTTGGCGTAGCCATGTGTTCTGTGACCCCCAAGAATGGTACATGTGCATGGGGCGTTGGGACAGAGCGTGGATGGGATATTCGTCCGTATCCAGATCGCGTTCTTCGAACGGTTTATACCACATGGGCAGCGGGTCGAAATATTGTTCCGTACGTTCGCGGTGCTCTTCGGGCGGTTGGTGGTCGCCGTGACCTTGTGCGGCGAGGCGGAAGCGTTGTAGATCTTCATTATAGAGCTGATGAATGATGGGTTTTGGCTCGCCGATCCAGCCCATATGGGTCGCGTATTCGAGGTATTCTTTATTGGCGTGTTTAAAGAACTGCTTGCTCATGGGCATATGGTCTTCCCAGAAACAGCCGTTTTCGATATATTTCTCCAGCTGCTTCGGGTTCGGCTCGCCGCGCCCGAATTTATCGCCGTTCTTGCCGCGCCATCCGGCCAATGGCCCAATGCCCGGCTTGCGTTCATGGTTGACCAGATAATCAGGATAGCCGCCCGGATATTTAGGTGTCCCGTCTTCGTTTATCATGCCGGGTAAATCCAGCATTGCGCCGAGTTCCAAAAGCACAGTCTGGAAAGTCCGCACATCCCGGTCAAGCGGGATAACAGGCTGGCGGATACCATCGGCCATGCCGTGGCCTTGGGAAAACGGACGGTCAAGCACGGAAAGACAATCATAACGCTCTAGGTAAGTCGTGTCCGGCAATATCAAATCGCAATAAGGCACGGTCTCTGAATAAAACGCATCCGAGTAAATTATCTTGGGGATTTTATAATTGCCGTCGTCGTCTTTGGCGGTGAAGAAGCCCAAAGTCTCGCCAATATTCATGGAGGAGTTCCACGCCATATTGGCCATAAACATGAATAATACATCTATGCCGTAAGGGTCTTTGGTCGCCGCATTGCGCAGCACCATATGCATCATGCCGTGTAGGGAAAGCGGATGCTCCCAAGAGAATGCTTTATCAATCCGCAAGGGTTGTCCGTCGTCGTCGACAACCAAATGCGATGGGTCGGTCGGGAAGCCTGCGGGCGGGCCGCTCATAGGGGTGAGCGGTGAAAAATGCGGCGGCGTCGGTTTTGCGCCCGGCGGTATTGGTTGCGGGTAAGGCGGTTTATAGCGCCACCCTCCGGGCGTATCAACGCTACCCAGCAGCGCTTGCAGCACATGGATAGCGCGGCAGGTATGAAAGCCGTTTGAGTGCGCAGAAATACCGCGCATGGCGTGAATTGCGACCGGACGTCCAATCATTTTATCGTGTTTATTGCCCCAAGCATCAGTCCAAGGCTGGTCAATGACCACCTCTTCTTCGAATGCCGCATGGGCCAGTTCGGCCGCTATTCGGCGAATAGTATCGGCGGGCACACCGCACTGTTCCGCCACGGCGTCCGGCGCGTATTCAGCGGCCATATAACGCTCGGCCAAATGGGCGAATGACGGCACAACTTTTTTGCCAGCGACTTTGCGCTCGCCTGCAAATGCAGGGCTGAAATTTTTAGAATTGGCGCTGACGACTTTCTTTTTCTTGAGATCCCAAACCAGGGCTTCGCCTTTTTTGTTGCGCAAAAATAATCCGTGGTCTGCTTTGCCCGGATTATCTATCACCAACCAAGGCGCATTTGTATAGCGCGCGAGAGAGGCAAAATCGACTTTCTCCGCCCGCAAAAGCTCGTGGATTATAGCAAAGATAAACAAGCCGTCCGTACCGGGGCGAATACCGACCCACTCGTCTGCGATAGCGCCGTAGCCATTACGGGACGGATTAACCGCGACAAATTTACAATCGCCCCTTGTTTTCATTTTACCAAGGCCAATTTTAATCGGGTTGCTATCATGGTCATCGGCCACGCCCAGCATCATGAAATATTTGGTGCGGTCAAAGTCAGGATCGCCAAATTCCCAAAACGCACCGCCCAAAGTGTAAAGCCCTCCCGCCGCCATATTGACCGAACAAAAACCACCATGAGCCGCGAAATTATGGGTGCCGTAGCGCGACGCCCACCAACCGGTTAGGCTCTGGCTCTGGTCGCGCCCGGTAAAGAACGCCAGTTTCCCCGGGTCTTTACGGCGGGTTTCGCACAGCCATTCTGCGGCGATTTTCATGGCTTCGTCCCATTCGATCTCTTTGAACTCGCCTGAACCGCGCTCCCCAACCCGCAAGAGCGGCTTGGTCAATTTCCCCGGCGCATTCCAATGCATAATGCCGGAGGAACCTTTAGCGCAAAGCACACCTTTATTAACGGGGTGATCCGGATTGCCCTCAATATAGCGCGGCTTGCCGTCCTTCATATGGACTTTAATCCCGCACCGACAGGCACACATATAACAGGTCGAAAATTTGACCTCATCACCAACTTTCGGTGAATAATCAATCTCTTCCTTAACCGTCTCAAACGGATTCATTGTACCTTTATGGCCCATCAAATAGTCCCCTCATTCACTGCGCTTTGTATATCAGCATTATCTAATATAAGTATGCCGAGAAACTAGAGGCAGTCAACAAGTTTTAAGTGAGGAATTAGTGTGAACAGTGCCGTTGATTTGGCTGGTGTTTCAACTTCAACACCTTACCCCCCTCACCTTGTTCCTCTCCCCATGGGAGAGGAGACGCTTGCTTAAATTTTATTTTTATTCTCAACATCAGCACATCATTAAAAACCATCATCAAAGAAAACGTAGTTTTCTCACCTCTCATTTGGGGAGAGGTCGGCGCTCTTGCGCCGGGTGAGGGGCTTGGATGTTGATACGGAAAAACTCCCTAAACCACGGCCTTAGGCGTATACGGTACAACCACCCCGTCATTGACTGTGAATACGCGGTCCATATAGGCGGTTAGGCTCATATTGTGGGTGGCGACTAGGGCGGCTACGCCCTCAAGTCTTGTCATGTCAAACAGGCTTTGGAAGACATTACCCGACGTGTTGGGGTCTAGGTTTCCTGTGGGCTCATCGGCCAGCAGGATTTTCGGTTTATTGGCAATGGCGCGGGCGATGGCAACCCGTTGTTGTTCGCCGCCCGACATTTGCGCGGGCTGGTGGTGAGCGCGTTCGGACAGACCCATAATCCCGAGCAGGCGCTCGGCCTCAAGGCGGGCGGCAGATTGCGACTTACCTGCAATCATTTGCGGCAAAGCCACATTATC
The DNA here is from genome assembly GCA_026982415.1 of Robiginitomaculum sp. Taxonomy (GTDB): domain Bacteria; phylum Pseudomonadota; class Alphaproteobacteria; order Caulobacterales; family Maricaulaceae; genus Robiginitomaculum_A. Next base: position 79,757 of record JALSHE010000034.1, read on the forward strand.
TAGCGCCGTAAATTCACGCAAGAGATGATGGAATTGATAAACAACCCCGATCTCGTTGCGGCGGATAGCGGTACGTTTATTGTCGGACAGGGACAAACATTCCGTGCCGCTAATATAAACCTCGCCTTGGTTCGGCTTTTCAAGCAAGCCAGCAGCATGCAAGAGCGTCGACTTACCCGAACCAGACGGCCCGACAAGCCCGACCATTTCGCCGGGATAAATATCAATTTCCGCACCCGCCAGCACATGTAAAACACTGTCGCCCGATTGGAACGAACGGTGCAGATTACGGACGGAAAGAATAGGTTGCTTACTCATAACGATTTATTCATATCTCAGGGCCTCCACTGGATCGGTCTTGGATGCCGCTAATGCGGGGAAATATGTTGCGAGCGTAGCGGCCAGAAACCCCCAGAACGACACCCAGAACACTTCGCCGTATTCCACTTTTGCAGGCAGATGATCAATACCGTACACTTCGGGCGGGAAGAGTTGGTATGGGTGTTCGGTGAACAGAGAAATCACGCTTTCTATCGCGCCTTGCACGGCTCCGATATTCAAACACAATAATAGCCCGGCAACAAGTCCAGCCAATGTCCCCAGCACACCAATAGCCGCACCTGCCATCAAGAATATCCGCAAGATAGAGCCACTGGGCGTACCAATAGTTTTTAAGATTGCGATATCTTTACTCTTGTTCTTCACCAGCATAATCATAGACGAAAGAACCGGAAACACAGAGATTAATACGACAATCATAAAGATCAACCGCATAGCCACCTGCTCTGTTTTCAAAGCGGTTGCTGTCCCAATATCCTTATCTTCCCATGTTTCCAACCATATCGGCTCGCCCGCCGCCTCGCGAACTTTGCTTTTCAGCTTGTGGATCATGTCTGCATCCCCCAGCCTGAGCTGAATATCAGTCGGGTTTCGCCCTTCATTGAAAAACAAGCTCGCCTGGTTGATAGGCATATAAATATTCAGCATATCCGCTGTGACCAATCCGGTTGAAAATACTGCGGCGACCTCATAAGATTTCATGACCGGACGAAACCCAAATGGCGTGCTTTTGGGCACTGGCGAGTAAATGGTGAGCTTATCACCGGCGGTTAATCCCAAATTGTTAGCCATAAAGGCACCAATGACAACTTTATCACCGCCATTATGCCCCGCGCCGAATTCGTCTAGACTACCAGCAAATATGCTCGAACTGATAACGTCCAATTCCTCTAAATCAGTGCGAGAAATGCCTATCACGCGTGCCGCCGCCATAGTTCGGGCGGCTTGCACGGCTGTTTCGGTCTGAGAAAACAAAAAGGCGTTTTCCACCCCGTCCACAGCAGCTATGCGGTCCCTAAGCCCGACAATTTGCAACTGGGTCGGATTAGCTGCGGCAGAACCAACATACATATGGCCGTCCACGCCAATTGTCAGTTCGACCACTGTGCCGCGAAAGCCGTTCATGATCGACATAATCGTAATCATGGCGAATATCGCTAGAAAAATACAGGAAAAGGAAATCAGGGCAATCATGCCCACACCGCCGTCTTTTTTCTTGGCACCAAGATACCGCGCCGCAATTTTGCGTTCGAACTTGCCGAACGGTGTTGCGCCGCCGGACATATCTATACTTGTGCCATTGGGTGTATCTGCGCCTGGCCTTATCATAGAGATATATCCGCATATTGAGCTGTGATAAATGCTATCGCGGCTTCGGGGGATTGGTTTTGACGTTCTCCGGTTTTTCTGTCTTTAATCTCGACAATGCCGTCCTTCAGCCCGCGCGGCCCGACAACGATTTGGTAGGGTAGGCCGATAAGATCCATGCGCGAAAACTTAACCCCGCCCCGGTCTTTTTTGTCATCGTAAAGCGGGTCAACACCTGCGGCGCAGAGCTTGTTATAAATATCTTCACTGACCTTGTCACATTCATCGTCGCCGACTCTAAGGTTAATGATCCCGACCCCGAACGGTGTCACAGATTTCGGCCAGATAATCCCCGCATCGTCGTGGCTGGCTTCGATAATGCCGCCGACCAAGCGCGACACGCCGACCCCGTAAGACCCCATTTGGGCAAAGTGTTCTTTACCGTCCGGCCCCATGACTTTGGCACCCATGGCTTTGGAGTATTTATCGCCGAAGCAGAATATATGCCCAACCTCAATCCCCCGCGCCGACAAGCGCTTGCTGCGCGGCACTTGGGTTTCAAAAGCTTTCGCGTCGTGCATTTCGTCAGTGCGAGCATAAAGCACCGTGCGCTCGTCCACCAGGCTTTGCAAGTCGCCATCAAAGTCCACATCCAAACCCGGCGCGGGCATATCCACCAAATCGGCGTGACAGAAGACTTCGCTCTCGCCCGTGTCGGCTAATATCAAAAACTCATGGGATAAATCGCCGCCAATAGGGCCAGTATCCGCCTGCATTGGCACGGCCTTTAGCCCCATGCGCGCGAATGTATTCAGATAAGCAATGAACATTTTATTGTAGGATACCACCGCCGCGTCCATGTCTATGTCGAATGAATAAGCGTCTTTCATGAGGAATTCCCGCCCGCGCATCACGCCGAACCGTGGGCGCACTTCGTCCCTAAATTTCCACTGGATATGATAGAGAAGTTGGGGCAATTCTTTGTAAGAGCGCACGAATGTCCGAAAAACATCGGTGAGCATTTCTTCATTGGTCGGCCCATACAGAAGCTCGCGCCCTGCCCTATCCGTAATGCGCAACATTTCTTTGCCGTAATCATCATAACGACCAGATTCTTGCCAGAGATCAGCCCCCTGTATGGTCGGCATCAGCATCTCAATTGCCCCTGCCCGGTTCTGCTCTTCGCGGACAATTTGCTCGATTTTCCGCATGACCTTAAAGCCAAGCGGCAACCAAGAATATATCCCGGCGGAGTGTTGCTTTATCATACCTGCGCGCAACATATATCGGTGCGAAGCTATTTCGGCACTGGCGGGTGTCTCCTTCAGGAGCGGTAAAAAATATCGTGATAAGCGCATAATGTTTCTCTAAATTTTCTTATGCATAAAGGAGGGGCAAGCCAGCGGCAAGCCTGAACCTCAATGATTACAGGAGTTTATATATCGGTTCTACACATCGTCACTATACATCGTCCGGCACGAAATCGGGAATGAACGGAATATTATCCAGAGATACCAATTGAAATTTTATCACCACAAAAATTATCAACCAAACAATCGCTGCCAATATGGAATTTTGAATAACCTTGCGCTTCATTCGAGATTTAATAGGCGCCCCTGGTTCTGAACCACGCACAACCACCCCCTCCTCATGCTGACCGCGCACCCCCCAAGGCAAAACCAAAAACAAACAAAGCCACCAAAGGATGAAATAAATAGCGATAGCGGTGACAATGGGCATGAAAGTATCCTGTATTCGTGTTTGTTAAAAGTTAGACCTTATTACTGCACCAAACAAGCTACACTTTATACGCACAGCCTAGCATTTATTTAGCAAATGCAGACAGTGCTAAATTCAACTGCTTGGTATCAAGCATAAATACAGTAAAACTTCCTTTTTTACGCATATGCAAAAACCCACCGCGTTTCATCATACCAATATGGTGGCGAAGAGCGGCGCTAGGCATATCCGTCCGCGCGGCCAAATCACCAAACGCTATACCGTCTTTCCCGGCTAGCTGTAATTCTTCAACAATAGCAATCCGTCGGTAATGCCCAAGGGCATCAAACACATTCGCTAGCTTTTTCTGGCGCTCTATATTAGCCTTCTTCATACCATTCCCTCCACCCCAAAACTTTCTTAGCCACAACACCACCTCGCATACTTTATGAGTATGTAAACTAGTTTTCTAGTTTTCTAGTTTTCTAGTTTTCTAGTTTTCTAGTTTTCTAGTTTTCTAGTTTTCTAGTTTTCTAGTTTTCTAGTTTTCTAGTTTTCTAGTTTTCTAGTTTTCTAGTTTTCTAGTTTTCTAGTTT
>JALSHE010000035.1 GCA_026982415.1 Robiginitomaculum sp.
CATGCCGACCATGCCTGCGATAGTTTTGCACACATCCCTGCCTTGGGCTTTGAGATAAGTTGGGTCAACCGCCACCATCATAGCATTGTATGCGCCCGCAGAATGGCTAATGACAATGACCGGGCGGTCAAACCGTTTGGCGGTAAAGGCAATCGCCGCCGCTGTATCGTTGACAAATTCGGGGTAAACCGCTTCGGGGTACAGGCGGTAATTCGGAATCACAGTGGTGTAGCCTTCGGAGGCAAAGGCTTCGCCGATAAATTTATATATCTTCTTATCGCCCTCACTCCACGATCCGCCGTGAATATACACAACAACAGGCGCATTAGTTTTGGGATTGTCTGGTGCATAAATATCAAGTTTTTGGCGGTCGCCGCTCGTGTAGGGAATATCCTTGGCCAGCTTATAACTCCCCGACGGGGTGATGGTATTCAAAAAAGTCACTGGGGCGCAGGCTGCAAATAAAACAAGTGCCCCAATGATTGAAATAATAAAAATTCGGATCATCATATTCTTGCTCCTAACAGCAGCTAGAGCTTTGGCTCGGGTCTGTGGTGAGTTTTGGCGCACCGCGTTTTGTCTCATGTGGTTCACGCTTGCGGACACCACAATCTTCGGACGGCCATTCTACGCGCTCTGTGACTGGCACGGACGGTTCAATATAGGCGAATTGTCCGGCGTATGGTTCTTGCTGGAGCAATTTAAACGTCTTGGCACAGACGGCAGAGCGCACACCGCGTGTGAACACATGACCGTCGTCGTCTTTGATATGGCTCCACGGGCCTAGGTAAATCACGGCTTGATTCTCTTCCAGACATTCGCCCTGCTTGCCCTTATAGGCTAGATATGTAGCGCTACGGTATTCGATACCCTCAACGAGTTGCCAAGGTTCCAATTCAAATTTGTCTATAGTGATACCGTGAAATCCGGCTTGTTCCAACGCTTCGCCGAAACCCTCTTCGGTCAGCGCACCAGAGATACAGCCTGACCAGAGACGCGCGTCTTGCTTCAGGCTTTCGGGGCTATCTTCGTCGGAAATAATATCGGACACAGCCACGCGCCCGCCGACTTTCAGCACCCGGAACATCTCTGCGAAAAGCTGTTTTTTCTTGCTGTCAGATACCAGATTAAGAACACAGTTAGAAACAATCACATCAATACTGTTATCGGGGATCATCGGTAATTCGGTTTGCAAACGTAATATCTCCGCCTCCATAGCCTCCATGCCGCCTGCGTCTTTGACGGGATTCTTGGCCAACCATTTATTCAATTCGTCCAAATCTGTTTTCAAATCTTCAATATGCCCGCGCCGAAACTCTACATTGGCATAACCAACCCGCTCGGCGATTATCGGAGCGTTGCTCCGCGCTAATTCCAGCATATCGTCGGTCATATCAATGCCGATAACTTTGCCCTCCGCGCCAACGATTTGCGAAGCAATAAAACATATCTTGCCACCGCCCGACCCAAGGTCAAGCACAACATCCCCCTCGCGCACATAACGCGACGGGTCGCCGCACCCATAGTCACGGTCGAGCACGTCCTGGGGAATTATCTTCAAATACTGAGGGTCATAATCAATCGGGCAACAAAGAGCCGCCTCAACCGCATTAGCCCCGTCCGCATAGCGTTCCTGCACATCCGCCCGCACGTCTGCATTCGTAGCATGTGTGTCTTGTAATCCGTCCATAATAACACCCTCAAAAATTTCCCACATGCTAAGCAAATGCCCCCAAAGGAGCAAGTCACAATCCACCCGCTAACTCATTTGTGAAAGTCTGTGATGAGTGTGAAAGTGTGTGATGAGCCGCCCTAAGCCTTAAACGGATCCCGCATTAATATCGTGTCCTCACGTTCTGGCGATGTGGAGATTAGGGCTGCGGGGACGCCGATTAGTTCTTCTAGGCGGCGGATGTATTTTATGGCTTGGGCTGGGAGGTCTGCGGTTGTGCGTGCGCCGACTGTGGTGTCGCTCCAGCCTTCCATGGTCTCGTAGACGGGTTCTACTGCGGCTTGGTCGGCGGCGCTGGCCGGGAAGCGGCGCAGGCGCTTATCGCCGAGTTTATAGCCAATGCAGATTTTAATCTCTGGCATACCGTCAAGCACATCAATTTTGGTCAGGGCAATGCCGTCAATACCGCCTATAGTGATGGCTTGGCGCACCATGACCGCATCAAACCAACCGCAACGTCTTTGTCGCCCGGTCACTGTGCCAAATTCGTGGCCGCGTTCGCCTAGGCCCTTCCCAACTTCGTCGAATAATTCCGTCGGGAACGGCCCCTCACCTACACGAGTTGTGTAGGCTTTGGTGATGCCCAAAATATAGGACAGCGCCTTTGGCCCTATGCCGGAACCACCAGCCGCCTGACCTGCAATAGTGTTGGAGGATGTGACGAACGGATATGTCCCGTGGTCAATATCGAGCATGGCACCTTGGGCGCCCTCGAATAAAATACGTTTGTCGGCACGGGATGCTTTATCAAGTTCGTGCCAAACTGGCCCCATGAACGGCAGGATTTTCGGTGCGATCTCCAAAAGCTGCCCGGTTAATTCGTCCGCGTCCATAGGTTTATGGCCGAGGCCTTTGCGCAGGGCATTATGGTGTTGCAGGAGATTTTCCACACGGGAAGCCAAACCATCAGGATCAGCCAAATCACAAACGCGGATAGCCCGCCTTGCAACCTTGTCTTCATAGGCCGGGCCAATACCGCGCTTGGTGGTGCCTATTTTAATGCCGTCGGCGCGGTTTTCACGAATTGCATCCAGTTCGCCGTGAACGGGCAGGATTAAGGTCGCCGTTTCGGAGATCATCAGATTGTCAGGACTAATCTTGACGCCCTGTTCGCGGATACGTGCCATTTCGTCGATCAACGCCCACGGGTCGACAACGACACCATTGCCAACAACGGACAATTTTCCGCCGCGCACAACACCCGAAGGCAGGAGGGATAATTTGTAAACTTTGCCGTCAATCACCAATGTATGGCCAGCATTATGACCACCTTGAAACCGTGCGATTACATCTGCCCGGCTCGATAGCCAGTCAACGATTTTACCTTTTCCCTCATCACCCCATTGGGATCCAACTACGACTACATTTGCCACACAAATATCCTTTGTTTATGTTTTGCTTTTAGAAGCTAATTTAAAATCTTTTAGCGACACGAAAACCGACATTGTTACTGCCTTCGTTTTCCGGCCCGCCCAATATTTGACCATGACTTAGATGCTCAAAGGTGATTTCGCCAGCCCAAGTTTCGTTAATCCTATACCCTAGGGCAAATTGGGTGCGGAACAATATCCGCGCACCAAATTCTATCTCGGTGAATTTACGGCGGCGAAATTCTGCTACTTCGCTCACATTTGCACCGCTCAATGGGTCTGGCGTTCGCACTGCGCCGTCGTGAACAACCAAGCCAAAACCCAAATCCGAATAATATTTATTTTTAAAGTCGTACCGCCACAGCAATCCTGCGCCGCCATGGGATGTCTTGCCGCCTAAATTATAAGACCCGCCAACATAGGGCATAGGGTTCCAGGCCCAAGAAAGCCATTCCGGGCTATCCCAAGCATACTCCGCAGTGACAGATATACTTTGCTCTTTGCCGTGCCGCCCGCCGAAGACCAAGTCTTCGAAAAACTGGGCATCATGCACCATGACACCCAGTCTCATTTCGTCTGCCTGCGCAGATGACACAGATATAGCCGACATGCCGCAAATCAATGCAGCAGATAATAATAATTTTCTCATACAAACCCCGCTTAATGTTCTGGTCTTCCTAACACATGATTCTGGGTTTGCTATACCTAAAAATTTAGCGCTTTTGCAAATTTTACTTGGCCAATGCCGCGCACTTCTTGTTCGATTTCTGCGTTGACAGGCTCATCGACGGATACCAGACAGATTGCTCGCCCGCCTTGTTCATCACGGCCTAGGAAAAACGTCGCTATATTCACACCCGATTCGCCGAGCAAGCCGCCCAGCGCTCCGATAAAGCCCGGCTTGTCTTCATTGCGGACATACAGCATATTACCCGTAAATCCTGCGTCCATTTTAACCCCGAACAAGCTTTGCAAGCGCGGTTCTCCGCCGTACAGCGTCCCCGAAACTTCGAGAGTTTTGTCCTTAAGATGAATAATAAGCTTGACCAAATTATCATGGTTCTCGGCGTCGTCGCGCGTGGATTCCTTGACATCAATCCCCCGGTCAGCGGCGATTGCGGGCGCGGAGACCATATTCACCTCGCTCATCATTGGCGACAATAGACCCGCCAGCGCAGCGGCGGTCATGGGTTTGGTATTTAATTTAGCCACATCGCCCATATAGCAAAACTCGACAGCTTCAATCGGGTCTTCCAGCAGCTGCCCCGTCATAGCCCCAAGCTTCTCGGCCAAGTCCACAAATGGTTTAAGGCGCGGGGCTTCTTCGGCGCTAATGGACGGCATATTCAGCGCATTGGTGACGGCACCAGAGAGCAGATAATCCGCCATTTGCTCGGCCACTTGTACGGCAACATTTTCTTGGGCTTCTAGGGTGGACGCACCCAAATGCGGAGTGGCTATAAAGTTTGGTGTGCCAAACAATGGATTGTCCTTGGCCGGTTCAATTTCGAACACATCCAAAGCGGCGGCGCGGATATGACCGCTATCCAGGAACTCTTTCAAAGCCACTTCGTCCACCAAAGCCCCCCGCGCCGCATTGACGAGTATAAGGCCAGGCTTAGTGGTTGCGAGTGCTTCGCGGCTCACAATGCCGCGCGTGCCGTCGGTGAGCGGTGTGTGCAAAGTAATGGCGTCGGCGCGTTTGAACAAATCCTCCAGCTCGACTTTCTCAACACCCAAATCCACGGCGCGTTCTGGGGTTAGATAAGGATCGAAGGCTATGACTTTCATCTTGAGCGCTAAGGCCCGTTCGGCCACCAGTGCGCCGATATTACCGCAGCCGATAATGCCGAGGGTTTTGTTAAAAAGCTCGATACCTTTGAAATCTGCCTTAGGCCACTCGCCCGCTTGGGTGCGGTTGGAGGCTGCAGGGATTTGCCGCGCACACGATAACAGCAAAGCAATAGCGTGTTCTGCCGTTGTGATTGCATTGCCGAACGGCGTGTTCATCACCACGACACCCCGCGCAGTAGCCGCCTTTTTATCAATATTGTCCGTACCGATACCGGCCCGGCCAATGACCTTTAGATTGGTTGCTGCGGCAATAATGTCAACGTCGGGGCGGGTGGATGAGCGCACCGCTAGCCCGTCATATTCGGGGATAATTTTTATAAGTTCGTCTTTGGATAGTCCGGTGATGACATCAACATCAACACCTCTATTTTTAAATATACGTCTAGCTTCATCTGACATTTTGTCAGCAATAAGGACTCGTACCATGGGAGCCTCCTCTTAATAAAATTGTTTGTTTTGTTTAGAAAGTTGCCGAAACTTGGGTTTCAAAACCCCATTCCAGCCACGGGATCAGGTCTGCAATATCCTGCTTATTAATCAAGCCCGATGCCCAAACCCGAAAGCCCGGAGGCGCGGTGCGGTAGGAACCAAAATCATAGGCAACACCTTGGTCGCTGATCATTTTGACGATACCCGATGCAAAGGCCGACTGGTCTTCGGGCGAGAGAGCCTGAAAACGCGGGTCAACAATTTTCATACACACGCCAGTGTTAGAGCGTTGCTCTGGCACGGCGCACAAGTTTTCAATCCACGGCGTCTTGTCCATCCAATTTTGCAACAGCGCAAAATTAGCATCAGCACGGTCGTGCATCCACTGTAATCCACCTTGTTCACGCACCCATTTTAAGCTTTCAATATGGTCTTCGGCACACATTAAGGACGGTGTGTTCAAGGTCGAGCCTTCAAATAAGGCTTCGTTTAATTTACCGTTTTTGGTCATGCGGAAAATCTTTGGTAGAGGCCAAGGCGGGGCATAGCTTTCCAGGCGCTCTACGGCGCGTGGCGATAATATCAACATACCATGACCAGCTTCGCCGCCCATGTTTTTCTGCCATGAATAGGTCACAACATCCAATTTATCCCAAGGTAGTTCTTGGGCAAAGGCCGCAGAGGTGGCATCGCAAATAGTAATACCTTCGCGGTCAGCCGGAATGAAATCAGCATTGGGGACGCGTGCGCCGCCCGTGGTGCCGTTCCATGTGAACACCAAATCCCGGTCGCCAGTATATTGGGACAAATCAGGAAGCTCGCCGTAATCAGCCTTTAAGATACGCAAATCCTTGAGGGGTAATTGGCTCTCTGCGTCGGTAATCCAAGCATAGCCAAAGTTCTCCCAAGCCGCCACATCAACCCCGCGCGGCCCGAGCATGGACCACATAGCCATTTCAACCGCACCGGTATCGGACGCAGGCACAATGGCTATTCTATGGCTGTCCGGCACCTCAAGCACTTCGCGGGAAAGATCAATAACTTCCTTGAGAACCTGCTTGCCCAGAGGGCTACGGTGAGAGCGCCCAAGCGCCGCAGTTTTAAGAAAATCCGGTGTCCAACCCGGACGTTTACGTGATGGACCAGGCGAAAACCGCCCATCGACCGGTTTAACGGTCGGCATTTGTAGTTTAGTCATGTATGTCTCCGTGTGAGCGTTTTTGTACTCACATAAAACTGTACCTTGGTGGGAAGGCACGACCCGAAAGCTATATGAGAGATTCGTTCGGGTCGGTCAAGTGGGGAGATTTAAAAACTAGATAACCCCTTAAGCATCTCCCAATAATCATAATCACTTGTGAGACCTTTGTCCCAAACAATGCGTCCGGTTTTATCTACGGCCCATAGAGTTGGGGCATTGCGTAAGCTAAGGTCTTTGATGAAATTGCCTGTGGGTTCTCGCAAGATTACCAAGGGATACCCGGCAGAGATTAGCATTTTTTCCTGTTCATACCATGACGACGGGTCTTTGCGCTGTTTGTCCGTATTGGTAATCACGAGCATTTGGTGGAGATTATCCTCGTGATAGGCATATATACTATGAAAGACTTTCAAGACCTCATTATACGCATTACTGCCCCTGCACATGGGCATAAAACAAAGTGGCATGATTTTTTTCTCAGGCATTGCCGCTAATATAGCGGGCATATCTATAGCACCTGAACCACCCCCTAAATACGCAAATTCATAATGCAGTGGCATGCTTTGGCTAAGCAGGCTCTCCTGTCCATATATGTCAAACCCGGCATTCAAAGCACCTCTTTTTATGCGTTCTGACATGGGGCGGAATTTGTGAGCCGCCAATATATACTCTTGATATAAGGTAATATCTTGATCTTGATGTGCCTGTCGCGCAGTATAAAAATAGAGCAGTGCTTGTATATCCGGAGAAAAATCACTCAGATTAATTCTACCAAGTAAATCTCTAAGCTGTCCCCTATCATCGTCCATTTCAAAATCGCAAATCGTGCGTAACACCTCTAATGTAGGCAGGGTTTGCGTGGCTCTCGCAAGCCTTTGCATGAAGGCTAGACCGGCGGGTTTCCTAGTCGCCGCAGATATGGCCTCCTTTAAACTCACATAGTCCTCTCGCTCCCATAGGGCATAGAAGCCTTCGTTTCCATAATAGCCTTGTGTTATATAGGTCTCTATGATGGCGGTGCTATTAGGCAATAAATATAGGCCAAGCGGCATGCGATCTGTTTCTACCTCTAGAAAAGCATTTTTTTGCGATTGGTAAAACAAATACCTAGCACCATGTTGCGCTGCAAGTAATGCATCCGTTAGGCTAGTGGATATTGATTGGCCATTAAAAGCAATAAGGCAATCCCCAGGTATCAAACCCAGTTTTTGTCCCGGAGAACCCTCCGCGATTTTATAAATGAATTGTGCTGACGAAAGGTCAACTTTTTGCTTAGAACGCGAATCCCTACATATTTGTATGACATTAGGGTCAAAAACCCTGCGGAGCGGCTCGTTCATAAATACACATCCCATGCCCCCATGCCACAGTTTCATGTAAATAACAGTCTCTATAAAAGATAGCCCCTATATGATAAAGATCCCCTTACCAATATAATCAATTTCCTCTTAACAACGCCGCATCCTGCGACCTCCTCACGCTCACATCTGTGTGAACGCTGCCTATCTCGTTCATCTCTTTGAGATTTAGCCATATACACATTCTTAGTGATGAATTTTTGTGCAACGCTAAAAAATGGCGGTTAAATTTTGGGCAATATCGGCATTTTTCGCAAAATTTACGCCAAACCCAGTGCGCTTTCTTGCCCCGCATTATTTTCCGCCCTTAGCAATAACCCAACTGATATTAGAAACCACATCGGAGATACGCATGAAAAAAGTAGAAGCTATTATAAAACCGTTCAAATTGGACGAAGTTAAAGAGGCCCTGCAAGCGCTCGGCATTACCGGTATGACCGTGTTGGAAGCCAAAGGCTTTGGCCGCCAAAAAGGTCATACGGAAATGTATAGGGGCGCAGAATATGTGGTCGATTTCTTGCCCAAGCTTAAAATCGAGCTGGTAGTGCCGAGCGACCAAGTCGAGGCCATTATCGACGCTATCAAAACCGTGGCAGGCACAGGCAAAATTGGCGACGGCAAAATCTTTGTTGTCGATGTCGAGCAAGCCGTTCGCATTCGCACTGGCGAAACTGGCGCATCAGCCCTTTAACCCAATCACAAACTATATTCGGAGACACACATGTCATATCTAAGAAAATCACTTAAATATCTACCCCTGCTCTTGCTAGCGGCGCCAGCCATTTCTGCACACGCAGACGAACTGGCCGTTTTGACCGCAAAGCTAGAAGCCAGCGACGCGCAAAACGCTTATATTTTCAACACACTACTTTTCCTCATCGGCGGCTTCCTCGTCATGTGGATGGCGGCTGGCTTTGCTATGCTAGAAGCCGGATTGGTGCGCACCAAAAACGTCTCCATGCAGTGCCTCAAAAACATCTCTCTATACGCCGTCGCAGGCGTGATGTTCTGGCTCATCGGCTATAGTTTTGCTTACGGTATTACCGAGGGCGGCTACATCTCGACCAATTTAGGTTGGCAAAATTTTGGCGCAGGCGCAGATAATTCCGCCGGATATTCTGGTGCGTCAGACTGGTTCTTCCAAATGGTGTTCTGCGCGACAACCGCGTCCATCGTCTCTGGTACATTGGCCGAGCGGATAAAATTCTGGCCGTTCCTTTTGTTCACAGCTCTACTGACTGGCTTTATCTATCCTATTGTCGCGTCGTGGGAATGGGGAACTGGCTGGCTCGACGCTCTCGGATTTGCTGATTTCGCCGGTTCAACACTCGTGCATTCTACGGGCGGTTGGGCAGCTTTGGCTGGCGCGATTATCCTTGGTGCCCGCGCGGGCAAATACGGAGCAAATGGTCAAATTAACCCGATCCCCGGCTCCAATATGACGCTGGCTACACTGGGTGTGTTCATCCTATGGCTCGGTTGGTTCGGCTTTAACGGCGCGTCACAACTTGCTATGGGCACGATTAGCGATGTGACGGACGTGTCCAAGATTTTCGTTAACACCAATATGGCCGCTTGTGCAGGCGTAGTTGTCGCGATTTTCTACACGCAATTGCGCTATAAGAAAATCGACCTGACCATGGCGCTTAACGGCGCCCTCGCCGGACTGGTCGCGATTACCGCAGAACCCCTAACCCCAAGCGTACCCGTAGCCATGTTGGTCGGCGGTATCGGTTCCCTCCTCGCCATGTTAGCCGTGCCATTGCTCGATAAATTCAAAATCGACGATGTGGTCGGTGCCATCCCCGTGCATTTGGTTGCGGGTATTTTCGGCACGCTGGCCGTTGCCTTCACCAATCCAGATGTCAAATTTATGCCGCAACTTATTGGTGTCGTAGCCGTAGGTGTATTTGTCTTCAGTATCAGTGCCGTCCTTTGGTTCGCCATGAAGAAAACCATCGGCATCCGCGTATCTGAAGAAGAAGAATATGTCGGTCTCGACCAAGCAGAACTTGGTGTCGCCGCTTATCCAGAATTTGTCTCCTAACCCAAAATATAAACCCAAAAAAACAGGAAAATATCATGAAGAAACTAGCCCTTAGATTGGCTCTAATGCCCCTTGCCCTCCCTTTAACGCTGCTTAGCTCAACCTATGCCTTGGCCGGAGAGGACGTATCGGTCTCGGTCAGCACTGACTATGTCACCGAATATGTGTTTCGCGGCGTCACTCTGGCGGGCGATGCCTTCCAGCCCGGTGCAGAAATATCGGTGGGAAATTTTAGCGCAGGCGTCTGGGCCTCCGTAGCCAGCGGCAAGGAAAGCATCATCTTTGCCGACGAAATAGACATTTACGCCGGATACGGTTTTGACCTGAGCGAGACAATATCCGCCAGCGTCGGCGCCACCCTCTACCACTACCCGCAATCTGGCGGCGTCTTTGATATTGGCACGGGTGCAGGTGATGCCAGCACGGTTGAGGTTTATGGCGGCCTTGGTTTTGACGCCCCCCTCGCCCCAAGCATCACCGCCTATTACGACTTAACCCTAAAAGCTTTCACCCTAGAAGGCGGCGCGGAATATTCTGTCCCTATCGGCGAGAAATCCAGTTTTGATATTGGCGCAAGCGCGGGTCTAGTCACAGTCGACGGCGGGGGCGATTATCAATACGGCTCCCTGTCTGGCGCACTTAGTTACGGGTTTAACGACAACACATCCGTATATGCAGGTATAAACGGCGGGCTAAGTTCGCAAGCCAGTTTCCTGGACACCAATTTCGACATCACTAACCCCGCTACGATTTCTGCACCCGATAAATCCAGTGTATGGTTCGGCGTCGGAATATCGTCCGGATTTTAAAGTCAGCTAACTTTTGGAAGGTCTCGCCAACTCTGCGAGGAAAACACCTAAAGGCGAGAAACAAGGTGAAGACAGGGGCAAATCATTAATCGTTAATTTCCACATAGGTAAACACTATCTGTGATTATGACGATATTACTATGGCAAATTGGAACCACTTTTATAGATATTATACAAATATCGCCGTTTAATCTCTTTATACTCTTGTTATACTCTTGTTATACTCTTGGTGGAATAGCTGTTAATAATTGATGATTTGCCCCTGGCTAGCTCTCCAGAGCCTTGACACCACACTTGTGATATACCATAAGCCCTGACCTTAATTTAATGGCCGGTTTGGCCGCCTTACTGGAGTAAGACACTGACTAATACATCTGATGCGCGCGAAGCCAAAACTGGTACGCTGCCAAAAACCAAACAAGCCGCAGCGGAGCTGGCTGAGCTGATTTATGATATTCTGGACACCCAAAGCGCCGAAGATATTGTGCGGTTGGATTTGGCTGGGAAATCGTCTATTGCCGATACCATGATTGTCGCCTCCGGGCGCTCAAACCGCCATGTCAACGCGCTTTCTGATTATGTTCAGCGCGGGCTAAAGGAAATCGGCCTAAAAAAACTAGGCATTGAAGGCGACAAACAAAACGATTGGGTTTTGATTGATGCGGGCGATGTCATTGTGCATTTATTCCGCCCGGAAGTGCGCGAGTTTTACGCACTGGAAAAATTGTGGTCAGTGTCCCCTAGCAGTGACGATTTGGACTAAATGAATATCATCATCCGCGCCGCTGGTTTTATTAAATCCGGGCCGGAGCGGACAATGATTGATGATTATCTTGGCCGTGCTGGTGTTGTTGGACGCAATATCGGTATTCCAAATATCAGTGAAAGTGCGGTTGATATTCGCGCCGCAAAATCCCGTGGCGCAGAAACCGAAACCATATTGTCCACAACAAAACCGAGTGATATATTGGTGGTTCTGGACGAGCGCGGCAAAGCCCTGACCTCACGGCAAATGGCACGGCAGATTGCCAATTGGCGCGATGACGGCATAGGTACTTTGGTATTTGCTATTGGCGGTGCCGACGGGTTCGAACCAGCCGCTCTGCCCGCAAATGCCGTAAAATGGCAGCTCGGCAAACCCGTATGGCCGCATAAATTGGTCCGCGTGATGATTGCAGAACAAGTGTATAGAGCGCTGTCCATTCTGGCGGGTACGCCTTATCATAGAGACTAATTGGAGAAAAACATGAAACATAAAAATGTGCTTTTCCTTTGTTCAGCCAACCGTCTGCGTAGTCCGACCGCAGAACATGTATTTGCAGATTGGCCAAATATAGAAACGGATTCGGCGGGCTTGGATGCTTCGGCCAGCGTTGTTGTTTCGCCCGAGCAATTAAAGTGGGCAGATATTATTTTTATAATGGAAAATCGGCACCGAAATCGGTTGTCAAAAAAACATCGTAAGCATCTTAACGGGCAACGGGTCATCACTCTAGGTATTCCGGATGATTACGAATATATGGATCCAATTTTGGTCAATCTTTTGGAGACCAAAGCCGGGCCTTTTCTTAGATGAACTCATAAGCTGACAAAGCCTGCGAATCTGTTATGAGATAGGGATGAAGCGCATAACCGCCATTTTTGTTTTACTCATACTCTTGGCTCAGCCTGCATTCGCGCAAACTGTAGACCCCAATAAATTGGAAAACCTGACAGAGAGGCAAAAGCAAGCGGAAGCGCAGGCTAAGGCGTTGAGCCAACGGCAAAAAACAATATTGGGCGAAATTGGCGGCTTGCAAGACGACTTAGTGAGTGCCAGTGGCCAAGCGCGGGGGTTTGAGCGTGCCGAAACCAAAGCCCGCGCCCAATTATCAGACCTGAGCGCCCAAGAAAAGACGCTCAAGGCGAAGATATTATCCGACCGCGCCGCGCTTGGTGACATGCTGGCCGCATTACAACGTATTGATAAAAGCCCGCCGCCGGCTTTGTTGGTACATCCAAAAAATGCCACAGATGCCGCCCGCGCGGCGCATTTACTGGCTTACCTCAGTCAGGATTTGCATAAAAAATCTAAGCGCCTGCAAGACCAATTGTCCGAATTGCAAGTTGTGCGCACCAAGATGGACAGAAAACGCGGCGAGATTGCCAACCATGCCAAAGACGTCAATATCCGGCTAACACGCATAAAGTCTATCATCACCAATAAATCCGCCCTGAGCAATAAATTAGACAAAGACCGGAAAACCAAAATCGACGAAGCCGCACGTCTGGCTAAAGAAGCCAAAAATTTGCGGGACTTAATTGCGCGGTTTGAAGATAGCGCCGAAGCCATATTGCCGCGCCTGAAACCAGCGCGCGGCATAGGTAATCCGGTGCCGCGCTTGAAGCCAAAACCCGGAAATGCATCGACACCGAGCTATGTACCGCCCGTGTTTATTCCGTCGGGTTCCGCACGTTTTGCTGATGCGCGCGGTCAAGTCCCACTCCCTGTATTTGGCAAATTAAGCCGTAATTACGGCGCCCGCCTGGCAGGCGGCGGCACGGCAAAAGGCATTAGCCTTAAGTCCACCCGCAAAGCCCAGGTCATTGCGCCGTTCGCGGGACGGGTCGAGTTTTCCGGCGCTTTTAACGATGACCATGTGGTGATTTTAAATGTAGGCGGCGGATATTTTATCGTACTAACGGGCTTGGGCGAAACATTTGCCAAGGCAGGCACAAGCGTCAAAACCGGAGAACCGCTCGGACTGATGCCAACCACAGGCACAAAATCACCCGAGCTGTTTATGGAGTTTCGCAAAAACCGCAGCAGCATCAATCCAAAACCGTGGGTTGGCGCAGCTCTTGCACGGTCGGGGTAGATTGCAGAACACTGAAATATGACTATAAATTCACCAATATCTCTGGTAATTTCTGGTAATATGGTTTTGTAGCGGATAAGAACACTTTAAATAAGCGCATAAAGCGTCATAATTCTTCGGAGAGACAGATGAAATATATATTGCCAACCATGGGTGTTATTGCAGCCAGTGCGCTATTTGCCTTCTCGACCAGCAATAACAGTGCTGTGGCGGTTGAAAAATCAAGCCAAGAACAAACCTTCGAACAGTTGGATTTACTGGCTGATGTCATGGCGCGAGTGCGCAACAGCTATGTGGTGCCCGTGGATAATGCCGATTTGATCGATGATGCCCTAAACGGTATGCTGCAAGGCCTTGACCCGCACTCCAGCTATATTGCGCCTAGCCAGTTCGATGACATGCAAATCGCTACCTCCGGCGAATATGGCGGCCTCGGCATGGAAGTGACCATGGAAGAAGGTGTGGTTAAAGTTATCTCACCCATCGACGATACACCTGCCAAAAAGGCCGGAATTAAATCCGGAGATTATCTAACGGCAGTTGATAATGTCTCTATCCTCGGGCTTAGCCTGAGCGATGCCGTTGATAAAATGCGCGGCAAGCCCGGCGAACCGATTACGGTTACAGTTGTACGCAAAGGCGAAGACCCACGCGACATCACTATGGTTCGTGCCATCATCAAGAAAAAACCTGTGCGCCATGAAATTAAGGACGGGATGGGCTATCTGCGTATTTCCCAGTTTAATGAACTTACAGCGGCGTCTTTGGAAACTTCTATAACCTCTATCAAGCAAGAACTCGGTGGGAAAATCCCGGGACTTATCGTCGATTTGCGCGGCAATCCTGGCGGCCTCCTGGATCAGTCTATTCGTGTCTCTAGCGCCTTCCTCGACGGCGGAGAGGTCGTATCCACACGCGGGCGGCGCCCAGTAGATACTGAAACTTATAACGCCAAAAAAGGCGAATTGGTCAGCGGCGTTCCGGTCATCGTGCTGATCGACGGCGCCTCGGCCTCGGCGGCCGAAATTGTCGCCGGTGCCGTTCAAGACCGTGAACGAGGGCTTGTTCTTGGACTAACATCATTTGGCAAAGGCTCCGTGCAGTCGGTCATCCCACTGCGCAATGGCCGCGATGGTGCTTTGCGCTTGACCACTGCTCGTTATTACACCCCTGCGGGGCGTTCTATTCAAGGTACAGGCATTACGCCGGACATTGCTGTGTCCTATGCATTGTTGGACGAGGAAAAAGTCGATATTTCGTTACGCGAATCCGACTTACCCAACTCCATAAAAAATGAAAACGGTGATGCGGACGAAGATACCGACGATAAAATGGAGATAGAATACCCCCCTAAGGATTTCGATATTGAAGACGACTTTCAGTTAAAACGCGCTTTGGAAATATTGAAAGACGGCTCTTACAAGTCCCGAATGGCTGCGGCTAGGGGTTAAATATGCACCGATCAATTCGGAAATCTGTTTGGCTGGTGCTCTTGATAACACTGGGTACCTGCCTTGGTATTTCCATGCGCACACTTGCTGATGCGAAGCTCGATAAGGAACAAAAAACTTACGCACAATTGGCACTGTTCGCAGATGTCTTGACACGCGTGCAAGACCAATATGTCGAACCCGTTGCAAGTGATGTCCTGATTGGCGATGCCCTTAACGGTCTTTTGCAATCGCTGGACCCACATTCACGCTATGTCGCACCTAAAAATTTCGAAAAACAGCAAAAACGTGCGCGGCGCGAATATGGGGGGCTTGGCATTGAAGTCTCTATGGAAGACGGGTTGATCAAAGTAAATTATGCCAACCCAAACGCCCCTGCTTCGCGGGCGGGCATTAAGGCGGGTGACAATATCACCCATGTGGAAGGTGTCGATATTAAAGACAAAAGCCTGAGCGATGCCGTCGAGAAAATGCGCGGTTTAGCGGGCGACCCGATTACCGTGACCGTAAAAAGCCCCGGCAAGGCGGCACGTGATGTTGTTGTTATTCGCGCCGTTGTCCAAGGCAGAGCCGTGCGCCACCGTATGTATGAGGGCATGGGCTATATCTATCTCGAAACTTTTAACAACGAACACGCCGCACGGGATTTAGCCGAAGCCATAGAATTGCTCACTAAAGAGTACGGACGCAGCCTCCCCGGACTGGTTCTTGATTTGCGCGGTAATGGCGGCGGACTTTTATTGCAAAGTGTAGATGTTGCTGGATTGTTTTTAAACGGCGGAGAAGTTGTTTCTGTGCGGGGTCGCCAAAAGGACGACAATAGCCGTTATCATGCCAAGCAAGGTGAGAAAATAGCAGGCGTGCCCTTGGTTGTTCTCATTAATGGCTCTACGGCGTCCGCATCCGAAATTGTAGCAGGTGCCTTACAAGACAGAGGTCGGGCAATGATAATTGGTGCGCCGTCCTTTGGCAAAGGCTCCGTTCAATCTGTATTCCCATTAGAGGGGGGCCGAAAAGGTGCGCTTCGTCTCACCACGGCACGGTATTTTACACCGTCGGGTAAATCAATCCAAGGGCTTGGCATCACGCCTGATATATGGATTGAAGCATATGCGGACGACGGTGAGGAACATACCCGTTTTGCCGAATCCAGCTTACCAAATTCCCTTGACTCCATCATCCGTAAATCAGAAGGCAAGACGCATAAAAAAGCAAAACCTAAGCCGCGCTATGCGCCCGAAGACTGGCCGGACGACAAGGATTATCAATTGGAAGAAGCTGTGAAAATACTCAAATCCTCCGATTATGAAACACGCCTACGCAAAATTTTCGACCAATAATGCGCCCCCATATGTGAACCGATATTTTTGCTGGTATTTAGCGAGCGCTCGCGCTACCCATTACATATGGCTCGGCATATTCACAGAAATCCAAGAAAACTTCCCTCAATGCGCAAGCATGGACTGAGCGCCGTGCTGTTACTCGTCATTACGGGGCTATCGGTGGTTTCTTGGCTCAATATTTCGGCCAAGAATAAACCTGTTGCAAACACAACGACCGAAATATTGTTACCCAAGCAAGTCATAATCCAAACGGCCAACAAAACGCCGTCTCTACCCGACTTGCTGGAGCCTGATAATATTCCGCTAGATGTAAACCCGACTGAGCAAGTGAATATGGTTGGCAAGCCAAGCCAAATTACGCCCCCAAAAAACACCCGTACTGGCCCGGTGTTGATAGATGGTCGGTCCCTAGAGGATAACCAACAAACTATACGCGATTATACGCCTCTCGTTCGAGCGCCCATTGTCGGACTAAGCCGTATGACACCATTTGGCCCTGTTCCGCATCCGCATAAAGATGGCCGTACTGCACTCACCGCCTATGCCAAACCGTTCTCGCCCAACGCCGAAACTAAATATCTATCTCTGGTCGTCGGCGGGCTTGGTCTCAATCCGAGTATCACCCGTAAGGCTATCAACAATCTACCCGGTGTGGTAACATTATCGTTCGCCGCAGATGCACCAGGGCTACAAGGTTGGATTAATAAAGCACGCGCTCGTGGCCATGAAGTGATGATTGAACTCCCAATGCAAGGAAACGTACCCGCCGAAATACGCACGCTAACAGTTGCAGGCTCCGGTACAGTCAATACGCGCAACCTTGAATATTTACTAAGCCGCGCTCAAGGATATTTCGCCGTGACCAATTATGACGGCGCCCGGCTGGTCAATGATGAGACGGCTCTTTTGCCGATAATAAAAACCTTGAAAGATGCCGGGTTAGGCTTTGTATATGATGGTGCCATAGATGACACGCGCATCGAGCGGCTAGCAAAACGCGAAGCCCTTCCTGCTGTCATCGCCAATGGATATTTGGACGAAGAGCAACAAGACCGCGCTTATGTTTTGCGTAATATCAAAATACTGCATGAAAACAGCTATGATAATGTGCCGATCGGAATGGGTTTTGCCTATGAAGGTACAATTGACGGCATCAAAGCTTGGCTGGCAACCAAACCTCAAAATATCGAGATCGCACCAGTTTCCTATGCGCTAAAAACGCGCTAGACCTACAGCATGATTCGTCTCCATAAAGAAACCTACCGTCCAGCCGCTGGCATTGCTGTGTTCAATGCTAAGGGTGAGGTCTTTCTCGGGAAACGCAAAAAAGCTTCTGGCCCCTATGTCTGGCAAATGCCCCAAGGCGGTATTGATAAAGGCGAGAAACCACGTGCGGCAGCCCTGCGCGAACTGGCCGAAGAAACCGGAATCACTAAGGATATGATAGAGCCGCTCGGCAAGATAAAGGACTGGCTATATTATGATTTCCCGGACGGGTTTAAATACTCAAAACGTGCGCGCGGTTGGGGCGGGCAAAGGCAAAAATGGTTCGCTTTTCGGTTTGTCGGTAATGAGGCAAATATCAATCTTGAAGCCCATAAACAAATAGAATTTACCGATTGGCGCTGGGCAAGTCTATCACTGGCAACAAAACTAGTAGTACCCTTCAAACGCCCGGTTTACGCTAGAGTAGAGAAAGAGTTTTCTAAACTGTAGCGTCAGTAGTTAAGGCGAGCGCAGGGTAATCAGGACGATTTCCGGCGGGGCGCGGAACCGAGCTGGCAATATTGACGTGCCAATGCCTGCCGTAACGAATGCCTGAATGCCGCCCAAATCTATCCGTCCATAAGCATATTTCCGCCCTGCTATTGTGGAGGTTATCCTTCGCCCGATAAACGGAATATTGATCTGCCCGCCATGTGTATGCCCAGCCAAGGCCAAATCTGTATCCGACCGCAATAGGTAGAAGCTATCGGGAGAGTGCATGAACGCAATAATATCGTTCCCAGCCGCACAGTCTGCAAACACCGTGGTATCGCGAATACCGGTGAGACTATCCGCAAGGCCGATTAGGCAGAACTGGAATTTTTCGGACTTTATAAGTGAATTTTGGTTATCCAATATGCCAATATTTGCATTTCCCAGCAGGCTACGAATTTGTTCTTCGCCATACCACGCATCATGGTTTCCAAGCACGGCATAGACACCGAGCGGTGCAGAAAGTTTTCCGAGGTTTTTGATACCCTGCTCTATTTCTAGGTTTTCTTGCCCAGTTCTTAGTGTTTTGGGCACATGACCATTGATGAAATCACCTGCAAGCAACACAATATCGGGCGTCAAATCATTTAATTTTTCGGATAAGCGCCAGGCGCGTTCCGCATCCACATGCCAACCACCAACATGAATGTCTGCCATCAGCCCTATTTTCAAAGGCGAACCTTGCCATGTCTCAGATATTATTTCCACATGCCGCACGGACAGTGTTTTAGGTTCTACAAAGAAACCATATAGTAAACACAGCACAGCCAAGAGGCTGCCATATTTAAATAGTCTAAGAAATATTGTACGAAAAGTCATACCCTTACCATATATGCAAAGGCGGCGAAAAAATGCTCAATATTTGCTTATTTAAAGGCTCTCGGCCAAGGATTTTAAACCATCCAAATGCTGCGCGGCGGGGAGGCTGGCATCGCCTTCGGCGGCAGCCAATGCGGCTTCGGCTTTGGTGATTTCTTCTGCTATCATGTTGGCTTTTACGTCGCTCATGCGTGTGCAGCTTTCTGCCAAAACAGTCAGGCCGTCCGACGTCACATCGGCGAAGCCACCTTGTATCATATAGCGGGTCTCGGTGCCGTCATTATATACCGTAATCGCACCAGTGCGGATAGCAGCCATGAACGGGGCGTGATCAGCAAAGACGCCAAAATCACCCTCAGTGCCCGGCACGTCAACTTGATCTACCAAACCGGAGAAAAGTTCCGCTTCTGGCGACACCAATGAAAACTGTAATTTATCAGCCATATTACTTCTCTAAACTAAGCCGCTTCAAGCGCCATTTTTTCAGCTTTTTTAATCACATCATCGATACCGCCGACCATGTAGAAAGCCTGTTCCGGGATATGGTCATAGTCGCCTTCGCAAACACCCCGGAATGATTTCACCGTGTCTTTGATGTCAACCAAAAGTCCCGGCATGCCCGTAAAGATTTCCGCAACATGGAAAGGCTGGGAAAGGAATTTCTCAACTTTACGCGCCCGCGCCACAACCAATTTATCTTCTTCGGACAATTCGTCCATGCCGAGAATGGCGATGATGTCTTGTAGGGATTTATATTTTTGCAGGATTTCCTGAACCATACGGGCAACTTCGTAATGGTCATCGCCAACAACACGCGGCTCTAGGATACGAGACGTACTATCGAGCGGGTCAACCGCAGGATAAATACCTTTTTCAGAGATTGCACGGTTCAGAACCGTTGTCGCGTCCAAATGGGCAAATGATGCCGCAGGTGCCGGGTCGGTCAAATCATCGGCTGGCACATAAATCGCCTGCACGGATGTAATAGACCCTTTGTTAGTTGAGGTAATCCGCTCCTGCATTTGGCCCATTTCTGTGGCCAGTGTAGGCTGATAACCCACGGCAGACGGGATACGACCCAAGAGCGCCGACACTTCGGAACCGGCTTGGGTAAAGCGGAAGATATTGTCCACGAAAAATAGAACGTCTTTGCCTTCTTCGTCGCGGAAATATTCGGCTTGTGTAAGGCCGGTTAGCGCAACACGCGCACGCGCTCCCGGAGGCTCGTTCATTTGTCCGTAAACCAAAGAACAACGGCTATCGCCGCCGCCGCCTTCGATATTCACATTACTTTCGATCATTTCCCAATAAAGGTCATTACCTTCGCGGGTCCGCTCGCCAACACCCGCAAACACGGAATAACCACCATATGCTTTTGCGATATTGTTGATAAGCTCCATGATAAGAACCGTCTTGCCAACACCCGCACCGCCGAACAGGCCAATTTTCCCGCCTTTAACATAGGGGCAAAGCAGGTCGATAACTTTGATACCAGTGCCGAGAACTTCACTTTCAGTCGCCTGGTCTTTAAAGGCTGGCGCGTCTCTGTGAATGGACATACGTTTTGTGGTTTTAATCGGACCAACCTCATCAATCGGCTCGCCGATAACATTCATAATACGGCCAAGGGTCGCCGGGCCAACAGGCACTTGAATAGAATCGCCCGTATCGGTGACAGGTGCGCCGCGCACCAAACCCTCAGTGGAGTCCATGGCGATGGTACGCACAGTATTTTGTCCCAAATGCTGGGCAACTTCGAGCACAAGGCGGTTACCCTGATTATCGGTTTCAAGCGCGTCCAAAATCGCAGGCAATTTACCCGTAAATTCCACGTCAATCACCGCGCCAATAATCTGGCTGATACGGCCAGTTGCTTTTGGCGCTGCTTTTTTAGCAGGTGCTTTGCGCTTTGTTGCTGGTTTTTTGGCAGGCGCTTTTTTAGCGACTGTTTTCTTTGCTGGTTTTTTAGCCATCTTGGTCTTCCTCTTTACTAAAGCGCTTCTGCGCCGGAAATAATTTCGATCAGTTCAGACGTAATTTGCGCCTGTCTTGAACGGTTGAATGTCAGTGTTAATTTGTCGATTAAATCGCCCGCCGCGCGCGTGGAGTTATCCATAGCCGTCATTTTTGAGCCCATTTCACCCGCGACGTTTTCAAGTAGCGCGGAAAAAATCTGTGTGTTGACATTGCGCGGCAATAAAACTTCAAGAATGCCCTCTTCGTCCGGTTCATATTCATAGGCCGCACCCTTAAGGTCAGGGGCAAATACTTCATCAGAGGCGTGTTCGCCCTCCTTACCAGCATATTTTCCGATAACACCAATAGCCGGAATCATGGTTTTAATGGTCGGCACCTGTGTCATCACATTTTCAAACTGCGAATAAATCAATTTGCAAATATCAAATTCGCCCGCGTCAAACATGGCAGTAATTTCGCCGCCAAGCTCAGCCGCAATCGCACCTGTCAGGGTTTTATGTTCTTTCAAAGACACGGTTTTGATAATTTTATCACCATAAAGGCGGTTCAGTTGCCCTTCACCAATCGTGCCAATACAAAAAATCTTGACCGTTTTACCAGCCGATTCCAAGGAAACAATTTCCTCGCGGGTTTTGCGCACAAT
Organism: Robiginitomaculum sp.; assembly: GCA_026982415.1. Classification (GTDB taxonomy): domain Bacteria; phylum Pseudomonadota; class Alphaproteobacteria; order Caulobacterales; family Maricaulaceae; genus Robiginitomaculum_A. The sequence continues at coordinate 21,650 of JALSHE010000035.1, forward strand.
ATTGGTGTTAAAACCACCGCAAAGACCACGGTCCGCAGTCGCTACGACCAATAATTGCACTTTATCCTCACCCGTACCAACAAGTAATTTCGGTGCGCCCTCACCACCCAACATAGAGGCGGATAGATTGGTGATAACTGCGCCAATGCGGTCAGAATAAGGCCGCGAGCGTTCCGCCGCATCCTGCGCTTTGCGCAGTTTCGCAGCCGCCACCAATTGCATGGCTTTGGTGATCTTTTGAATGTTCTTCACACTCTTGATCCGGGTTTGTAATTCTTTAAGGCTGGCCATAGCCGCGCTCTCCGTTGTTACTTAACCCGCGAAATTCGACGTGAAATTCGAAAGAATATCCTTGAGTTTACCCTCAAGTTCATCTGTCAATTTTTTGCCCGTTTTAATCTCTTTCAAGAAATCAGCGTGCTGACCTTTTAGGTGAACCAAAAGCTCTTTTTCGTAAGCTTGCACTTGCTTAACTTCGATACCATCGAGATAACCGCGTGTACCCGCATAGAGAACGCAGACTTGTTCTTCCACTTGTAGGGGCGAGTATTGTGGTTGCTTGAGCAGTTCCGTGAGGCGTTCACCACGGGCCAACATGGCTTGGGTGGAGGCGTCGAGGTCGGAACCAAATTGGGCAAAGGCCGCCATTTCGCGGTATTGCGCTAGCTCGCCTTTAATCGGGCCAGCAACTTGCTTCATAGCTTTAATTTGGGCTGATGAACCCACACGGGATACTGAAAGGCCGACATTAAGCGCCGGACGTATACCTTGGAAGAACAAATCTGTTTCCAAGAAAATTTGACCATCAGTAATAGAGATAACATTGGTCGGAATAAAGGCCGACACGTCATTACCCTGGGTTTCAATAATCGGAAGCGCCGTCATAGAACCCGCACCATTGGCTTCGTTCAATTTCGCAGAACGCTCCAAAAGTCTGGAATGCAGATAAAACACATCGCCCGGATACGCTTCGCGCCCCGGAGGACGACGCAGGAGCAAAGACATCTGGCGATACGCCACGGCCTGCTTAGACAAATCATCATAAACGATGAGCGCATGCTTGCCACCATCACGGAAAAACTCACCCATGGCACAGCCCGCGAACGGCGCCAGATACTGCATAGGTGCAGGCTCTGAAGCGGTTGCGGCCACGATAATGGAATACTCCATAGCGCCGTTTTCTTCGAGGGTTTTCACCAACTGCGCCACGGTCGAACGCTTTTGGCCAATCACAACATAGATGCAATAAAGCTTATCAGCCTCGTCGTCATTATCGAATGCGGCTTTTTGGTTGATAATCGCATCAACAGCCACAGCAGTTTTACCGGTTTGGCGGTCACCAATAATCAACTCACGTTGACCGCGACCAATTGGGATAAGCGCATCAATGGCTTTAATACCAGTTTGCACAGGCTCATGCACAGATTTACGCGGGATAATGCCCGGCGCTTTCACGTCCACACGGCGGCGCTCTTTAGACTTAATCGGCCCCTTGCCGTCAATTGGCTCGCCGAGCGCGTTCACAACGCGGCCTAAAAGCTCCATACCAACAGGCACGTCCACAATCTCGCCCAAGCGTTTAACCGTATCGCCCTCTTTAATACCTCGGTCATCGCCGAAAATCACGATACCGACATTGTCGCTTTCCAAATTCAGCGCCATGCCTTTGACACCGCCCGGAAATTCAACCATTTCACCAGCACCGACATTGTCGAGGCCGTAAACCCGGGCAATCCCGTCACCAACGGACAATACTTGCCCAATGTCCGAGACCTTGGCCTTAGTGCCATAGCCTTTAATTTGCTTTTTCAATATGCTTGAAATTTCAGCAGCGCGAATATCCATGAGATAGCCTTTTCTTCTATGCTTCTTTGAGGACGAGTTTTAAGCCCTCTAATTTGGTTTTTAGGGTTGCATCGTAATATTTAGACCCGACTTTAACGGCAAATCCACCGAGCAAGTCCGGATCAATTGCAGTTTCCAAGGAAACTGCGTGTCCGAGTGATTTCTTGAGATTGGCCGCAATCGATTTAATCTGTGCGGCGCTTAATTTCGTAGCAGATGTGACCAATGCGCTTTCTGTGCCGCGTCTTTCGGCTAATTCTTGCTCAAAAGCCGTAATCATAGACGGCAATTCACCTGCACGGCCATTGTCCGCAACTGTCCCGATAAAATTTTGGGTCAACTTACCAAGCTTGGCTTTGGTAGCCAGAGCCAGCAAAGCCTTGGCCTTGTCTGCGTCCGCCAAGACAGGGCTGGTCGCCATATCGTTGAGATCCGTACTTTTCGCGAATAGACCGTTTAAAGTCTTTAAATCTTTTTCCACTGATTTCAGCGTTTTTGCCTCTTCGGCAAGCTGCAACAAAGCAGATGCATAGCGGCTGGCCGCTTCGCCCGGAATAGCATTGGGTATGGCAATCGCTTCTGACATGCAA
>JALSHE010000036.1 GCA_026982415.1 Robiginitomaculum sp.
CGCTATTTTGCATTTGCTCTATGCACGTTTCTTCGCCCGCGCTCTTCGCGATTGCGGTCTGTTAGATTTACCGTCAGGCGAACCGTTCAAAGGCCTGTTCACCCAAGGCATGGTCAATCATGCGGTCTATACTGATGCAGATGGTCAGTTCGTCATGCCTGCTGATGTGGTTGAGAAAGACGGCAAGCTCATTCATATGGATACGGGCAAAACAATCACACGCGGTGCGGTCGAGAAAATGTCCAAGTCCAAGAAAAATGTCATCGACCCCCACGATATTATCGAGGGCTACGGCGCCGATGTAGCCCGCTGGTTTATGCTCTCCGATAGTCCGCCCGAACGGGATGTGGAATGGACGGATGCGGGCGCTCTCGGCGCATGGCGCTTTGCCAACAAGGTTTGGGCGACTATTGCGGATACACCTGAAAACAGTTTGCAGTCTATAGGTTCTACGGACGATTTGGCCGGATCCGCTCTGAATTTGCGCCGCTCTGTCCACAAAGCCGCCTCTAAAATTACGGACGGTATTGACAATTTCCGTTTCAATACGTCGGTGGCGCAGATTTACGAAACCGTCAATGCACTGAAAAAATACACTGATAATGATGCGGCTAAGACCGAAGGTATGAGCATGCTCGTGCGGGTCATCGCACCGTTCATGCCCCATTTGGCCGAAGAATGTTGGGCGCATCTCGGCGGCGAAGGTTTGGTCTGTGATGCACCGTGGCCTGTGGCTGATCCGGCCATGTTGGTGGAAGACGAAATCACCATGCCCATTCAGGTAAACGGCAAACGCCGCGCTGAAATTTCTGTGGCCAAGGCCGCGTCCAAAGATGATGTCGAGAAGCTGGCACTGGCCCATCCCCATATTGTCCAATTCCTTTCTGACAAAACCATAAGAAAAATCATCGTTGTCCCAGGCCGCATAATCAATATAGTGGCAAACTAGGAGCGTTCAGTAAACATGGTGTACCGAGCGAAGCAAGGCAAGGGCGACCGCCCGTCGCGCCCAATGGCGCGCCCCCGCGGAGGCGTGCGCTTTTCGCGCACTGCCGTGAGCGATATAAAAGGAGTCTGATATGAAATTGATACGTATAGCAATTATTTTAGCAACTGCACTCATCCTAACCGCTTGCGGCTTTAAGCCCATGCATGCGCCCACTGCCTTTGGCGGCACGGGCGTCAGTATGAAAAACATCCGTGTGGAAATGCAGGCCAATGACAAAATCAACTTTTTACTGGCGCAAGCCCTGCGTGACCGTATGGGCGACAATCGCGCCACACCTTATATATTAAGAATAACACCCGAATCCCGCCGTAAAAGCTTGGGTATAGGTGCCGACGATGTGGCTTCCCGATATGATTTGGTCATGGATGCCGAATTTGAATTGGTCGATGCCAAAACCGGAGATGTGGTCTACCGTAGCGAAGTGCGGGCGATCTCAACCTACGGCGCACCGCGCGACCCTTATGGTACGGTAGCGGCGCAAGCCAACGCCGAAGAACAAGTCGCGTCCGAGGCCGCAGACCGTATCATAGCCAGACTGGCCAGTTATCAGGCCAGTAGTGAAGCGAAATGAAACTGGCGGGTGCGCGCGCCCGTAGCTGGATAAATTCCCCACCCGCAGATTGCCCCGGCGTACTCCTCTTTGGCCCGGATGCCGGATTATGCGCAGAGCGCGCCGATGCAATTGCCAAAAAATTTAGCCCAAACCCGGACGACCCGTTTTCCACCACCGTCCTTTCCGCCGACGACCTGTCCGGTGACCCGGCACGGTTGGCCGACGAAATGGTCGCGCAAAGCTTGCTCGGCGACGCAAGGTTGATCCGCTTACGTCTGTCCCACGAGAGGAATGCAGCCTCTATTGCCAAAACCATAAAAGCCCTAGACGCCCGCCCCGATACCTGCGCCGCCAAACTCATCATCGAAGCAGGCGACATGACCCCGCGCTCGGCAATCCGCAAAGCCTTCGAGACGGCCAAACATTTCGCCGCCATCGCATGTTACGCCGACAGCCAAGCCGGTATAGCGGGTATGGTGCGCACATCGCTTCGGGATTTGAATATTGGCATAGATACGGATGCGCTCGACGCATTGGCGCCACTCTTGGAGGGTGACCGCCGCATGGCGCGCTCGGAGATCGAAAAATTGGCTCTCTATAAAGGCTACGGCACGGAGGAAGGTGCCAAAGTCACATTGGCCGACATAAAAACCTTGATAGGCGGCGCAGGGTCTGCCGGGCTGGACGATATTGTTTTTGATGCTATGGCGGGCAATATGAAAACCATGGATGCGTCCTTGCGCCGAGCACTGGCAGGAAAAATAAATCCCCATTCCGTATTGGCCGCCCTACAGCGCCATATTGTCCGCCTGCACCAAGCCTCCGCATCTATGGCGTCTGGGAGTAGCGCCGACGAAGCCATGCGCGGATTACGCCCGCCTGTATTCGTGATGCGCAAAAATGCTTTCGGCTCCGCCTTGCGCATCTGGCCGGAAACGGCTTTGGCGCGGGCTATATCTCAAAGCCTAGAGACCGAGAAAAGTATGAAATCAACCGGCGCCCCCGTAGAAGCATTGATCGGGCGGCTACTTATAGCGCTGTCCAGTTATGCGGCCAGAAGAAAGTAATTATCTTGTAGGGTGGATTAGCGATAGCGTAATCCACCGCAAATTATTAGTAGTTACTCATGGTGGATTACGCGCAAAGGGCGCTAATCCACCCTACATTTATTGATTTTCTATAGCCGCCAATTGCGCCGCGCATAATTCTTGAACACCTTTATTCGCCAACCGCATAAGCTCGGTAAATTCGTCTGCCGCGAACGGTGTATCTTCGGCGCTGGCTTGGATTTCTATAATACCGCCCGTGCTGGACAGGACAAAATTGGCGTCGGTCTGCGCGGCGCTGTCTTCCAGATACTCTAGGTCGAGCCTACATGTGTTCTCGACAATACCGCACGATACGGCGGCGACTTGGTCGGTGATGGGGTCCGTTTCCAAAACACCCTCTTCCATCAAATAATTAATCGCCAGTTTCAGCGCTACCCATGCCCCGGTAATGGACGCGGTACGGGTGCCGCCGTCGGCCTGAATAACATCGCAGTCCAAAATTATTTGGCGCTCGCCCAGTAATTTCATATCCACCCCAGCCCGCAAAGACCGCCCGATGAGGCGCTGGATTTCCATAGTGCGCCCGCCTTGACCGGACTTGGTGGCCTCGCGGCGCATTCTTGTATGGGTCGAGCGCGGCAACATACCATATTCCGCCGTCACCCAGCCTTTGCCACGCCCCTTAAGCCAGCGCGGTACCCCCGGATCAACACTGGCCGTACACAAGATATGGGTATTGCCACATTTAATCAAACAAGACCCCTCGGCATAAGGTGAAACACCTGTTTCAATAGTAATATCACGAAGTTGGTCGAGAGCACGGTCATTGGGGCGCATATTGGTTTCCTAATTTAAGTTGACCACAGGACTAACTTATCCGCGAAATATAACCAAGGATTATTATGCGTTTTAACGTCTCTTCGCTTGGCAATTTTATCATTACGCGGTAAGTGTTCCCCATGAAATTTTCCGCCACATCATTATCGTTATCCGACCTCGATGCGCGCGCGCGCTTGGTGTTTAAGGATATTGTCGAAAGTTATTTGGAGACAGGGGTTCCGGTTGGCTCTGGCGTTTTAGCCGAGATGAATAAAGGACGCTCCGGTCTTTCCTCTGCGTCTATTCGCAATACTATGGCGGAATTGGCTTCGCTCGGCTTGCTGTCGTCTGCCCATATTAGCGCGGGAAAAATGCCGACCCACCAAGGGCTTCGTCTGTTTGTCGACGGCTTGCTGGAAATTGGTGATTTGAGCAAGTCAGAGCGCAAATCAATTGATGCCCAATTGGCTGGCCGGGATATGCGCACCCCGGCAGTTTTGGAAAAAGCATCAACGGCTCTGGCCGGACTAGCGGGTGGGGCGGGGTTGGTCTTGGCACCGTCTGCCGCTGATAGCCAAAGCGGGTATTTGCGCCATGTGGAATTTGTCGGGCTTGATGGTGGTCAGGCTCTGGCAGTTCTAGTTTACGCAGACGGGCAAGTGGAAAACCGGATTATGGATGTGCCCGTGGGGCTGATGCCGTCGGCGCTTGAACGCGCCGGAAACTTCTTGTCTGCGCGGCTTAAGGGCAAACGGCTCTCGGAAACACGGGCAGATATTTTGGCCGAAATAGAAGCCGGGCAAGCAGCTTTGGAAGTTTCCGCCGCCGGATTGGTTAAACTTGGTATCGCAGAATGGAGCGGAGAAGAGAAAACATCAACAAAACGCACATTAATTGTTCGCGGACAGGCACATCTTCTGGACAGCGGCCTTGACAATGGGGCTGCGCAATCCGATTTGGAGCGTATAAGACTTTTATTTGAAGATTTGGAACGTAAGGAAGAATTGATAGACTTGCTGGACAAGGCGGAACAGGCCGAAGGTGTTAGGATATTTATCGGCGCGGAAAATCCGCTGTTTTCTTTGTCCGGCTCATCGGTTGTGGTTGCGCCCTATAAAGACACGAACCAAAATATTATTGGTGCCCTTGGGATAATAGGGCCGACGAGATTAAATTATGCACGGGTCATTCCCATGGTCGATTATACGGCCTCGGTGATTGGCAAAATGTTACACATGAATAAAATGGATAAGTAAGGACAAAATAATGAGCGAAGAAAATAAGCCTAAAGACACAATGCCCACCGATGCGGAGCTGGATGCACTACAAGCCCAAATCGAAGAGGCAGCGAAAGCTGTCGCTGACCGAGAGGCTGACGGCAAAAAAGACAATGCTGAAGCCGCACCTGAACTTTCCCCGGAACTTAGCGAAGCCGAAACCCAAAAACTGCGCATTCAGGAATTGGAAACTGAACTGGCTGCCGCCAAGGATCAAGTCCTGCGCGCCATGGCCGAAACCCAAAATATCCAAAAACGCTCCGAGCGCGAAGTGCGCGCAGCCAGCATTTATGCAGTGGAACGCTTTGCTGCCGATATGTTGTCGGTGTCGGATAATTTATCACGAGCTTTGTCAAATATTGACGAAAAAGCCCGTGGTGCGCTCGGTGATAATGCCAAAAACTTGTTGGAGGGCTTAGAACTAACCGAAAAAGATTTGATCGCAGTCTTTGCCCGCCACGGCATTAAATCCGTACCCGGACAAGGTTCAAAGTTCGACCCCAATGTCCACCAAGCCGTAGCGCAAATTCCGTCAGACGAGACCAAAGGCGATGTCGCTCAGGTCATGCAAAACGGCTTTACATTGGGTGACCGTACCTTACGTGCCGCTATGGTTGCTGTGTCCACAGGCCCTGTAAAAGCGACATAACCACTTCATAATCGCCCGGAAATATTTTTTCGCCTTTGCCACTTTCCCAATTGGTATTTTTAGTGTATGCGTATCCCCATATCCGGGCGCACGATCCGGTAACAACACTCTGATTAGGGGAATTTTATGGCAGGTGAAAACGATAAATGGGAATTCTATAACGACAAACGCGGCGAGCATCGCTGGCGCCGCAAGGCAAGTAACGGCAATATTGTTGGCTCGTCTTGCGAAGGTTACACGGGCAAATCCAGCTGTACCGCAAATGCGGAACGCCACGGGTATAAAGGCAATCCCAAAGGCCTTGGCAGTAAAGACAAGTGGGATCTTTATACAGATAAACGCGGCGAGCACCGCTGGCGCCGAACCGCCGTTAACGGTGAAGTGACGGGCGCGAGTTCCGAAAGCTATAAATCCAAAGCAGATTGCAAATCAAACGCCGAACGCAACGGCATGTAATTTGACAACAAAGCTAAATATTAAAACCGCCCCTCATATAATGAGAGGGCGGTTTTTTGTGACCACTTTTTGTAACCACTTATAGATCCTGATTGCCTTTATCGTCCGTATTGACCAAAATGTGGTTGATAATATCCAGCAAAAATAGCCGCTTTTTCTTCAGTTCTTCCATGTGGAAATCGGAAGTGGATTTTACGCCGCCTTCATAAGCTTGGATTTTACGATTATTGCGGCTATAGCGTTTGGCTAATTTGGCAAAATGCGGATCCTTCTTTTTCAAAATTTTTATTTTTTCCTTATGCTCCGGAAATTGGGACGTTAATTTGTGGTGTATATGTGACATAGATATTCCTCTGATTTTTGCTTTTCATATGAAATACATAAGAAGGCCCAGCAATTATTCGAGAGCCAAAATGTCGCACTAGAGCGGCTTATTTATAGCTGTTCCGCAAAACGCTCGAACAGATAGAAACTATCCCGTGGGCCGGGGCTGGCCTCGGGGTGGTGTTGCACGGAAAATACCGGACGGTCTTTTAAGCGCAGCCCGCAATTAGTGCCGTCAAATAGTGACTTATGGGTCTCGATCGCATCATCCGGTAGGGTGTCTGCATCGACCGCAAAGCCGTGGTTCATAGAGACAATCTCTACTTTGCCAGTTTCGAAATCTTTAACCGGGTGGTTGGCACCGTGGTGACCTTGCTCCATTTTCAGGGTCTTTGCGCCGAGCGCCAGTGCCATAATCTGGTGACCCAAACATATGCCCATTACGGGTAGCTCGCTGTCGATTAATTCTTTGACAATCGGGATTGCATATGCGCCCGTTGCGGCGGGGTCGCCCGGGCCGTTGGACAGAACGATACCGTCCGGGTTCAGCGCCAAAATATCTGCGGCTTCTGTATTGGCGGGCACGACGGTTGAGCGCAGACCCGCGTCCGCCAGACAGCGCAGAATATTGCGTTTAGTGCCGTAATCTATGACCACCACATGTTTGGATTTTGCGCCTAATTTACCAAAGCCACTGCCCCATTTCCATCCGGTCTCGTCCCATGAATAGTTTTCGTCCGTGCTGACATCTTTGGCTAGGTCGGCATTTTCCAGCCCGTTCCAGCCGCGCGCTTTGGCGGTCAGTGCCGCAATATCAAACACACCGTCTGGTGCATGGGCAATGACGCCGCTCGGCATGCCAGTTTCGCGGATATGTGATGTCAGGGCGCGAGTGTCGATGCCGCTAAGGCCAACAATGCCCCGGCCCGCCAGCCAATCACCTAGTGGTTTTTCGTTGCGGTAATTGGACGGCTTGGTGATGTTTTCGCGGAAAATTGCACCGCGCGCAGCGGATTTAGCCGCCGGGCCAGCCGCTTCTTCGTCCTCGGCATTGGTGCCTGTATTGCCAATGTGGGGAAAGGTAAACAGCACGATTTGCTGGGCATAGGATGGGTCGGTCAGGATTTCCTGGTATCCGGTCATGGCGGTGTTGAAACACACTTCGCCAACCGCATCCCCGACTAGACCTGCCCCGTGCCCGTAAAATACCTCACCACTGGCTAGCACCAAGACGCCTGTGGGTATATCTGTTATTGGCGCTTGATTTTTCGCTTTGTCGTCCATAGATACCTGCTTCCTTTGATCCGAATACGAATTCGGTATGCCTGCTAGTTAATCAGGCTTGTCAATCGGGTCAAGAAAATTTGCTACACAAGCAAGATTTATACGCTATAAGACCCGCTTGCAAACATACGGACACGAATATGAGTTTAAGAACAGACATTACGGACGGTATCAAAACCGCCATGAAAGCCAAGGATAAGTTGACCCTGTCAACTTTGCGCTTGGTCAATGCAGCGGTTAAAGACCGGGACATTGCGGCGCGGGCTACCGATAATCCCGGCGGTATAGACGAAGCGGAAATCCTGTCCCTGCTGGCTAAAATGGTCAAACAACGCACCGAGAGCGCCAATATCTACGACGAAAATGGACGTCCAGAGCTAGCCGAACGTGAGCGCGGCGAAATTGAAATCATTAAAACCTATATGCCGACATCTCTTACCGACGAAGAGCTAGAGTTAGCCGTCAAAAAAGCCGTCAACGACATAGACGCCACCTGCCTAAAAGACATGGGCAAGGTCATGGGCAAGCTAAAATCCGAATACGCAGGCCGCATGGATATGGGCAAAGCAGGGGCGGCGGTTAAGGCATTGTTGATGGGGTAGTTTTTCTTCCCCCATTTTCCATGGGGGCAGAAGCTATCTTACAAATCCAGCAACATACGCTCCGGATCTTCCAAGCATTCTTTTACGCGCACCAAGAATGTCACTGCGCCTTTGCCGTCTACGATGCGGTGATCATAGCTTAGGGCTAGATACATCATCGGGCGGATGACAATCTCGTCGTCTATAACCACGGCGCGTTTTTCGATTTTGTGCATACCTAGAATACCGGATTGCGGCGGGTTCAGGATTGGCGACGACATTAGCGAGCCGTAAACGCCGCCGTTGGACAAGGTGAATGTGCCGCCGCTCATTTCGGCCATAGACAATTTGCCGTCCCGGGCTTTTTTGGCTAGCGCGCCAAGGCCTTTTTCGATACCTGCCATAGACAGTTGATCTGCATCCCGGAGTACCGGAACCACGAGGCCTTTGTCTGTACCCACGGCCACAGACATATCATAATAATTTTTATAGATAATATCAGTGCCGTCGATTTCTGCATTGACGCTCGGTACGTCCTTGAGGGCGGTGCAGCAGGCTTTGATAAAGAAGCTCATAAAGCCCAATTTAACGCCATGCTTGTCGATAAAGACCTGTTTATATTTTTTGCGCATGGCCATAATCTCGGTCATGTCGACCTCATTATAGGTAGTCAGCATGGCAGCAGTATTTTGCGCGTCCTTAAGGCGGCGCGCGATAGTTTGGCGCAAACGAGACATGCGCACACGTTCCTCACGCGGCCCAGTGTTGCGCGGTGCGGCTGGAGCAGATGGAGAAACAGCGACGGCAGGTTTCTCTGCTTTCAGCGCATCACCTTTGGTAATGCGGCCATCTTTGCCCGTGCCAGCAATGGCACTGGCGTCCAATCCTTTTTCCGCGATAACGCGCTTGGCGGACGGCATTGGTTCGCGGGATGTATCTGTGGCCGCTTGCGGTGCTTCTGTTTTGGCGGTGGGCGCAGGTGTAGCCTCTGTAGTCGCGTCAACCTTACCCGGTTTTAGCTTGGCGATGATAACGCCGATTTCAGCGTTCTCGCCTTCGGCCACCAAAATTTCCGCCAGCACGCCGTCTTCAGGCGACACCAATTCTTGCGCCGCTTTATCGGTTTCCAGTTCGACAATTGGCTCGTCTTTTTTGACGCTATCCCCAACCTGCTTCATCCAAACCGCAATGGTCACTTCGGCAACACTTTCGCCGACATTTGGTACTTTAATATCAATCATGGTAATGTCCTTTTTATATCGCTCACGGCAGTGCGCAAGAGCGCACGCCTCCGCAGGGGCGCGCCATTAGGCGCGACGGGCAGTCGCCCTTGCCTTGCTACGCTCGGTACTTCTCTGTTCATTTCATCTTCCTTTTTATATCGCTCAAAGTACATCATATTCACTTAACCCTCCATCACTTCTCAAAAGCTTCGTCAAGAATGGCCTGTTGTTCGGCCTTGTGTTTGGCAGCAATACCGGTAGCGGTCGAGGCCGACAACACCCGGCCAATATAGCGCGGGCGGGTTTTCTTTGCGCTTATTTTGATGAGGGTCTTCTCTAGGAAGTCCTCTATATATTGCCATGCGCCCATATTGCGCGGCTCTTCTTGGCACCAAACAAATTCGGCATTTTTAAAGCGCGATAATTCTTCTTCGAGCGCATCGCCCGGATACGGGAAAAGTTGCTCGACCCGCATGATGTAAACATCATCACGCCCGGTTTTTTCCCGCGCGTCAAACAAATCGTAATATACTTTGCCGGAGCATAAAAGCACACGTTTGATTTTAGCGTCTGCGGCTAGTTTAATCTCGCCCTCTTGCGGGTTGAAATCTGCATCATCCCAGAGCAGTCTATGGAAGCAGGAATCTTCGCCCATCTCGTCCAAAGTAGAAACACAGCGCTTATGGCGCAGCAAAGATTTGGGCGTCATAATGATGAGCGGCTTTCTAAAGTCGCGGTGAATTTGCCGACGCAATACGTGGAAATAATTGGCGGGCGTCGTGATATTGACCACCTGCATATTGTCCTCACCACAAAGCTGTAAATAGCGCTCCAGCCTTGCCGATGAATGCTCCGGGCCTTGACCTTCATAGCCGTGGGGCAAGAGCATAACCAAGCCCGACATGCGGAGCCATTTTTGCTCTGCACTGGAAATAAATTGGTCCATCATCACTTGGGCACCATTGGCAAAATCGCCGAACTGTGCTTCCCAAATGGTTAGGGTGTTGGGACGCGTTAAGGAAAAGCCGTATTCAAAACCAAGCACCGCATATTCGGATAGCATAGAGTCTAAAACCTGATAACAGGCTTGGCCGTCTCTGATATTATTCAGGGGCGTGTAGCGGGCTTCGGTTTCTTGGTCAACGATATGGGAGTGGCGTTGGGAAAACGTACCGCGCCCGCAGTCTTGCCCGGAAAGCCGCACAGGAAAACCTTCGGTGACCAGCGAGCCAAAGGCCAAGTGTTCGCCGAGCGCCCAATCGATATTTTCACCGCTTTTAATTTTTACGCGCCGCGTCGTAATGAGTTTTTTCAAAGTGCGGTGGATGGCAATATCGTCTGGATATTCAGTCAGCTTCAATCCGATTTTACGAAGCTCATCAACGGATATTCTAGCCTTGCCGCGCCGCTTCACATCATCATCAGGCAGACGAATACCAGACCAGACCCCGTCTAACCAGTCAGGGGTTTTGGTGGTATAGCTTTCGGCCTTGTCAAATTCTGCTTCTATGAATGCACGGAAGTCCGCTTTCATTGTTTCAAACTCGTCCGCGGTAATCGTGCCGTTGGCAATCAGGCGCTCGCCGTAAATATCGCGGGTGGACTTCTTTTTCTTGATGACTTTATACATGACGGGCTGGGTAAAGCTTGGGTCGTCGCCCTCATTATGGCCGTAGCGGCGATAGCAAATCATGTCGATAACAATATCGCGGCCAAATTTCTGGCGGTATTCCGTAGCAACGCGAGCGGCAAATACTACGGCTTCGGGGTCGTCACCGTTGACATGGAAAATCGGCGTCTCGACCATCATTGCAACATCGGTCGGGTACGGGGTCGAGCGCGAATAATGGGGCGATGTGGTAAAGCCAATCTGGTTGTTGACAATCACATGTATGGTGCCACCAATACTATACCCGTCCAGCGCCGACATGCCAAAGCATTCCGTGACAACGCCTTGTCCGGCAAAGGCCGCATCGCCGTGCAAAAGGACTGCTGTCGCGTCTTTAAAATAAGGATTTGCATGATTTTTAGAGAACATTTGTTGTTTGGCGCGGGTCTTGCCAATAACCACCGGGTTGACCGCTTCCAAATGCGACGGGTTGGGGGCGAGGGACAAATGCACTTCATTGCCGTCAAAGGCACGGTCAGAGGACGCGCCCAAATGATATTTAACATCCCCCGAACCAAAGTCCTCTGCGCCCGCACTTACTCCACCTAAAAATTCGTAAAATATTGCACTATAAGGCTTGGCTAAAACTGCGGCCAAAACATTGAGCCGCCCCCGGTGAGGCATACCAAAATTGATGTCTTTCATACCCAGCGCACCGCCGCGTTTAATAATTTGCTCTAGCGCAGGCACCAAGCTTTCGCCGCCGTCCAAGCCAAAGCGTTTGGTGCCAGGATAGCGGCGCTGCAAAATATCCTCAAAGGCTTGCGCCTCTATCAGTTTTTGCAATATGGCCTTACGTCCTTCGGGGGAGAAACTGATTTCCTTATCCGGCCCCTCAATCCGTTTTTGCAACCAACTGCGCTCATCAGGGTCGGAAACATGCATAAACTGCACACCAAATGTGCCGCAATAGGTGCGCTTTAATATAGGCATCATCTCATTTATACTGGCGCTCTCCATACCCAGAACACCGCCAATATATATTTGACGATCTAGGTCGTCCGGCTCAAAGCCGAGCAAGGCCGGGTCTAAGTCCTCTGGCAGCACACGCTTCATCAGACCGAGCGGGTCAAGGTCGGCCACCAAATGCCCGCGTATACGGTAAGCCCGTATCAGCATCAACGCACGGATACTATCGCGCGCCGCTTGCTCCACCTCATCATGGCTGGCCGCCGGGCGGATTTTCTTTATCTCTGTTTTGAGCGCATCTGTGCCAGCTACACCCCCAAGGGCTTCTACCCAATCACTATTATCCTCTTGCGGCCAGTCGCCGCGCACCCAAGTGGGGCCGTCCGCATTAGTCTTGGCGTTGCCCGCATCCTCACCCAGCCTGGCGAAATAAGTGCGCCAACTATCATCTACCGAATTGGGGTTGGCTGTATATTGCGCCTGCATCTGCTCCAGATAAGCCGCATTGGCACCGTCCAGATAGCCAGTATCCAAAAAATCCTGATTGGTTTGAGAACGTGGTTTGTCGCTCATGGTATTTTATCCGCTCAATACATCCATGAGCGTAACGCCCAATTTTGCCGGAGACGGAGAAACCCGCACGCCAGCCTTTTCCAGAGCTTCAATCTTATCATCCGCTCCGCCTTTGCCGCCCGAAACGATTGCGCCTGCATGACCCATAGTCCGTCCCGGCGGTGCGGTGCGTCCGGCGATAAACCCGACCACTGGTTTGGCGCGACCTTTTTTGGCCTGATGCGCCAAATATTCCGCCGCCTCTTCTTCGGCAGAGCCGCCAATTTCGCCAATCATAATGATGGACTTGGTATCGTCGTCGCTGAGGAATAAATCCAGCACGTCAATAAAATTAGTTCCGTTAACCGGGTCACCGCCAATGCCGATAGCCGTTGTCTGGCCCAGACCAACTTGGGTGGTTTGGTACACAGCTTCATAAGTCAATGTCCCCGAACGAGAGACAACCCCGACAGAACCTTTTTTAAATATTTTACCCGGCATAATTCCGATTTTGCACTCTTCGGGGGTGAGGACACCCGGACAATTCGGGCCAATAAGGCGCGATTTAGAGCCGCACAAAGCCCGCTTGACCGCGACCATATCGCGCACAGGCACACCCTCGGTAATGGCAACAATAAGCTCCATTTCCGCGTCGATAGCCTCAAGGATACCGTCCGCAGCAAAGGGCGGCGGCACATATACTACGGTAGCCGTAGCGCCCGTAGCCGCTTTGGCTTCGGCGACAGTGTTAAAGTTCGGCAGACCAAGATGCTCCGTCCCGCCCTTACCCGGCGTAACCCCGGCAACCATCTGCGTGCCGTGGTAAGCGAGCGCCTGTTCAGTATGAAATGTCCCGGTCTTCCCGGTCATGCCTTGGGTGATGATTTTGGTGTGTTTGTTGATTAAAATTGACATAGTTTCAGTTCCTAGGTTGTTACAGGACAGGTTTTAGATGTGTATTTTTTCTTTTGCATTTTGGCCGTATCGGCTTCGATTTGGACGTGGGTGATTTTTAGTTTTGGGTGGGACGCGACAAAGTCTGCCATTGCCCCTTGTACCAATTTGCAATTGGTACACCACTTCGCCTGATACTCGACAAAAGTAAAATCGGCTTCGGGCAATGCAGTGGCTTTTACGCCAGTATATGGCTCTATTTCAAACAATTTGGGGGCAAATTGTGTGGTCTTGTTTTGGTCAATAACCAATTGCCATAATTCGTCGGAACGGCTGTTAAACCCGACCGCATGATAGATAGGCTTTAGGTCTTTATTATATATGGTCAGCCAGGGCACGGTCGGTGAACCGCCGAGGCGAACCTCTCCCGTAGTCTCCCCAGAGACCTTTATGACTTCAAATCCGTTTTTCAACTGTTCCGGTATCCAGGCCGGGTTCATAGTCGAGACAATGTCTTGGTAGGCAGAGAGACAGCTGAGGTTCCACGTGCCAGATAGGGCGGGGGTGGGCTTAGCGGTGACGCTGGCGTTTAGGCCAAGACTTAAAGCTACCGCGCCCCCAATGAAAAGTATTTGACGTAAAGTGGGAACGGTCATTCTTGTGTCCCTTTACGCTGCTTCGTATTTGTATTTTTTAGTTCTGCTAAACTCGATTTTTGCGAAGTCTCTAAAAGTAACGATTCAAAATTTTCCCATTTGTATGCTTTCAGTTCTTCAAATGCCAATTTTGTGTACTGCTTCGCTCCATTGCCTTCGCCGTGTAATTTATACTTGCCGTCAACAGCAGCATACATAAAGAAAAATGGAAAAGCAGGGTTATTTTTCTTAGTTACAAAAACCAGAGACTTATCATCTTCACAGCCATAAACAAACCAATCGCCAGTACCAATTGTTTTATCAACTGGACCCACCTCACACTTCATGGGCTCACCGGCAAATGCAAACGAACCTATACCTATTACGGCCAATGATACTACAGTATAAAATATGACATGAGCACACCGCACAGACTATCTCCGCACCGCCGCCACAATTTTTTGTGCGGCGTCGTCTAGGTCGTCCGCTGCAATCACGTCGACATCGCTGTCATTGATAATGGCTTTACCTTTGGCAACATTTGTGCCTTCGAGGCGCACGACGAGCGGCACTTTTAGGCCAACCTCGTTCACCGCAGTGACAATACCTTCGGCGATGACATCACATTTCATAATGCCGCCGAAAATATTGACGAGAATGCCTTTGACATTTTCGTCTGACGTGATGATTTTAAACGCCTGAATAATGTTTTCAGTTGTCGCACCGCCGCCTACGTCGAGGAAATTGGCTGGCTCTTCGCCGTATAATTTGATGATATCCATAGTCGACATAGCCAGACCCGCGCCGTTGACCATACAGCCAATCGTGCCGTCCAGCGCAATATAGGAAAGCCCGAAATCTGCCGCTGCCACTTCTTTTTCGTCTTCTTCGCTGGTGTCGCGCAAGTCTTTGATGTCCGGATGTCTAAACAAGGCATTGCCGTCAAAACTAATCTTAGCGTCTAGGCAATGCAGCTTTCCAGCCTTACTGACGATCAGCGGATTAATTTCCATCATGGCCATGTCTTTAGCCAAAAACCCGTTATATAATATGCGGCCAAGCTTGTTGGCTTGTTTGGCAAGGTCGCCGGATAGCTCTAATGCCCGCGCCAAGGTACGCCCGTGGTGGGGCATAAACCCGGTGGCCGGGTCAATGTCGAATGTAATAATTCTCTCTGGCGTATCGTGAGCAACGGCTTCGATGTCCATACCGCCTTCGGTAGAAGCCACAAACGACACCCGCGATGTCTCGCGGTTGACCAGTAATGACAGATAAAACTCTTTCTCGATATCCGAACCATGCTCGATATAAAGACGGTTGACCTGCTTACCATCCGGCCCGGTCTGCTCGGTCACCAAAGTCGCTCCCAGCATTTGCTTGGCATTTTCGACCACTTCATCGATTGACCACGACAGGCGCACACCGCCCGCTTCGCCCGCACTATCTTCAACAAATTTACCTTTACCGCGCCCGCCAGCATGGATTTGCGACTTCACTACCCATAAAGGACCACCCAACTGCTTGGCGGCGGCCTCGGCCTCACCCGCACTAAAAATAGCCACACCTTCGCTCACCGGAGCGCCAATAGATTTAAGAACCGCTTTGCCTTGATATTCGTGAATGTTCATTATATTTCCTCGTAAGATGCGAACCGTGTTTCATAAATAACTTATAGGCCTGTGAAAAAAACCTAGCAACCATTTAAAGTCCATATCACCTTGTTTTTTCGCCGTACAAAAACGTGAAACGCCGCCCATTCGCTATACTCGCATTAAAACTCGCACCTGAACATGTCGACAGGCAAAGTCGTAGGTGTTTGGGGTGCCAATCACTATATCTCAAATTCAACATTCTGACCCAAGGCCTGTACAGACCCGTGCAGTTTCACAGAATTTTATAATTTCCTATAGGGATTAACAGCGCTATTGGGGTTCCTGATATTGCCCATCTTGCCGCTGGCGGCGTTGGACTTTACGCTGTCTCAAGGCTGCTTCAGCGGCCTTGCGTTCGGCAGGCGTGAGTTGCGCCAACACCTCTATCATCAAGGCATCACCGGACACTGCTAGCTTTTGGTTTAGTGTGCGGATATCGGCCAAAGATTGCTCTATGGCTTTTGTGTCCAGTTCCTCCGCCCGGAGCAGGCGCATGGTTTTATGTTTTGCCTGCCGTAACCTCTTGAACAATTTACGCGGATGTTCGTTGCCTTGTGATTTCAGGTTTTTCATTGCAGTCATCATCACCTGCTTGCGCCGCTCAGGTGGCAAATTGCGCACAAGATGACGGGGACCATTAGGCCTTATTTGCACTGCGTGCTGGGATCGGAACCAGTCTGAACCCGGCACGGCGGGTTTAACTTGCTTGGAAAGCAAGAGGCCCGCTAACAGCCCGTTGACGGCTATGGAAATCAATAGAGCAATAATCCATTTGTTTATTGGCAGTACAGTTGTTGTATCCGTGCTCATAACCCGTCTCCGTTCAAATCTCCGAATAGATCCGCCTCGCCGTAATCGCTCTGCATGCTGATGGACAGCAGGGCTTCTGCCGAGGCATAATTCGTATCTGCCGCCGCCGCTTGTCCGATACCAAACCCAATACCTGTGGTCAGCATCAAAGTCGCCGCTACGGATTTCCATGACGCTAGCATATTTGTTTTGGCTGGCATGGGCGCGGTGTCATTGACGACCATGACAGCGGAAATACCATCTTGCGGCGTATTTTGTGCTGCTTTCAATATACGCGCTTGCAGGAATGAAATATCGCTCGCGGACGTGGGCGCTGCATCCAAAATCTGATCCAAAGCATCCGCCTCTGCCAGTAATTTCTGCGATTTGTCCGGAAAATCCGCCAGCCACGCCTGTCCGGCTTGCCGCTCGGTTTGTGGCCAACGATGAGTGTCGGCACCATAGGCATTTATGAGTTCTTGTATTCTGTTCTGGTTCATTTTTGACATATCAGTTCTCCAATAACGCTGATTTGTGGCTTTGTAACTGTGTTCTTAAATTTTTTCGTGCCCGTGCCAGCAGGCTTTCATACGCACGTACTCCAACCTCCATAATATCTGCGGCCTCCAGTTGTGACAACTCGCGGTAATGGCACAATGTAATAGCCATGCGTTGACGCTCGGGTAAGGTGGCCATGGCATGTTCTATTTTGGTTTTTTGAGCGGCGTGATTTTGGCTGGCTTCTAGTGTTTGTAAAGCCTCCGGTCTATTATCAACCATGTCCGGCACAACTTCAAGGTAGGTTTCTTTTTTCTTGCGTAGGCGGTCATAGCACAGGTTTTTGGCAACCCTGTGGAGCCATGTTGAAAATTTTGCCTGCCCCGGCTGCCAATTGGGCGCTTGCTTCCAAGCGCGCAAGAAAACTTCTTGTGCAATATCCTCTGCCATCATTTCGTCCCCTAACATATAACGGGCGGTGGTTTTAATTAATGCCAGATGCCTGTCCATCAATGTAGCGAGCGCAGCAGTATCGCCGCCCGCCAGTGCTAATAAAATATCTGCATCCGGATCCGCCTTTACAGGCGTCGGGGGATGTGTGGTTCCGGATGCAGAATGTGTGCCGTTCATAGAATATCCTGAAAAACAATCCATAGGGGTCTGTTTAGATTGCCTGAGAGTACACTAATTTATCGGCGCATGCCATGTTTTCCGTGCCCGGTGCGGGGGCGGCGTTGTTCTTCGGCACCAAGCACGCCGTCTGCGTTTTTATCCATGCGTTCAAACTTCGCTATGGTTGCGGCTTGGTGTTCTGCTAGGTCAATCGCACCATCACCATTTGTATCCATTTTTGGGTGCTTAGCTTTATTTTGGCGCATTTCCTTGCGCATTTCCTTACGCTTTGCTTTGCGCATTTTTTTACGGGCTTGGCGATCTTCTTTGCTGATTTGACCATCATGGTTCATATCGCGCCATTTTTGCATGCGATTTTTTCGATCTGCGTGCGCTGCCATAAATTCAGTCTCGGACACAAAGCCGTCGCCATTGCTATCGGTCTTAGCGAATTTCTTCATGGCACGGGCTTCGCGTTTAAGCTCGCGAAAAGCGCGGCGTTCTTCTTTGGTGACCAAGCCGTTAGCATCTGTATCCATTTGGGTGAATTTCTGGTTCCCCAGAGCCGTGAATTCGGATAGCTGTATGAGGCCGTCTTTATTGGTATCGGCTTTTTCGGCAAAAGGATTGCCGGCCAAAGCGGTAAAGCTGACGGCAGAAGCCAGCGCGGTCATGGTAAAAATACGTAATAGTGATTTTGACATTTAAGTCTCCTTGTTTGGGCGTTATGTTGGTTAAACGTACCCTTTGGAGAATTCAGTCGGTGTATATGATTACAATTTAGTAAGTCGGTTCGTTAAGGAGCCTCTGATTAACTCAAGCACGCCTTTGCAGCGCTTTGCTGTCTTGGCGCAAAGCTTCTAGAAGTACAGGCGCCAGCTCTATAGTGGCCGCACTTGATTCCAATATACCGCCCAGCGCTGGCGCAGCGCCCAGAAAATCACGTATTGTTCCTGACAAAAGCTCATAAGTCTCAAACCCGTCTTTTTCGCAACTAGCTTGGCCTATTTGGGCGATCATCAGCGGATCAAATTTGGCCACGCGCGCCCGAATTGCATCAAGCATCCAGTAGGCACGCATAAATTTATCACCCTGACTATCATACATCATGAGTGCTGCATCTGCCGCACCCGCCAGCCTGATATGGGCGGGCGTACATCCGGCTCTCGCACCGATAAATACCCAGTCATAGCTTAGAGACAAGGCCGCCAAGGAACCCAATAGCGTGTCCAGGTCAGTTTCACCCGTACAAACGGCGGTAAAATGTTCGTTATTATTCACATATTTGGCGTCCAACATTTGGGCTTTGCCGTCCAGAACATCGGATAAAGTCGCTCCAACCACGATGCCAGCCTTATCCATCAGGTGTCCACCCATCTGGTCGATCATTAACACGGTTTCGCCCCGCATTGCCGCCGCCTTGGCCAAAGCCAAAACCAGATCTGCACTCCACAGACCATCATCAACCGCAAATACAGGTATCAGTCGACCATCGGGTCGATTGTTCAGAACGGACATATATTTTCACCTAATTATCATGCACTTTTGTGCTTTTTATATGGTGAAGCTATAACTGGTAATTTTTAATAAAAAGATAAAATAACTAAATAAAACAGGTATTTAAATTATATTTAAACAATAAAAAACCACCGTTTACTTTCGCATCGGTGGTTTATTAAAATTGCTTACCTTGTCTTACCGGTAGCTTTGTATCCGTGTTGTCCGCAGACCTGAAATCCCGTGGGATTCGATCGACCGCTGCCACGCTAAAAATTCTTCGGACGACAATCCGTAACGCTCGCAAGCACCGTCCAGTGTCAACAAGCCGCCGCGCACTGCAGCAACCACTTCGGCTTTACGCCTAATTACCCACCTTACTGTATCTGGCTTCGGGAGGTCAGCCAGCGTTAGCGGGGTACCTTCCGGTCCAATTACCACATTCTCTCTAATCATTGTTTCTCACCACTTTTAAGCGACCCCGTCTTTTTAATCTGCAGGACCCCGTGTTTCTTATATGTCTGTTGTAGTCCCAGTTTATTAAAAACACCCTAACAAAGCGACAAAATACCTAATAAAAACAAATGTTTACAAAGGTTAACGCCAACAAATAGTGTTAAAAAACACTTACGATTTTTATAAGGTTTTGATTCTATTGCGTTTTTCCGTGGCCATTTCTTAACATTTGTCCAAAAGAAATATGTGTGTACGTCTCGACTTATGAACATTTGCTCCCTATTTAGGCGGTTATGAACGAAATTTTGTCGAAAAATATTGCCAAAACCCTAAATTCTTTAGGATTTGCCAAAGCCTGCAAGGACACCCGCGTCGTGGTGGCCATGTCCGGCGGGGTGGATAGCTCGGTCTGCGCGGCTATGCTGGCCAAAGAGGGTTATGAGGTTATCGGCATTACCCTGCAGCTCTATGACCACGGTGCCGCAATCCAAAAGGCAAAGGCCTGCTGCTCCGGCCAAGACATTTATGACGCCAAACGCGTGGCCGAAATGTGCGGTTTCCCCCATTATGTACTCGATTATGAGAGCAAGTTTTCAGATGCCGTCATGGACGACTTCGCCGATACCTATCTAAAAGGCGCAACGCCCATCCCGTGTGTGCGTTGTAACCAAACCGTAAAGTTTCGCGACCTCTTACAGGTGGCCAAAGACCTAGGCGCAGACTGTATGGCCACCGGGCATTATGTGCGCCGCCTTGACGGCGATCTTGGCGCAGAGCTACACCGCGCCGTGGACACCACCAAGGATCAGTCCTATTTCCTATTCACGACCAGCCAAGAGCAATTGGACTTTCTGCGCTTTCCCTTAGGCGGCTATGATAAATCCGAAACCCGTGCCTTGGCCGTAGAGCTTGGCCTGTCTATTGCCGCCAAGCCCGATAGCCAAGACATATGCTTTGTACCAACTGGAAAATACACCGACGTGATCAAGAAACTGCGCCCGGACGCAGCGGATCCCGGCGAGGTCGTGCATGTGGACGGCACAGTGCTTGGCACACACGAAGGCATCATGCACTATACTATCGGCCAAAGACGCGGACTAAATATCCCTGACGGCTCCGGCCAAGACCCGCTCTATGTGCTACGCTTGGACGCAACCAAGAAACAAGTTATTGTCGGGCCGAGAAAGCAACTCAAGAAAACGCGCATATACTTTAAAGACGTCAACTGGCTCGGTGCTGGCTTGTTTGAACATGCTTTGGATGGTCGCAACATCATGGTAAAAACCCGCTCCATGCGCCCGCCTGTCCCGGCAAAATTCACGGCGGTAGGGAATGATATTGCCATCGATTTAGCCAACCCGGAAGAAGGTATAGCCCCTGGCCAAGCCTGTGTGTTCTATGATGCACAAAGACCGTCGCGCGTACTCGGCGGTGGTTGGATTGTGGCAGCAGAGTGAAAGGAATGAGGACAAGATGGTTTTCATATGCATTCACCTGACAAACAAAACCCTATGATTGGGGTTTGTAATTTACCGCCGGGTTTTTTCACATGAGTGAGGCGGGGTATTTGGTTGTGACGGCACAACGGGCTTCTGATTTGATATATGAACTGTGCGCACAGTCGGCACAGGATATTAGGCCGGGGGTTTGGCCGGGAATTTGGCCGGGAATTTGGATAGTGCCTGATAATGTTTGTCCAGCCGTGCCTTTGGCATTGGCATGTGCCGGGGCAGATTTACGGTTTGTTGATATTGCTGCCGAAAGCTTATGTTTAGATACCAATAAAGTGGCTGAACTGGCCAAAAAAGAACACATAGCGGGCGTGGTTTATGTGCGGACATTCGGCATGGGTGCTTTTGCACAAAATGATCTCACCAATTTGCGAGCAGTTTTGCCGGACGCAATATTGATTGATGATTGTTGTATAGGCATACCGCAAACACAAATGCCTGAAACACAAAATGCGGCGGATGTGATTTTGTACAGCACCGGCTACGGAAAGACACTGGATTTGGGTGGTGGGGCTTACGGGTTTTTTAAATCAGATATGGGTTTTAAAGCAGGCGTGCAGGCATTGGCGGCGCAAGCTTTTGAAGCTTTGCTTACGCAATCAAACGAGGCGATAAAGGGTCGGGTTCCCGTTTTTGCAAATTATAATTTTACGGCGCCCGGATTTTCAGTGGAAGGTATTCCGCCCGCTCAAGATTGGCTGGAATACTGCAAGTCTATCAAGATGCAATTGCCAGACAGATTGGCACAGAAGGCAAAATTAAATGCAATCTACGCAAATGGACTAGCCCCATTCTCGCCTCTCTCTGATGATTTCCAAAACTGGCGGTTCCATATATTTGTGCAAAACCAAGAGCAAGTCCTCGAAGCTTTGTTCAGTGCGGGTCTGTTCGCGTCCAACCATTACTCATCTGTGTCTAAACTCTGGGACTTAAAGCCCGGCATAGTGTCGCAGAAAATCGAGAAAAACATCATAAACTTGTTTAATGACCAGCACTTTAGCGCTAAGCAAGCGAGGCAGGCGGTGGCCATCATCAATGAAATTGGCAAACCGCTTAGATAACAAATACCAAAACGGGCGGAATATGAAATTTGCTTTTTTAATGTGTACGGAACGATCCGGGTCCAACTTTATTGTGTCCCTGATGAACGGTCATCCCGAAATTTCCGGGCCGCCGTCGTCGCATTTATTTCGCCTGTTCGGCTTAAATGCCCATAATTATTATCCGATACACCGCGAAAAAAACTGGCAAGCATTTACATCTGATCTGGTCGCGGGTCAGGAAAATATGTTGTCAGAGTGGGAGACAAAAATTGAAGCGGCGGAACTGGATACTGCTTGCCCGAACCGCACCATGCGCGAAGCCTTGGATTACACCTATGATAAAGAATGCCGAGGCAATGAACAATTAAGCTTCGTGAAAGAAAACTATACGCATTCAGTTATCGCGTTTTTACTGGCAACTTGGCCGGACGCTCAATTTATTTTCCAAATTCGTGACCCGCGTGATGTTGCAGCAAGCTGGATCAAAACTAGAGAGACAGTGGGTGGTATCAAAGAAGCGATACAGACATGGGTTAAGGATCAAACCGAAAGTCTGCGCTATTTCAACCAAATGAGTATTTCAGGCCGTGCCTTGCAAATCAGATATGAAGATTTGGTTGCAGACACGTCCGATACGGCACAAAAACTTTGTCAGCATGTTGGTGTCAAATACGACAAGGTGATGTTGGAGTATTACAAAGACAAGCGTACAGTGAAAAATGCCAAGCGTATTCAAGCATGGGGCAATCTAGCAAAACCAGTCATGACCAGCAATTTTGGCAAATACAAAAAATCCCTAAGCCAGCACGACATTCGCTATATTGAACTTAACTGCCATGAACTCATGACGAAGTTTGGGTACGCACTTGATACAGATGTCGGGGCATTAACGCAGAGCCAACGCACCATAGAAATTACCGAATTAGAAAACAAATTAAGTGCTGGAATTTCTGCTACTGAGATTTCGAAAGCCGAACTTGCTATTCGCACAGGGCGGCTCGCCTTAATAGAACGGGTGAAAAATCGGGTGCCCGTATCATGACGTTATCTGTCCCGACCTATAGCATTGTTGTCCCCGTCTACAATAGTGGGGCGCGTTTGCGCGAATTGGTGGAGCGGCTTGTAGCTGTGTTTAAATCACATGTGCAGGCTAGCTACGAAATATTACTGGTCGATGATAGCTCTACCAATGTTGCAACCAAAAAAGCACTCCAAGAATTGGCAAAATTGCCTCATGTAAGTGTCATCACACTCACCCGTAATTTCGGCAAGCCAGGCGCAGTTATGGCGGGTATGTCGAGATCGCGCGGTGACTGGGTGGTGACCATTGACGATGATTTACAACAACTCCCCGAAGACATCCCAAAACTGATAAAATTTAAAGATCATGATATGGTCACGGCTACCCATAAGAAGAAGAAACACGCAGGGCCGTTTCGGTTCATCAGTAGCGGTATCAAAACCTGGTTTGACCGTAATATTCTGGGCTATAAAACACCCTTTTCACCGCTCAAGCTCCTCCGCCGCCCGGTGGTTGACGGTATGTTGTCCATAAAAACCAACCGCCCCTTTATCCCGGCTCTCATCCGGCAAGTGACAGACGATATTGTCGCGGTTGAGACTGCTCACGAAGCCACCGCCTACGGGAAATCCCGTTATACATTCGCCCGCAGATGGTCGCAGTTTTCTGATCTTTTGTTCGGTAATTCCGCATTCATGATGCGGGTCTTTGCTGGGGTCGGGTTTGCATTTGCCAGTTTGGCTTTCTTGTTGGCTGCGACCATATTATGGCGCAAGTTATTCGGCCACCCCATACAGCCCGGCTGGGCATCTTTGATGGTGACCATGCTCTTGGTCGGCGGTGCCAATTTATTTGCCATAGGCATAAGCGGCCAATATTTCATCCGCATACTGGATATTAGCTCAAACAAACCAGCTTATATAATCCGGGATATAATCGGTGCGAATTCCAAACGCTCCGCGAAGAAAAAATAACCTGGTCGCACCAAAGCCCAAACCTGACAATAAATTGGCATGAGCCGATATCGGCAGTGTTGTTGCGCTCAACTTTGTTTTGCTGCTGTGGGCTGGCGCTAGTCCTATCACAATTCTGGGGGCGTTTTTGTGCAAGCTGTATTGGCGCTCGCGAGTTCTGCTCTGATAAACCGATATTCGGCACCCATTGGGGCCCGGTTTTATTTTACTTGATCGCCTATAGTGTGAGTATGTTGGGAGGAACGCCGGGGTGGGTCGCCATTGCTGCATTTGCCCCGCTTGCTATATTATCAACCGTATCATTTTTATGACAGCTTTGGGCACATATGGGTTTGATAACAATAGGGAGAAGATAAAAATCAATCAGGCAGAATAGCACCAAACACAAGGTCAAAAAGAAACCATGGTACCCGTATAATCTTGGCAAAGTGACCGGTTTTGTCTATGATAATATTGTCATTTGCAGCATTTTGGGCAGACGGTTTCACAGCTTTGAAGAACGTATTTGCCGAGACAAAACTTCACCCCGCACGCATTGTAAAGCATATGCAGAGCTACGCCCATATATATTTTCTTGCTGGTTCTGCTTTTTGCTGCAAATTTATTGGCCTCAACACTTAGCGAGTTTCAGTCGAAAAGCATAAATTGGAAGTGGTCAACTGCTGCGGCTTATGTACTTTGCTTGCCCCTGTTCGCCAAAGGTATCACACTGGTAAAATCGACCATATTGCGCCGGATAAGTTGGGGACTATACGGGGTTCAATTGGCGCAAGGTGCCGGTTATTTTGGCGTATCTTTTCTGGTATTCAAAACTTTTTTAATCAGACAGTTCTTACCTCTCCTTTACCCATCCTTTACTTTGGCACTTTACATTCCCTTAAGATTTCCAACTGGACTTAAGGAGGCTTTTGTGAATACGGCGACGACAAGCTTTGAGGAACCCGCATTTGACCCGCAATTAATGGACGGTGTCATCACGTCATCTGGTGCTTTGCGCCGTGCGATTGGGGCCTGTCTTATAGGAGGTTTCGGGGCTATTTTACTCATTGCTATAGTTACGTTTTCCCCCTTCGATGCAACCGGAGATACGGCTAGCCTAAACGCTGAAATGGGTGTTGAGCTTTCCAATTTCCTAGGCCGCCCAGGTGCAAACCTTGCGAATTTCTTCTTGCAGCTATTAGGCTGGGCCGCATTCCCCCTCGGCTTGTTGATGATGTTTGCGGCGGCGCGCGCCGTGCTAAAGCCGCGTTTGGGTATTACAAAATGGGCGACATTTAGACGGAGCGCATTATTGCTCATGACCGTATTTTTCTTGGCGGTGTTCTTGGCCGCATTCCCGATCCCGCAAAGCTGGCCCATGGGTGCGGGGCTTGGTGGCTGGATTGGCGATATGGTGTTTTTGGGCGCTAAAAACATGTTCCTCAATATAGGCGCATCCGCAACAATCGCAGGCGGTATCGCTGCCGTGCTGGCTTTTATCGGCCTAGGTTATTGCTTTGGCCGTTTCATTGGGGTAGTTGGTCGCGATGTTGCCGAAGTTCTGGATGCTGCCGGGCTTCTCTGGGCGATATTTCGCGTTCGCTTGGATCAAACCATCCGTTTTTTCCGCAGGCGTTTCCAGAAATCCTATGTGGACCCGCTGGAAACCGCAGGCTTTGACAATAAACGGGTCTGGGTGGAAACACCAGGTGTTGCGCCAGCCCACACACCTGAACCAGAAGTACAGTACGAACCTGCACAAGCGCCAGTCGAGCCGTCCGCCTCTGAGCTTTTACATGCGACACCAGAACAAACAGCGCAAACTGCCACAGCCATGCACAAACGCCCAAAAAATGCGCCCAAATACAACTTTCCCAAAAATGGAAAATTTGTCCTGCCGCAAATTGATCTCTTGAAAACCCCGCCGCCGCGCGTGGCTGTGGTTGATGCGGGCGCGTTGCAAAAATCCGCCGAAGAGCTGGGCAATGTACTGATCGATTTTGGTGTCAAAGGCGAAATAGGTCGGGTGCGCCCAGGCCCCGTTGTCACCCTATATGAGTTTGAACCAGCCCCCGGCGTCAAGTCAGCGCGGGTGATTAATTTGGCCGACGATATTGCCCGCTCTATGGCGGCACGTTCGGCGCGGGTTGCCGTAGTACGTGGCCGTAATGCCATCGGTATTGAGCTGCCCAACCGCCGCCGCGAGACCGTGTTTTTGCGCGATATGTTGGCCAGCCGGGACTTTAAAAATACAGGTGCGAGCTTGCCAATTGCGCTGGGCGAAGATATTGGCGGCAAGCCGTTTTTTGCAGACCTCGCTAAAATGCCGCATTTATTGGTAGCGGGTACAACGGGGTCGGGTAAGTCGGTCGGCATCAATGCCATGATTTTATCGCTGATGTATTCCCTATCACCGGATGAATGTAAATTCATCATGATCGACCCAAAAATGTTGGAGCTGTCCATTTACGACGGCGCACCGCACTTGCTGACCCCGGTTGTGACCAACCCGAAAAAAGCTGTGGTAGCGCTGAAATGGACCGTGCGCGAAATGGAAAACCGCTACCGCAATATGTCCAAAGTTGGTGTGCGCTCTATCTCTGGCTATAACGAGAAAGTCCGCGAAGCCTCAAAAACAGGCGCACCCGTCACCCGCACCGTTATGACAGGTTTCGATAAACAAACCGGTGAAGCCATGTACGAAACCCAAACACTAGAGATGGAGTTCATGCCGTTCATTGTCGTGGTTATCGACGAAATGGCCGACTTGATGATGGTAGCGGGCAAGGACATTGAGGGCACCGTACAACGCCTAGCGCAAATGGCGCGGGCGGCGGGCATTCACCTGATTATGGCAACCCAAAGGCCGTCCGTGGATGTGATCACGGGCACAATTAAAGCCAATTTCCCGACCCGGATTTCCTTCTCGGTCAGCTCTAAAATCGATAGCCGCACAATCCTCGGTGAGCAAGGAGCAGAGCAGTTGCTCGGTATGGGCGATATGCTCTATATGGCCTCAGGCCGAAAACCACGCCGCCTACATGGGCCGTTCGTCAGCGATGATGAGGTGGAAAAAATTGCAAATTTTGTCAAAGCCCAAGGCGCGCCAAGCTATTTGGAGGACATCACCGTAGACACCGAAGAAGAAGCGGCAGCAGGCGGCCCAGCAACTGGCAACGCAGAGTCCGGCGATGAGACCTTCGACAAAGCCGTGGCCATTGTTGCTCACGACCGCAAATGCTCCACCAGCTATATCCAACGCAGATTATCCATAGGCTACAACCGCGCCGCCAATATAGTAGAGCGCATGGAAGCCGAAGGCATGATCAGCGAAGCCGGCGCAGGCGGTAAACGAGAAATACTCCTGCCTGAAGAAGGCGCGTTTTAGAGCCATTCCCCTTGAATTAATTGCACATAAAATGACATTTTTTGAGCGTGATGTTTTTTGAGACGCCCGTTGTTATTATGGGAAGGGTGTTTGGACGTATACTCGCCCCTATTTACAAACACTACGCGCCTTGCCGAGAGCTGCGGTTATGCCTTTTAAAGAAAACTCGTAAGATATTTGAGTGCCGCGCGCCGAGACCGCATCAACGCGCATGGTCGAACCTTTGCGCATGGAGCGCACCAGTTTTTTCTCGTCTGTACGGCTCTCGACAAATGCTTCGCTACCATCTGCATACATAGGGATGCGGGAGCTACCGATACGTGCCGACGGCGGGACTTGGGCTTTAAGAGAAAAACTGGTCAACAGGCTGGGCTGCTCCTTGGCAGCGCCGGATTTCCAGTTGGCAACCATGAAATATATATCGCCGTGCTTAACCGAAGACGGCGTTTTAGATTTAGCCTTGGCCAACGCATAACAAATTTTCTCACCGCCGGAACCCTTAGAATGAACCGTCCAGTCCGTAAACTGGCCTTCCAGTTTTGCATTAGCATTGGTAGCAAACATACAAGCCGCCGAGAGAATGAGGAGAGTTTTGGAAATACGCATAGAAAAGTCCATTAATAGAAGTCAGCCCCTATCAAAAAGGTTTAGCGTTAAGACCCGGTTAAGAACAGATGTTTTGTCAGTATACCGTGTTTGCAGTATCTACAGGGAAAGGAAGCTTTATGCCAACCAACCTTTGTATGCGATCAACCGCCCAAGCAGGGGCAGGCGAATATCTACATCAAAGATAAATTTGCCGTCCTGCGCCCGCTCATGGGTGACGGATTTGGGCAGGAGGAATTTCGGAAACGGCACACCGAGCATTTTAGTGGAGACTATATCATAGTGTAATCTCTCGTCCGCAATACGGAATTTCATTTTGAATTTAATGGGGCCAAAGCATTCATATATCTCGTAAGGTTTTGGCCCTTTAGATAAAGTCGAGCGAAAAGCCTTACCGTCAATCGTCCGTGTCCATGTTTCATGCCCGTCCCTAACACCCATAGAAATAGTAATCGGCTTATCGGTTCCGGTCTTGGCAAACCCGATAATGTTTGCGGTCAATTGCGCCAGCGGGTTCTTGCCGCGCACCACATCGACCCGACCGTGCATGATTTTGGTGTTCGAGACTTGATGCCCCAAGCGCACGGCTTCTGGTAATATATCAAAGTCTGCGCCCAGCACTTGCTGAAATAAATAAGGCGCGGGCTTGATGTCCTCAAATTCTGATTTGATCGCTAGGCTGCTAAAGGCTTGTTCAAATTCGCTAAGCGAAATTTCGCTGACCGCTGCACGTGCGCCTGGTTTCGGCTCTGCCTCCAACCACCGCCATGTCAATATTTCTGCGGCTAGAGTGGGAATAAACGGGCCGTCTCCGTCTTCAGCTATGAGGTGCCAGTGCTGGCTTATGGGCGCACCGTCATTATCAATCCCCAAAATCCGCATATACATGCCGCCGCGCTCAGAGGCAAAACGGCCAAGCTTTGTGCCGATCCAGCTAAACAGTTTCGCATGGTTTTGCAAATTCTGCACAATCCCGCGCTTTTGGAGCCAAGCCAAAATGCGGATATTGAAATGGATAATCCAAAGTTCTTGCGAGCCATAAAACCGCACAGTCTCGACCCCATTATAATGCTCCGGGAACAACAATAAATCTGGCGCATCACAAAGTCCGAATATTCTGCGTATAGGTTTTTCGTCCTTGAGGGCGATTGTGTGCTTATGTACACCAGAATACCCAAGCTCGCTTGCCGCCGCCCCGCCCCTGAAAACTTTAAGCGGCTTGCCCAAATAGGACAACACGGCTTGGGTGACGGATGTACCAATATCAATTTTCCCGCCGGGAGATATGCCGCCCTCAATAGAGGTTATCCGCGCAAACCGAGGCTTGGCCGCATCTACCACCGCCGACGACAAGGCCGGAACAGAGCTAACCCCGCTGATGAGTGTGACAGCTGCAGCTTTTGCTTTGCCGTCCAATTTGCCAATTCCTTGGGTAAAGGTGCCGCTGTCGGATAGGTCTATATAATGGATGCCGTGCCGGATACAGGCCTCTGGCAGTTCATAACCGTGGCCAAATACTTGCTGAAATGGCCCCGCCGCATCTATGACCAGCCACGGTTTATTCGCCTGTAACTGCGCATCCAAATCACCACGACTGTCAAAAAATGTCGGGCGAAGATTGCCCCCGTACTTTTGGCACAAAGCTTCGGCTTTGGACAAAGTGCGCCCGGCGACCATAACTCTGATATCCGAAATGTCTGACAAACGCCGCGATAGACGCCCACCGAATTGGCCATAGCCGCCAATAATGAGAACCGTCTTTCCAGAAAAATGCTTCATGACGGCATATCCAAAAGCCGTGCTTTCATGTCCGGGGTTGGTATCATGCAGACATCGCTTTTGCCGAACCAGTTATAGCGGTTGCGGGCGAAAATTTTATAAACCCAATTTGTTAGCGGGCGCGGGACTATCCAAAACATGCGCACCAATGCCGGCCAACCTTTGAGTAATTTAGCCAAAGCAAAAACGGCGCTGGAGGATGTCCATACTTTCCCTTGATATAAAAACAAGAACGAGCTTGGGTCGTCTGGGTCAAGACCGTTATTGGTGAGCAATGAGCGGCCTAAACCGGATTGGGCCGGGGTGAAATATATGGGGATATGCTTTTCATGGGTATAGACGATGCGCATGGAACGGGAGCAAAAATGACAAACACCGTCAAAAACCACGAGCGGGTTTTGGTCGCCGTATTCCGGCATTATCCCACTTGCCCTCTATGGCGCAATTTCTGATCCGCGAGCACGCAAGCCAACATAGCTTCGGCGACGGGGACGGCGCGGATACCGACGCAAGGGTCGTGGCGACCTTTGGTGCGGATTTCAGTTTCCTCGCCTTGGCGCGTAATTGTCTGGCGCGGTGTTAGGATGGACGAAGTTGGTTTGATGGCCATACGGGCGACGATGGTATCGCCGTTAGAAATACCGCCGAGAATACCGCCCGCATTATTTGTCATAAATACTGGCTTACCATCCTGCATCCGGATTTCATCCGCATTGTCGGTGCCGCTAAAAGCAGCCGTGGCAAAGCCCGATCCAATTTCCACACCTTTGGCCGCATTGATAGACATCAGCGCGGCAGCGATTTCAGTATCCAATTTGGCATAGACGGGTGCACCCCAGCCGGCCGGTACACCGTCGGCCTGAACCTCAACAATAGCGCCAACGGAATTGCCGTCTTTGCGAATAGCGTCCAAATATTCGGCCCATTCACTTGCCATAGATTTATCAGGACAGAAGAACGGATTATTGCCAATTTCGTCCCAATCCCAATTGTCACCGTCAATCATCTTGCTACCCATTTGGGTGAGCGCACCTCGGATGATTACATCATCACCCAGAACCTTACGCGCCACCGCACCCGCCGCAACCCGCATCGCGGTTTCACGGGCGCTGGAACGCCCCCCGCCTCTATAATCCCGAAACCCGTATTTGGCGTCATAGGTGAAATCAGCGTGCCCCGGACGGTAAACATCTTTGATGTCGCTATAATCCCGTGAGCGTTGGTCGGTGTTTTCTATGAGCAAGGATATGGGCGTCCCCGTCGTCCGCCCCTCAAACACGCCCGACAATATTTTCACCTGGTCGGCTTCTTGGCGCTGAGTAACAAATTTGGATGTACCGGGTCGGCGCTGATCAAGGAATGTCTGGATGAAAGCTTCGTCCAAATCAAGCCCCGGCGGACACCCGTCGACCACACAGCCTATCGCAGGGCCGTGGCTCTCGCCCCAGCTGGTAAACCTAAACATATGTCCGAATGTGTTATGTGACATGGAAATTAGCTACAACAAGTGTGCATTGCGTACCAGTCAATTCTTACACTTGAGAATAAGAGACTTAAACAGCCCGGGACCTTGCTGGAACCCGAATGCTTTGCGGAGCTGGCGGGATTAAGGTCTCGTAGGCTTGCTTGCATTGTAGGAAAGCGTTGACACTGCCGTAAGGACTATCGGGATGATAAAACTTGGCCTTGGCGCGCCATGCCGTGCGGACTTCCGCCTCGCGCGCACTCATATTAAGTCCCAATGTCATCATTGCTTGATGCCGTGTCATTTCACTACTCCCTTTATATAGACAGGCATAAATATGCCCCCTATGGTAAAGACCTCACTAACAAGCATGGTTAACAATGAAAGAATCTGATAAAATTTATAAAGAACAAGCAAAAGCAAACACTCAACCAATGTTCCGTGCCGATGACCCCTATATACTTTTCGCGGCATGGATGGAGGAGGCCAAAGCGGGCGAACCTAATGACCCGAACGCTATGGCTATGGCTACCGTGGATGAAAACGGTCTGCCCGATGTGCGCATGGTCTTACTTAAGGGCGTGGACGAACGCGGGTTTGTATTTTACTCTCACGCGGGCAGCGCCAAAGGCGGGCAGTTAAAACATAACCCGAAAGCCGCCCTCAATTTTCACTGGAAATCCCTACGCCGCTGCGTAAGAGTGCGCGGCACCGTTGAACCTTTGACCAAATTAGAAGTTGGCAAATATTTCGCAAGCCGACCACGCGATTCCCAGATCGGTGCTTGGGCATCGCGGCAATCCGAAACCATGAAAACCAGAAATGTGTTCGAGAAAGCCATAGACACGGCCAGGGATAAATTCGCAGGTGCCGCTGTGCCTTTGCCGCCCGGCTGGAAAGGCTGGCGAGTTTTACCGGAGCAAATTGAGTTTTGGCGCGACCGTCCGTTTCGCCTACATGACCGCCTTTTGTTCGAACAAGACGCTGATTCTAATGCATGGACAAAGCGCAGGCTTTACCCTTAAGATGACTTTACCCTTAAGGTAGTGGTAAATAGTAGAGAGTAGGTTATGGACGGCTTTATATTTTTTCTAATCTTTATTTTTGTGATTATTCCTGTCTTCAAAAATATTGTTGGCGTCAAATCAACGAAAAAACCAACAGGTGGGCCACAATCTGGTTCTGATTCTAATTCTGGTTCCGGACAAAAAAACTGGGCTGAAGTTCAAAAATTATTGCAACAAAAAGTCCAGGAACAGTCAATCCGGCAATCTTCAAACAAACGCGACGCCCAAGGTCATTCCGGAGCGCGCAAGCAAGCCCGAGAACGCTTGCGTTCCGGCAAAAGCAATAGCGACGCCTTCCCCGAATCCCATATGGCACGTGTCCGCAAACGCGACCAACGCGACCGCTCAGAACGCAACCGTATCGAAGCCATGCTCCACAGTCAGAACAATACCAGTATTACCCGCGTCAGCAATAAAGGCGTAGATGGTTGGGGGAAACGCGGCGACGCGAGAAGCGGCGGCGGCGGATTTTTGTTTTTACTGCTTTTCGGCCTAATCGCTATTTTTGTACTGAACAAACTCGCACCGGACTTGTGGACGGAAATCATGCGGGTTTTTAACAACTAACCAGACAAAACCAAAAGGGATTGTATCATGGATAAATTAGCAAAAATTAAATCGTATTTTCTAAAAACAGCCATTGGCCTAACCGTCTTCACACCCGTATTTTTCATCATCGCGGCGCTCGGCACCAAGATGGGATTGTGGGGTTGGAAATTTGGCTTTGGTAAATTGACCGTTGGCTACGGCCCAAAATTAATGATGCTGGCATTTGGTGTTGCGCTCATCGCTCTGATTTTGGCATTTATTGTCAAGCCGCGCAAAGACTGGTTGGTGGCGCTGCTCTGTCTTGCCGTGCCCGTTATTGGCATGGGCTTTGGCAAAAGTATGAAAGCCACAGCCGGGAGCCTACCGTTCATTCACGACATCACCACGGACACACAGACCCCCCCGACCTTCACCCAAGCCATTATAGATAGACGCGCCCAGTGTAGCAATTCACTAGACTATATCGGTACGGTTGTCCCGAGGTCCGAAGAACTGGTCTCCGCCGCACAAGTGAAAGCCTATCCAGATGTGCGCACATTGGTGTTTTCGGACGATGCGGACGACCTCTATAAACGGGCACTGTCCACCGTCAATGCCATGGGCTGGAAGCTGGCTTCCTGTTCCGAAGACACAGGCATTATCGAAGCTACTGACAGTAGTTTCTGGTTCGGGTTCAAAGATGATGTGGCTATCCGTATCCGCCCATCCGAAGGCGGCGGCTCTATTCTAGACATCCGCTCGGTAAGCTGTGTCGGCGGTTCCGACATTGGTGCAAATGCCAACCGGATCAGAAAATTTCGGGATAAATTGGGGAACTAATACCTTTCCTTCCTCCGTTTTTCACGGGGGAAGTGGGCGCCTCTTGGCGGTCGAAGGGGGGGCGCACTCTTGTGCGCTTCCCAGCTCACGTAATAATCTATACCATGGTTGAGACGCAAGAGCGTCTGCCCCCATCCCCCTCTAAGAAGAGGGTACTTCCCCCATAAAAATGGGGGAAGGAGAAGAAATATAATTATATTTTAAGTCTGACCTAGCCTAGTATTAACCTCGACATATGTGCCTAAGGGATCAAAGAACGAGAATGTGCAAAGGTGGATTAGGCCTGTGCCCGCATAATCCTTGACCGTCCACTTTATTGGCTTTGTGACCAGACGCGCATCCGTGGTTTTGACCTTGGCGTAAACCGCGTCAATATCCGCCGCTTCAATCACCAAAATAGGATCACCAATGCCGAGACTGGTCTTGTCTTTATTGGTCGAGGCTTCAGGCTTGAAATCCTGATATTCCATAAAGCCGATCATACCAATGTCCGGGTCTTTGGCCTTTAGGATAATGATTTTTGCCAAGGCCGCATCGGGCGCGCAGGGCGGAAAGCGGGCATCGACCGGGGTGTCATTATCATAAAACCGTTTCCAGCCAAATACATGCTGGTAGAAATTCGCAATGGATTCGGCGTCCGCGACCACGAAGCTCGTCCGTCTGATAATACCAGCAACTGCCCCCTTATCTGGCACTAGCCTATCTCGCATATTTCGGACAGCTTATAAACAAGCCCGGTTTCGACTGCGCCCAAAAGCGCGCCATTTTCTAGACTTCGTTTTTCCATACGCCCGGTGAAAAAGTTACCGATGAGGAAGGACATGCCGTCATTGCACGCCCATAAGGCTGCCCAGCCTCGGTCTCTCGGAATATCGGTAAATTCCGCCAATAGCTCCCCGCCCATGGTATAAAGGCTGGCGCTATAAACATGGGAGATGAGCAAATGGTCGTCTTTTGTGCGCGCAATCCCTGCCGTGAATTTATCTGCATCCGCGCCGCTATCACCAAATACAAATAAGCCGGGCAATTGCGCGCCACCCGCCAAATCGTATTGCATAATACGTTTGCCAGTTTCCGACAGATAAATCGCCGTGCTTTCATCAGCGCTAAGCGCCATATTGGTGACGGCATGAAAACCGAATTTTCCAGGGTCATGGGCAACGCTATGGCGCCGTAATTGTTTGCCATCCTTGTCAAAAACACAAATATCGCCTTTGCCAATAAAGGGCGGTTTGTCGCCGTGAATATGTTCGCCAATAACGAGGGAGCCGTCCGACATAAATTCCATGGTCGAGAACGGTTTACCTTGTTGTTCAGGGAAAGACGGTAGCAAATCGCCCGCCCTTGAGAACCGCTTAACGGTCTGGCTTGAGGTATCACTTACGAACAGGGTTTTACTCTTGGCGCAATATTCAACCCCGATAACCAAGCCAGTTTCGCCCGTCCACAAAGCCCCCTTCAAATTCAGGTCTTTATCATAAACCAAGACCCGCCCCGCCCCGGAATTGCGCCGAATATTCGGCTCGCCGACCGCATAGGTCGCAGCCACACATATGTCGCCAGTTTCTAATTTCACGGACTGAATATTGTTAGGGGTCAGGTCTGCGGGGGTGATAATGGTCATTTTTGTTCTCCAATACCACTATTTGCGCCCAAATCCGCTCTATAATCAAGGCATCTCTGCTTGATTGCCACCTCAATGACCATATAATGGTCAATAATGCCGTTTTCCTAACAGTCCACCTGCTGGACATCTATTATAGAGAGAATAGAAAAGTCTGAGGGAGACCACATTGCATAAAATCCGGTCATTACACAGAGGCTTACTGGCTCTGAAAATACTGAACACCAAGCGCAAGCTCAGCGTGGCGGAAATGGCGCGGGAAATCGACTTGCCACGCACTACCACCTACCGGATTTTGGAAAACTTGCGCTCTATTGGCTATCTGTACCGCGACGACCAAGATGGACGCTACGGGCTGACAATCTTGGTGAAAAACCTGTCGTCTGGATTTTACGAAAGCGCCTGGCTTTCTGAAATCGTCAAGCCCCTGGCTATTGATCTGGCCAAGACCGTCATATGGCCTATATCCATTATTGCGCCGCGCAATAACCGCATGTCTTTGCGCTTTACCACTGACTACGATAGCCCGCTGGCGCTGGACTACTATTCCGAGGGCCTTAAACTACCCATCTTATCCACCGCGTCCGGGCATGTTTATCTGGCGGCGTGTAATGAGCTTGAACGCGAGGTTGTTGTCAGCGCCCTGCGCCGCGAAGTCGAAGACGATACCAATGTTTTGTCGCGGCAGCCCGAACGCTTGTCGCAGTTATTGGCCAATGTCCTCGAGCAAGGCTATGCGCTCAATATCCGCTCGCCGCGTGCGGACGAGCCGGGCAAAACCAACACCATTGCCCTACCTATCATGCGCGATGGACATTTTTTGGCAGCGCTGGCTATGCGCTATATCGCATCTGCCATGACTATCTCGGAGTTGAAAGAACGCTATTTGCCGACCTTGCTGGAATACCAAAGTCAGATGCAAAAAGAACTGGCGGGTTAATTACTTACATTGAAGGCGCGACCTGTTTCTCTTTCACATCCGGGTCTCCGTCCGCCGATAGCATCACCGCTATCCAGCGCGTGGTTGAGAACTGCGCCAAAATAATCATTAAAATCACCGTAAGCGGCGCAGAGAGAAACGCCCCGACCCCGCCCCACATGGCCTGCCATAGCACGAGGGATAATATCACGACCAGCGCCGATAAATTCATACTATCGCCCATCATTTTGGGCTGCACGGTGTTGGAAATAATGAACTGCACAAAGAACAGAAGCCCCGCCATAATGCCTACGGGCAGCAGGGTATCAAATTGCACAAGCGCAAACATGGCAGGTAATATCCCCGCAAGAACAGAGCCAACCACCGGAATATAATTCAAGATAAAAATCACCAAGGCCCAAAACAAAGCATTATCAAGCCCAAACATTTTCATCACCGCAAAACTAAGCACGGTCATAACAATGCTCATCAAGGTCTGAATACCGAGATATTTCTCGATGCTAACACGGATGCGCTCCCCGACCCGCGCCGCCTGCTCGCGCTTTTCGGGGTCCGGCCAAAGATCGTGCATTTTCTTACCGAACGAATTTTGTGCCGCAAACAAAAACACCACATAAAGCGCGATAAACACAAAGCTCGACATGACGCCCTGCACGGAACGGGCAAACCCGCCCAGTAAAGCCTCGACCCGCGAGGAAATACCAAAACGCTCGTTCAGCCCGTCCCAACTACCATCTCCGAACCGCTCTATGACCGGGTTAACAATTTCGCTAAGCCGGTGTTCATAATCATTGGCATTGGCGGCCACATCAAAGGCCGTACCGGCAATGATCAAACCAATGCCGACCATGCTGGCAATCACCACAAAAAACGCAATGCCGAGCGTCGCCATATAAGGCAGGAAGCTTATCTTGGCATTCAGCCATTTAGCAAATGCATCAATGATTAGCCAAAAGAAAACCGCCAGCGCAAAGGGAGCCAAAATATCCCGCATCCAATAAAGAACCCAAGCCCCCAAAACAAACGCCATAAACAAAAGACTAACCCGCGTAGCTCTATCCATAATAATCTCCCAGATTGGCGTTAAGCCTAGCCCGTAGTTCGATGAATGTTAAGAGGAGATTCTATATTCCCGCCACCCCTAATCTCACAACCCTAATCCCACTACACCCTTAATCCCACTTCATAGGCGGGGCGTCTTGGCTTAGGTCTTTTATTGTGGTTTTTAGGTTTTTCATGAAGTTGTATTTTTCTCCTGCGCCCTCATCACTCCATCTGATTGGCTTGCCGATTACGGCGGTGCAGTTGAACGGGACGAGGAGTTTTGAGCCGCGCGGCATGACGCGGCCTGCGCCTTGAATGTAGACTGGGGTGACGGGTGCGTCCGGGAATTGTTCGGCGAGACGAGCTACTCCGGTTTTGAAATCTTCCATTTCTTCGGCTTCGCCCCGTGTGCCTTCGGGGAATATGACCAGTATTTTGCCGTCCGCCATGGCCGTTTTACAGTCCGCTAATAGGTCTTCGCCGGAGCCTGCATTTTTGCGGTGTATAGGGATCATGCCGATGATATACCGCGAAACCCAGCTTAGGGTTCTGGTGCGCAAGAAATGATCTGCCGCACCTACGGGGCGTACATTTGGCAAAATCCGCGACGAAAATAGCGATAGTAAAATCAAGGTATCAATATGGCTGTTATGGTTGGCGGCGACGATAGCCGGGCCTTTGGTCGGTAAGTGTTCCTTGCCGATTATATCCAGCCCAATGAGCAAATGCGCCACCGGGCGGGCGATGAAAATCTGTATGGCTTGCCTGAAATATTTTTTCATTTCTAAAACCGCTCCTAAAACCTATCTAGCGCGAAATAAGCCAGCATGTGGAAATACCACGGCGCGGTGAACATTAAACTATCGAGCCTATCCAGCGCACCGCCGTGTCCGGGGATCAGCAAGCTGGTATCTTTGACGCCCAAATCCCGCTTGATGGCCGACATAGTGATGTCGCCAAAAAAACCAATTACGGGCAAAGTCGCACCAATCCAAACACTTGGCCAAAATGTCAGCGGTGTGAAATAGGGTGCCAACACCACGAACAAAATGCCCGTTGTGACAAAGCCGCCTATGGCACCCTCCCAGGTTTTGTTGGGACTGATATTGGGGCTGATTTTATGCCGCCCGAAAATTTTGCCCCACATATATTGGGCCATGTCGTTAAACTGGGTCACGAATATCAGGAAAAACACCAGACCCGCCGCCCCCGCCATAGGCACTTCGGCGGCAGGTGTGCGCATGAGAAAGGCCACATGGCCAAGGTTAAACACACAGACAATAAGTCCCCATTGCAAAATCCCGATCGTGGCGAGATAACCGTCCGTGCGTTTGGTCAAGGCCATCATCACGGCGCTGGCGAGGAATACATAAACAGGAATGGTCACGAGGAAA
The DNA here is from genome assembly GCA_026982415.1 of Robiginitomaculum sp. Classification (GTDB taxonomy): domain Bacteria; phylum Pseudomonadota; class Alphaproteobacteria; order Caulobacterales; family Maricaulaceae; genus Robiginitomaculum_A. Next base: position 38,591 of record JALSHE010000036.1, read on the forward strand.
AACATGTAATTATTGATCCATATGGCACCATAACTGACCAAAACCATAAGATAAGCAAATAGCACAACGCCCCTGTCCTCTTTGCGGGTCGGGGCCAGGGTCAGATATTCCTTGAGGGCGATATAGCTGATATAGGTGAACAGAACGGTGAACGCCTGCCAGCCGAGCAGTAACGCCCCGATAAGAAGGCCGCACATCACCCACCAAGACTGCATGCGGGGCTTAAGGTCGTCCCACTTTCCGGGTTTAAATTTGGGCAGGGCCACAGCCAAAATACTGCCCATGACCAACAGGGCAAACAATCCCCCAAAGCCAATTTGCAAGGGCCCGGGTATGTCCGCCAGATAATTCATTAGCCAATTCATAAGTATTATCCTAGAGCATTAAATCATGAGCGAAACAAGTTTATTTAAAACCGTGATGAATAGCACATTTGTGCATGTGGGCTTTGCCTTCCTCGCCATGGGCAGTTGGGCGGTATTTGCCAACCGCGCCCACCCCATGCCGGAACCACTAATCGCTGGCTTGGTGCAAGGCACTTTGTCAGGAGCAATAACGCTGGTGATGAAAAAAGCACTGGAGGCTTTGTCGCGATTATTTTTTGCGGGCGGCAAGATAAAATCTGCGCTGGTTTTGCCGCCACTCATCGTCTGTAGTATTTCTCTGCTGGTCTTAATCAGCGCACATAGGGCGGCAGGCACACCAGAGCTTGCGGCCACCATTGTCTTGCCCTTTAGCGTTGCCTTTAGCTATGCATGTTTATACGCCTATAATTTATGGCGAACTGAAAGAGACAATCATGAATGAACCCGATAGCCGCCGACCCATCGCAGCCCGCAATACCGGATGGGCCGATAAAATCGCCCGCTGGCTAGCGAGTACGGGTATCACACCCAACCAAATATCCTTTGCCAGCATGGTGTTTGGGGTTCTGGCGGCGGGGTTGTTTTTCTTGAGCGCCGACCAATTCGGTGAACGCAGTGTTTGGGCGCAAGCGGGGCTTCTCGTCGGCGCAATACTCACAATACAAATGCGGCTTTTATGCAACCTGTTTGATGGCATGGTCGCAGTCGAGGGCGGCAAAGGTGCCAAGGACGGCCCGTTTTGGAACGAGTTTCCAGACCGTGTCTCTGACTTGGCCATATTCGCAGGCGCAGGTTATGCCGCCGGATACCCGGAGCTTGGCTGGGCGGTCGGCGGACTTGCCGTCATGGCCGCCTATGTGCGCGAACTGGGCCACGCCGTAGGATTGGATGCAGATTTCATCGGCCCCATGGCCAAGCAACACCGCATGGCCTTTCTCTGCCTCGGCGCGCTCATCACCTGTTTCGAGCACCTCTGGAACTGGCAAGGCAAAGCCCTGTTCATCACCTTGCTCATAATCGCCATAGGCACAATCATGACAATAATTCGTAGAGCTGTGCGGCAGGTTCGGGCTTTGAAGCAAACCTAACTTCATCCTCACCCCGTTTACGGGGGAGGTGCCGGAGCGAAGCGTAGGCGGAGGGGGAAGCAACTATCGCCCGACACAGCATCTGATGAGTACCATTATATCTAGCCAATTTAACCTAACATATTGTCCGGTGGGTGCTGAAACTTGCTTCCCCCTCCGCCCCTAAGAGGGGGCACCTCCCCCACAAGTGGGGTGAGGATGGGTGCCCTTTCTCAATTCCCCCTCCACTTGATAAAAATCAAAGTGTTGTGGGCGACACCTGCTATACTCTGGGAAATAGCGGGAGAACATCATGGAATTTATGGCTGAGAATGCGGTGCCTATTTTACGCTGGTTACATATTTTGGCTATGGTATATTGGCTGGGCGGAGAATGGGGCGTGTTTCAAACTGCCTATAAAGTCACTGACCCCACGCTCCCCTTCGCCGAGCGTATGCGCCATATGGATACGGCGTTTCGCATAGATATTTTGGCGCGTACCGGAATTATTTCCCTGCTGCCCCTTGGCTTACATATGGGTTATATTTACGGGATTGTGTCCGTAGACCCAATCTGGCTTATGGTCATGTGGGTTTTGTATTTTATCCTGTTCGCAATTACCTATGGTGCCTATTTCAAACGCGGCACCCCGCTTGGGGCGCGCTTGCGGCTTATTGAAGATTGGAGCCGGTATATTCTCATTCCGACCCTCACGATTATCGGCCTATCGTCCTTGCTCGGCTACGGCCCGTTCGAAGCTGGCGAGGGGCAAAAATGGTATAGCGCCAAGGTTATGACCTTTGGCATGCTGTTAATCATTGGTGTTATCCTGCGTTATGTCATGCATGAATGGCCACAATTGTTTCAAATTCTCGCCGCAGGCCCCAATGATGCAGCCGAAGCCAAATTGGCCAAGTCCATTCGCCTCGCCCGCACCGTCGCCTATATATACTGGGTCGGGATTGCCACTGTTGCATTTTTTGGCTCGGTGAAGCCGTTTTAATTGACTCAAAAGATATATCACTATAACTTTTACCCTGACAGGGAGCAAAAATAGAATGACACCAACAAAGCCGACTATGGAGATTTCCAACGAAACGGCACGGGAAATTTTCGAGCGTGTTCATGCCAACACAAAGCGCGCCAAATTCGGCTTTGGCGACAAGCTGGCCATTGTCAATGTTGACCCACAAAAGGGCTATACCCGCCCGGATTTATTTCCCAATACCGCCTATATCACCGACCCAAAACAAATGGATTATATCGACCAAATTTCCAAATTGGCACGGAAGAAAAATTTACCAGTCGTCTGGACACATGTAGCCTATATGGAAAACGCGGCGGATGCGGGAATTTGGGGCACGCGCACCGACACGCCCGACAGTTTGCAAAATATCAAATACCGTTCAGAGCGCCACGCATTTGATGACCGTATCGAAATCGACCGCGCGGTAGACGCGGTTTACACCAAACGCATGCCGAGCGCATTTTTCGAGACGCCCTTACATTCGTTCTTAACTTGGCACAAAGTCGACACGGTTATCGTCACGGGCGGCTCCACATCCGGCTGTGTGCGGGCAACTGCGGTGGATAGTCTATCGCGCGGTTACCGCACGATTGTGCCGATTGAATGTGTCGCCGACAAACATGAAAGCTACCACTTTGCCAATTTAACAGATTTGCAGATTAAATATGCAGACGTGGTCAAGGTGGCGGAAGTTATAGACTGGTTGAGCGCTTATGAAAGCTGATCCCAAGCTTTATGATTATTGGCCTTATGTGAACCGTCCGAAAATTATTTGGCCGGGGGGTAAGAAATTGGCATTTTGGGTGGCGCCCAATATCGAGTTTTACGAACTTGACCCGCCGCCCAATCCCAAACGAACACCTTGGCCGCGCCCGACGCCCGACATTGTGCCCTACTCTTACCGCGACCATGGTAATCGGGTGGGTCATTGGCGGTTGATGGAGTTGATGGACAAATACGCGGTGCGCGGTTCTGTGTCTCTGTCCACCGCCGTTTGCCAGCACCACCCCGAAATTATCGAAGCTTGTAACGCGCGGGGTTGGGAGTTTTTCTCTCACGGTATTTACAACACACGCTACACTTACGGCATGTCCCGCGCCCAAGAAGACGCTATGATTAAGGACAGTATCAAGACGGTTAAAAAGACAACAGGGCAAAGAGTGCGCGGCTATCTCGCCCCGGCTTTAACCCATTCGGAGCATACGGTTGAACTTTTGGCAGAGAACAATATCTGGTATTCGTGCGATCTGTTCCAAGACGACCAGCCCCAACCACTACACACCAAGAAAAAATCCAAGCTTATCTCCATGCCTTATTCATTAGAGGTCAATGACCATTATGCCTTTAATGTATACGGACAAAGCGCCGGGCAATATGCCGATTTGCTCAAACGGCATTTTGATCAGCTTTTGCGCGAAGGGGAAACCAGCGGCACGGTGATGTGTATTCCGCTCCATGCTTACCTGATAGGCCGCGCCCACCGCATCGGCCCATTTGCCGAAGTTCTGGACTATATCACAAGCCACAAAGACGAGGTTTGGGTGACAACGGCGGTGGAAATCGCCGAGTTTTACCGCAAGGAATGTTACGCGGATGCGAAGAAGCATATTAAGCAGGTGAATAGGGTGGGAGGATAAAGGATTATGTCTACATTTAACATCGTACCCCCTCACCTTGTTCCTCTCCCCATGGGAGAGGAGACGTTGCCAAATCTTCCATCCTATCTGCATAGACACTGTGTAGGTTGGGCAACCTTAGCCTCTCCCATAGGGAGAGGCGCGCGACAGCGGGTGAGGGGATGGGATGTTGATGGGGTATACACATGACCCTACCCAAATCCTACCTTAAATATCCCAAACGCAAAAAGGGCATGGATCATGATCTGTATCCCTATAGCAATATGTTTGAGCGGAAGCCCATTGTTTGGCCGGGGCGGAAGAATGTAGCGCTTTGGGTGACAGTTGCGCTGGAGTATTTTCCGCTAACTTCAAGCACCGAAGCACCGTTCAAAGCGCAAGGGAATATGGTCACGCCTTACCCAGACTACCGTACCTATACGGCGCGGGAATATGGCAATAGGGTTGGTATTTTTCGTATTTTGAAAGTGTTTGATAAATTAGGCATCAAAGCAAGCTTCCCGACCAATACGGCATTGGCCAATCGCTATCCATTCTTAATCAACGAGATCGCGAAGCGCGGCCATGAATTTATCGGCCACGGCACGGATATGAATGCGCTGCATTACGGCGGCATAGATAAAGACACCGAACGCAAGCAGATAAAAAATGCACTAAATGGCTTGCGCAAAGCCACCGGGCAAGATGTGACGGGATGGCTATCCCCTGCCCGCAGTGAAAGTGAAAATACATTGGAACTGTTGGCGGAACAAGGCGCAGACTATGTGTGCGACTGGGTCAATGACGATATGCCTTACAGTATAGGAAGTGAGAAAAAACTTATTGCTATGCCCCACACTATGGAGCTTGAAGACAGACAGCTTTTGGTCAATCTTGGGCAAGACGAAACCACATGGAAAAACCAAATCCTGACCGCCTTTGATTGCCTGCACCGTGAGAGCAAAACCTACGGCGGTCGGATATTGCACATCTCTCTAACGCCCTATGTTATAGGGCAGGCTTGGCGCATCAAAACCTTATATGACACGCTGGAAATCCTGATGGAAACCGGATGGGTATGGAATGCGGCGGGTGCGGAAATTGCTCATGAATGGAGAGCACAGCAATGACCCTTCCGCATAACCTCCCTCTTGACGGCATCACCGTCATCGAATTTACCCATATGGTCATGGGGCCAGCCGTCGGTGCTATCCTTGCTGATTTGGGCGCGGACATCATTCGTATCGAACCCATAGGCGGCGACAAAACCCGCACGCTGACAGGATCCGGCGCAGGATACTTTCCCATGTTTAACCGGGGCAAGAAAAGCCTATGTCTCAATCTAAAATCGGAAGTTGGCAAAAACGTCGCTCTAAGCCTGCTCAAAGACGCAGACGTTTTGGTCGAAAATTTTCGCCCCGGTGCTATGGATAAATTGGGCTTTGGCTACGCGGATATGCACACCCACAATCCGCGCTTAATCTATGCTTCCGAAAAAGGCTTCTTGTCCGGCCCCTACGAACACCGCACGGCTCTGGACGAAGTCACACAAATGATGGGCGGGCTGGCTTATATGACCGGGCCGCCGGGGCGTCCACTTCGGGCGGGTGCCAGTGTCATAGATATAACGGGCGGTATGTTCGGGGCCATAGCTATCCTCGCCGCTTTGCAGCAACGCCACACCACGGGAGAAGGCCAAAAAGTTACGGCCGCCCTCTACGAAACCACAGCCTATCTGGTCGGCCAACATATGGCGCAGCAATCGGTTACGGGCAGTGCCGCACAGCCCATGCCCGTGCGCACTTCGGCTTGGGCCATATACCAGATTTTCGACACCAAGGACGACGACCAGATTTTTGTTGGTATTGTTAGCGATGCTCAGTGGCACACATTTTGTGACGCATTCGGTCTTGCGGATTTGAAGAACGACCTAGATTATAAAACCAATAATGACCGAGTGGCCAATAAGGATAACCTCATTCCGGCAGTAGCCGCCATGTTCAAATCTTACGACAAATCTGAATTGATGGAAAAACTAGAACATATCGGCCTGCCGTTCGCACCCGTTGCCAAGCCGTCTGATTTATTTGACGACAAGCATTTAAATGCAGGCGGTGGGTTGGTAGACGTAACCCTGCCGAATGGCAATGCCGCCAAACTGCCCGCATTGCCCATCGAAATGGATGGCCACAGGCTGGGCGCTGGTTCGGATTTATCCGCGCCGGGCGCCGATACAGATAGGGTTTTGCAATCCCTCGGCTATGCTAGTGTGGATATTGAAGCGTTGAAAAAACTCGGTGTGATAGGATAAATATGAGCGATTATAAAATCATAGATGCCGTGGTCAATATCTGGACGCAAGAAGCCCTGTCTCACCGCCCCGGCTGGACCGATGAATTTTTTGTTGGCAAAGTCAAAGGCAAGCACGGCTCTGGCGGTATATCGCTGGAAAAAATGCTGGCTGATATGGACGCGGCGGGTATCGAAATGGGTTTTCTTGTCGCCGCCAAAGCAGGGCGTGTTGGTTTGCCGGGCTGTTATCATATGCCGTTGGAAGTCGTGGCGGATGCGTGCACCAAATATCCAAAACGCTTCAAAGGACTGGTCGGGATTGATCCTTATATGGGCATGGACGGGGTGCGCCAATTGGAACACGCGGTTAAAAATCTTGGGTTTATCGGCGCGCATCTTTATCCCCACTGGTACGACCTCGCGCCGAACCACGCCAAATATTATCCGTTCTATGCCAAATGTATCGAGCTGGATATTCCCATACAAATGCAAGTTGGCCAAAGCCTGATTTACTCACCCCAGCACCGCACCCGTTCAGTAGGTCGCCCAATTACGCTGGACGATATTGCCTGCGACCTCCCAGAACTGAAGCTCATCGGCACCCATGTGGGTATTCCGTGGGAGCGGGAAATGATCGCCATGTCGTGGAAACACGAAAATGTCTATATAGCTACAGACGCCCATTCACCGAAATACTGGCCGGAAGCCGTGCGCCAATACATAAATTCCTACGGCCAGGACAAAGTCATTTTCGGCACAGATTTCCCAGTGTTACGGTTTGGCCGCACGGTGGACGAAATTGACGCGCTGGAGCTTAAACCAAACGTGCGTAAAAAATTCATGCGCGATAATGTGCTGAAACTTTACGGGTTGGAGACATAATGGACAATGCTCTCAAAGGCCCTCTTGACGGTATCACCGTGGTCGAATTTACCTCGGTTGTTCTTGGCCCGCTGGCCTGCCAGATACTCGGCGATATGGGGGCGGATGTGATTAAGGTCGAGCCGCCTTACGGGGATACTAACCGCAGGCTTGGGCCTTATAAAACCAATGCCGATATGGCGGCGCTTTACTTGACCTGTAACCGCAACAAAAAATCTATTGTGCTGAATTTGAAAGACCCAAAAGGTCATGAAGCGGCGCTTAAATTATGCGAGCGGGCAGATGTTATTGTCCATAATTTCAGGCCGTCTGCTATGATTAAATTACGGCTGGATTACGATACGCTCAAAGCCACCAATGAAAACGTAATTTACTGCGCCACTTACGGCTATTCCAAAAAAGGCCCTTACGGCGATATGGGGGCGCTGGACGACAGTATCCAAGCGGCGTCCGGCATGGCGGATTTAATGGGCATGGCCAACGCGCCTTTGGGACACGAGGAGCCGCGCTACCTCCCGACGATTGTCGCCGATAAAACCACCGGCGGCAATGTTGTGCAGGCCGTGCTTGCCGCTTTGTTTCACCGCGAACGCACGGGCGAGGGGCAAGAGATCGAAGTGCCGATGTTTGAAAGCATGGTCGCCTTTAATATGGTCGAGCATCTCTGGGGGCAAACATTTGAGCCACCGCTGGGTACTGCGGGCTATTCCCGCCTATTGGCTGAAACCCGTAAACCCTACCCAACCAAAGACGGTTTTTTGGCCGTACTGCCCTATTGGAACAATCATTGGGGTACATTTTGCCAAGTGGCGGAAGTCCCGCATCTGGCCGACGACGAACGCTTTATCAACATGCAAGCTCGGACAAAAAACATCGTCGCCACATGTGATGTTATTGGCCAAGCGATTGCGCGGAAAACCACCGCCGAGTGGCTGGAAATTTTTGGCCCGACCAATGTGCCCCATATGGTGATGAACCGCTTGGACGAAGTTAAGGACGACCCGCATTTGACCGCCAGCGGGTTCTGGCAAATTCATGACCACCCGACAGAGGGTCAATTACGCATGGCCAGCCCACCGATTAATTTTTCCAAAACTCCGGCCAGTGTGCGGACACTGCCACCAAGGCTAGGTGAACACAGCACAGAAATTCTGCAAGATATAGGCTATTCCGGTGCCGAAATCCGCGCCATGCTGGACGCAAATATAACCAAAGAAGCAACGTAAAGGGAGACACATGACCAAACATGTACAAGACGAAAAACCACCCATGACCAAAGAGGCCAAGGCGTGGATGGAAGAAGAAACCGCCGCGCAAGAAGTGCGCTATAAGGCCATCGTCGACGAGCTTGACGGGATTGCTGATGAGCGCGCCACATGGATCGAAGAGTTTTTGCACAATATTCAGACCCGTGGCTTTCATGTTACTGGCGATACAAAACGCAAAATCCCCGACGAAGAAATGCCTGAAAAACCGGCACGTCCCGATGCAACCCGCGTAATTTGGTAATAGGAGAAAAACATGGCACGACCACATATAGAACCATTTGTAGAGCTGAACGAAGGCTACAAGAAATTTAAAATCCCCGGCTTTGTTGGCGCGGATTATAAAACATTATCCCTAGACGTTGATAACGGCGCTTGCTCGCTCAAAGTACGGATGCGGGACGGTTTCAAACGTCCACCAGGACTTTGCTATTCCGATCTGGAAATATTTGTCCTAACGGGCGAATTAAATGTCGGCGAGGAAATATGCCGCGAGGGTCATTACATCTTCCTGCCAGCAGGCATGGCGCTGGAAGCCATGAGTGCACCAAAGGGTTGCGAATTGATCATGATGTATAATGATAGCGAGCCTAGCTTTGAGGAAAGTGATGCCAATCATAAATTGGCGCTTAAGGAAGGATTTGTATCGGTTAATTCCTATGAGGATATGCCGTGGGCTGGCGGTTCTATCGTGTCCCCGTCCGTGGCCACAGGAGTGTTCTTGAAACTCCTTCGGTTTGACCCACTGACCGAAGCCATGACATTTCTCTACACTATGTCACCAGAATTTATCCAAGATAATATCAGCTATCATGATTGCGCCGAGGAAAGCTATCATATTTGGGGGGAGAGCTGGATGATGCAATTTGGCGACCTACCCACGGGCGGATATTTCTGGCGCCCGTCTTACATCAATCACGGCGCATTTCGCTCCAAGCTTGGCTGTATTGCGCTCGGGCGCACCGACAGCAAGCTGCATAATTACTTCCACTTTAATCCGTGGAGCAACCCGGACGAAAACAAATCCCGCGCCGCAGCGTTTTTGTACCGCCAACGCCCGCAACTTTACAAATGGGTGCATATGCAAGGCGGTCACAACCATCCTCATGGTCAAGCCGAACATGTGGGCGCGGCACCCGCGCCAGACGATTTCGAGAACCCGGAATATGTTGATCATCCGCAAACCAAAATGCTGGCTGACCAAACTTGTACGTTCCACGAAATGGACCATTTGCACGACAAGGACGCTATTGCGGCGGCTCATAAATTCGCCCACGAGAACGGCATAGCCCACGGCCATGACCACTCAGGTGCAGATCACACCCATGACGACGACGAGTATTAAACATTTACCTCCCCCGTTTACGGGGGAGGTGGGCGCTCTTGCGCTCGGACGGGGGGGCGCCACCCTCCAGTTTCTGCATTTGGTGTTCTCCCCTCCGCCTCTGTTTCGCTCCAGCACCTCCCCCGTAAACGGGGAGAGGGGAAAATGAGTTCCACCCCAAAGTTCGGCCCTATCATAATGGGTACATTGTTAACCCGTGACCTTGCGGCTTGTGTTAGCGCATACGAAAACTTCCTTCACGCCTGTGTACAACGCCGCGCAAAAATCTCCGAAGCCCAGGCCGCATTTTGGGGGCATCCCCACCTCACTGGATGCACCTATGTTATGTTGGTCAATGCGCTGAACGAGCCGTTCTTGCGCATTGTTGAAGACCCGAATTGCGAGGAAGTTGACACGCTTAAGCATACGGGCTGGATGGCACTGGAAATCGTGGTGAAAGATGTGGACGCAATCGCCACCTCTCTCACAAACTCGCCTTTCGAGATTTTGCGCCCAGTGGCCGATCTATCCCTCAGCGACCAAATTCGCGCCGTACAAGTGCGCGGCCCTGCTGGGGAAATCCTGTATTTGACCCAGATAAAAGGCGAAGTCCCCCCGTTTAAACTGCCCATTGCCCGGTGCGCCGTCGATAAGGTTTTTATCCCGGTTCTGTGTACCCATAACCGCAAAGAGGCGCTGGCGTTTTACGAAAATTTGTCGGGCAATGGCGGGCTTAATTTCGACACCAAAATCACCGTTATCAATCAGGCTTATGGTTATGCTATAGACCGCAATCATCCCGTTGCGACCTTGCAATTTAAAGACAATTCTCTGATAGAAATAGATCAGGTAGATGCGGCGAAACCGCCTAGAAACCGTCCAGCCTCGGGCATTATGATGGTGACATTCTCTGCTCATGTTTTACCCAATAACGGCGCAGTTAAAGACTGCCCGACCGGGACAAAGCGCTCAATGGTTTTGCGCGGCATTGCAGGCGAAATGATTGAACTGGTGCAGGATATTGCATGAGCGACCTCGCAAGAATATCTCACACCATAGGCAATCGCCCAGCGCTCATAATCGTTGATATGACAAACGGCTTTACCGACCCGGCCTGCCCGCTCGGCGGTGATTATCCTGATGTTGTCGCCGCCAATATAGATTTGCTAACCGCATTTCGCGCCGCACATTTACCGATATTTTTTACCACGGTCATTTACCGCGCCCTTGACCAAGCCCGTGTGTTTCGCGACCGCTTACCTGCGCTGGACGTACTGACACCGGGCAGTGAATGGGTGAAAATCAACTCTACATTACGCCGCCGCCCAAGCGAACCGATTATCGAAAAACACTGGGCCAGCGGGTTTTTCAAAACCAATCTCAAAACGCAGCTTTTGGAAGCCCGCACCGACAGCTTGGTGATAACCGGCCTGACCACTTCGGGCTGTGTACGAGCAACGGCGCTGGACGGTTTGCAGCATGACTATAAAGTCTTTATCCCGCGCGAGACCTGCGGTGACCGTAATCCCGATGCCCACCAAACAAATTTGTTCGACTTGCACGCAAAATATGCAGACGTGGTTTCGGTGCATAACATCACCGACCACCTTAAAGGACTAAACCCATGACCCACAAAACCATCCACGGGAAAATCCTGTATACCAGCAAAAAACCCGAACGCATGGACGCAGAACGCGGGCGCGAATGGTTTTCGCTGACCACGCAAGCGGACGAAAATATCGTCATGCACGCCCACTGCGAAATTGATGATGCGCCGAATGTTGTGCGTGATGTGGTGCTGGCTATGGATAAAAACTCGCGGCCCATTGATTGCTCGGTACGCATTTCGGTTGGGGACAAATATGAAGGTTCGGGCTGGTTCCAATTCGGTGATGAGAATGTGATTTGCGAGAGCCACAATGCCAGCGCGGGGCGTATCCACCAAGACATCAAAGTCCCAGCACCCGTCAAATGGTTTCAAGCTCACCCGATTGTTGGGGACGCCTTGTTGATGAAACTTTACGATCTCTCCCAAGGCCCCGGCAAACAGTTTTTTGATAATCTGATGCTAAGCTCGCCCGACCACCGAGGCGCCACTGGCCCCGAAATATTCCAAACCGGATTCGGCATTCGCTATGTGGGCAAAGAACGTATCACAGTTGCCGCAGGCACATTCGATGCCCGGCATTTTCAACTGGTTGATACGGCTGGCAATCTGCCCGAAGAACACCCTCCCTATAATCTTTGGTGTACGGCGGACGACGCATACCTATTCCTGCGCGCAGGCGTCGCCGGATATATGCAAACCCATTACGAATTGGTCGAATTACGCCGAGGCTAGCCTAAAGCCCGTTTTCTTCTAAAAACGCGTCAAATGCCGCCCAAAACTGATCGCGGAATTCGTCTTTTTCTAAAAGTATTTCGTGCAGGCAGCCAGGAAAATTGATGAATTTTGCCCCTGCTTTTTTTGCAAATTCTTCAATGGACGACGGCGTAACTATCGCATCGGCCCCACAGGCCGTTATCAGCGCTGGCAGTTTTAAATGCTCGGCGTTGTCTCGTACAAATTTCATGGCTTTCATTGCTTCGGAAATCCACCCAAATGTTGGCGGGCCAACGCGCAAGCGTTTGTGATTTTCGAAATATGTTGCCCACAGCTGATAACGGTTTGGATCATTGGTGAGTTTGTTGGTGCGAAACGCCGGAGGTTGGCCGTTACGTGTGACTTGGAACGGCAAATGATTATATTTCAGACCAATCCAAGATAAAAACCGGATGATTTCTGACATGAACGGCGTACTCATATCTTGAAGTTCCAGCATCGGCGCAGTGAACACGCCGGCCGCTGGATTAAGCCGCCCACTGAGTACCGTTTGCAAAGCAACGGTGCCGCCCATGGAGTGTCCCATAACAATATGCGGGCGCGGCAAGTCGTTTTTGAACACCCGGGCTATAAAGGCCAAATCATCACAGTAATCATCAAATGACCGCACCCAGCCCTTCAAAGTATCATCAAGCAACCTTGATGAAAGCCCCTGTCCGCGCGGATCCAGAATGATCACGACAAAGCCGCGATCTGTTAGGTCTTCTATGGTTTCGAAAAATTTTTCGATAAATTCCGTGCGACCCGGTTGGAAAATAATGCTACCGCGCGGATGCTCGCGTTTTGGCTCGGCTAGCATCACGCGTAGTTTTACATCGCCGTGCTTGACATAATGAAACCTTGCACCGGGCGGTAAGTCTACGCCCTCTAGGCGGATGACTTCACCCGGTGTTATCTCTATATCCATTTTACCCCCGTAAACCCGATTGGGTTAACTACATAGAGCTGAAGATTTTTTGTAAGCCCATAGCAACAGACATATCGCCAGCCACTTTCAATTTGCCAGACATAAAGGCCATCATTGGGTCAAGATTGCCCGAAGCCAGAGCGATAAAATCATCTTTGGTGACGCTGATTGTGCAATCTGCGTCGTCGTCATTACCCGTTACTTCTGTGCCAGAGGCGTGAATAACGCCGTCATCGCCAAAATCGAATTTTACGGATTTGTCTAGGCCACCTGATTTAGCGACAGCTTCTTTCATTTTTGCGATAATATCTTCGTTAGTCATCTTTGTCTCCGGTTATGTTAATGTTGTTATGCACTTAATTGCGTATAGTCCTTATATAGAAAGGACTGACAATAAATCCAGTGTAATTATACAGAGATACCCTGTTCTGTTTTATTTTGGCTTGCGGAATTTCAATGTAAACCGATCAGATTCGCCAATCGCTAAATATTTGGCAGCGTTAAAACCCTCAGGCACCTCCTCACCCTCTTTTGGCTTGCGACCTGATGGAGGCAATGTCCACACTCCATAGGGGTGGTCTGCTGTATCTTTTGGATTGGCATTGACCTCGCTAGCGGCGACAAATTCAAACCCGGCCTGTTTAGCTAGGTCTTTAACATAACTAACTTGCACATAGCCCGTGGGTGCTTTTGGGTTTTGTTCGGCTGATTCTGGTAGGCGGTGCGAGACTATTCCCAACACGCCGCCGGGCTTAAGTGCCGTATAGAAATCTGCAAATGCCTTTTCTGCATAGCCGCCGCCCATCCAGCTATGGGTATTGCGAAATGACACGATCAAATCAATATTACCATCGGCTAAAGCTCCGGATGTCGGGCCAAATTCGACCATGCTTATGTCACCAAACATTTCAGTATCTTCAAACTTTTTGGCAAAACGCTCATTGGCTGCCACATGGCGCTCGCCCATTGCCGCTTCAAATATGGCTGCATTATAGCTACCGCCAGCCTGCTTGATATAGGGGGCAATTATATTGGTGTACCAGCCACCGCCGGGCGAAATCTCCATAACGCCTTGGCCAGGTGCCAGACCGAAAAACTCCAAAGTTTGTTTTGGGTGGCGAAACCCGTCCCGCTTGGCTTCATCTGCTCGCCATGTCCCGGCTATTGCCGCATCCATTGCTGATATTTCTGGAGCCGCCTGTTCAACTGCGGTTTCTGTTTTGCTAGCATCAGCCTTATTATTAGCGCCGCACGCGCCCAGTAATAATGTTGCGCTTACGCCCAGCAATAAATATTTATGCAGTGTTCTCATGATCGACTCCAAGTTTTGGTAAAGTATTATTTCCGTTAGAAAACTACGGGTTTTCCAATGTTTAGCAAGGAAAACCTGTTCAACATTTGGTGAACGTTCAAAATCGGCACTCTCCTCACCCCTTGAACCCCCAAATCCATTTCCTATATTTTGGCACGAGGCGAATAATTTGCCTTACTAGCAGTGGCAAGATGCCGGTTTCGGGTCTTGGCGCTAAAACTACATTGACCAAAACATTGCTTGAAAGGATGTTCCTATGTTAAATTATGATTTCACCCCCCTCAGCCGCTCTTTTATCGGTTTTGACCGTATGGCCGGCTTGATCGATAATGCTGCCAAACTAAGCGGAACAGGCAGCTACCCGCCCTATAATATCGCACAGATTAACGACGATGAATACCGGATTGAACTTGCCGTTGCTGGCTTTGGCGATACGGACATTGATATTGAAACCCACGAGAACGTACTTACGATTATCGGCACCAGAGCAGTCAATGAAAATACCCCTGACACATCACCTGAATATCTCCACAGAGGCATTGCTGAGCGCGGATTTGAGCGGCGCTTTCAACTTGCGGATCATGTAATTGTCACTGGCGCAAACTTGGTCAACGGCATGTTAAGCATTGAACTTCGCCGCGAACTGCCCGAAGCGATGAAGCCTCGCAGGATTGCTATCGGCGCACTTCATGACAAAAATTTAACCAACCAGAAATCTTCCCGTAAGCGTAAGGTTGCTTAAGTATAGTCTATAGCGTTGATAATGGGCTTAGCATTTTCCCTTCCCGAACCCCCTCGGACTGGAATTAGCGACCCGCTTTCCGCTTTAGACGCGGCGTCCTGCATACCCTCCCCCAAAGCAGGACGCCGCAACTCTAATTTCTTCAAATTTCAATCAATCGCAGGGTCGGAAAATTATGATAAAAATGATGGTGGCCGTTTCTTTTATTGGCTCCTAGTCCGTCGCTCTTACAACTCGCTCCGCGATGCCGGCCCCACAAAAAAACGGCGGGGAAATCCCCGCCGTTCTTAAATCATAAGTATTCGCTAGATTTAGAAGCGAACCTTTGCACTCGCAAAGAATGACCGACCAAACACATCATAGGACGATGGGTATGTATTTGCCTGTTCATCATTGTCACCAATCACCGGGGGCGTTTTATCAAACAAGTTCTGAATACCAAATGTCAAAGCCAAACTGTCTGTGAAGTCATATGTCATAGACGTATTGAACAAGTGATATGCACTAATACTGTCAACTGACTGAGGGTTGGTTGGATCATCGATAATATTCCCGTCCTTAACACCACCAAGCATTTGCCACGTAACATTAGCATTCAACGCACCTTTTGCAACATCAACAGCAACGAAGTGACGATAACTTGGATCAGGCTCGCCGCAATTGTTACCAAACAGGCCAGCACAATCAAACAAAGTATCACCAGCAAAAGCTTCAAACTCATTTTTTATGTTGTATGTACCATTATAGCCAAGTGAAACTTGACCAAGATCCATACCAAACATGTCTGCTGTATCAAATGCATAATTAGCTGCAATATCTATACCTTGAAGTTTGTTGCCCGCAACGTTAGCAGAACGGTTAGACACGAAATCAATCGTACCATCTGCGCGACGGTTAACCGCGTTACAAAATGGTGAACCAACACCACCGAGCGCACCAGTATAGCAGGTACTTAGAATATTGTTCGTACCACCACCGAATTGAGCGATGAAGCCATCTATATTAATATCAAAATAGTCAACACTTAGGCTTAAACCATCAATAAATGATGGGTTTAAAACAACACCAAATGTAATTGTTTGAGCTTCCTCAACATCCAGATCAGGATTACCACCAGATAATGAGCGGATTTGACCCGAAGCTGGATCAATAGCTGCTGTACCAACTACATTTGCCGGCACACCTGTAGCTATACAAATTGCTGCCTGCGCAGGTGTAAGACCTCCAGCGGGAGCATCAACTGCTGAACATGGATCATCCGCACCTGGGAAGTTTTCACCAATTGGCGCAAATAATTCACCAATATTAGGTGCACGTACCGCAGTGTTATAGTTACCGCGCAAACGTACTTGGTCATTGATTGCCCACTGACCACCAACTTTGTAATTATACTTGGTACCAACAGTTGAAAAATTAGATACACGTCCCGCAAGATCAAGTGTGATATTTTCAGCAAATGCCATACCAGAAACTAACGGTATTTCCATTTCGCCGTAAGCAGAATATACATCATATTCACCAGCAACAGGCGGCGCACCATTAAAGCCGCGAATAGAACTCGCCGCGACACCTTGGTCAGGATTAAACTCGAATGCATTCTCGATATATTCAACACCAAGAGCAACACCAATTGAATCTTCTGTAATACGCAAAGAACCAAGATCACCCGTAAAGTTGATCTGGGCTATGTTTTGTGTAGTCTCATCTGTTGTTGCAACAGCTGTTCTGATAAAGTCAGCAGAGGCCTGCGATATATTACCAGCACCAAAGATATTCAGAGGTGAACAACCAACTGTAGAGCCATTTGTACCCGTATCTGCACAGGTCGGATTGCCATTTGCATCAAGAATAACTTGGCCTGCCGCATCTGTTGCCAAAAGCAAGGATTGGTTGAAACGCGGAACATCAATATTACCACTTTGGTTAGATGCGTTTTGTGTCCGACCAACAGAGAATGAAGCTTCATAATCCCAAGTGTCAGTAAGGGCACCACGAACACCACCAACAAGTTGGAAAGTATTACGTCTGTCCGTACCGGAACGTGGACCAACCTCAACAAGGCGACGACGAAGAAGCGCACTTGCTTCATCATCAATGCCGTCGCCGTCCGTGTCTACGCCAGAACCAATAGCATCTGACAAGATTTGCTGTGCTTCTGGGGTAATGAATGGGTTTCCGTCTAGTGTCCAAGTTGTGCCAATGAAAGCTGGTGTAGGCGCAAGTTCTTGCGGCACAGTGTTATTGGCAAAACGAGCTTCCATAAACACTTCTGCACGGTCATTAATTTCATAATTGGCAGCTGTTGCAATTGAAAAACGCTCTTGCGGCAATTGTAAAAAGTTGACAGGCGCGTAATTATAGAAATCGTTAACTTGGCCTGAGGTTACGAATGGACGAATAGAACCATTCCGTTCAAAGATGACACCAAAGCTATCTGGAGAAAAAGTGCCCAAGCCGCCAGCAAATATTGATGTGCCCGGCACGCCCGAAGAACCACCAGGCTCTAAACCACCATTGCCATCATCAAAGAAAGCAACAGATGAAAAATCACGATCACCTTGGAATAAGGCAGAACGATCTGTATACGACATATTAACTGTGACATTCCCACGACCATCGTCGAAATTAGCGCCCATGGTTAAACTGGCATTTAAAGTTTCTGCATCGCCTTTTTCAGTAATATTATAACCTAAATTCGCCTCCATACCCTCAAAATCGTCTTTAAGGATGAAGTTAACAACACCAGCAACAGCATCAGCACCATAAACAGATGACGCACCACCTGTAAGAACTTCAACATTCTGTATCATTGACGGCGAAATAGTATTGATATCCACAACACCAGCCGAACCATTTACCATGGTGCGACGACCATTAACAAGAACAAGCGTGCGGTTAGAGCCAAGACCACGCAGGTCAACAGTTGCCGTGCCATTACCCGGATTGTTTGATGTACGCGTTAAACCAGGTACTGTTTGCGGCAAAGCATTCAATAGGTTTTCAGTGTTAATAATACCAGATCTCTCGAACTGAACAGCCTCTAGAGTAGCAACAGGCGAATTTGATATAAAATCAGACTTCTTGATACGTGAACCTGTCACAACGATTTCGTCATCAACAACTTGAGCAAATGCTGGCATTGCCATTGAGCCGATCACAGCTCCTGACAATAATGTTGTCAGCAATAGCTGACTTTTGGTAAATTTTTTCACTTAAAACCCCTTCAAACTGGCTTTTGATTTAAGCGTTTTGAAAAAATCTTCAAAACGCGGTTCGTCCACAGACGGAATCCGTGGCACTTACTGCATTCTTAGCCATTACAAAAAGTTAACTCAAGTGATGAATGGCGGGTTTTCCCCGATAGAAAGCATTATTTGTGCCATCTGTTGCAAAAATACACACCCCTAAAGCCTGTCAGCATTTAAGTGTTTTAGTCAGCCTTGCAATATTGAGCCAGCCTTGTAATATTGGATTACATGCCCATCCCGGCAGTGTTTGCATTTGAAAAGTTAACTGTGAGTATATCTATGCCCAAATTACATATTATTGTTTTAAGCTTTGCTGGCCTATTATTGTTTGGCGCGCAAACCCATGCCGCCGAAGGTGAAGATGGTGAACTTTATAGTCCGCTCTCAACATTATATGGGTGCGCCTCCATAACTGAACCCACACAAAGACTTGCTTGTTACGACACTAAGGTTGCCAAACTGCGCACAGCTGAGGAAAAACAAGAAATCGTTGCTATTGACGCCAAGGCGGCTCGTAAAATAAAGCGAGAAGCTTTCGGATTTAACCTGCCATCATTATCCAAAATAGGCCTGCCAAAAATATCGCTGCCCGGCGGAAAAAGCGATAAAGCGGATGCGCTGACCGCAGAGGTGAAATCAGTTCGCAAATCCGGGCGCATATTGTTGATAACGCTAAAAAACGGCCAAATCTGGAAACAGGTCGGCGGACACCTCAATTATGTTCCAAAAGGCGATTTAACGGCGACTATTAAACCTAAGTCCGTAGGTAGTTTTATGCTTTCGCTCAATAATGGCAAAACCACCGTGCGTGGCTTACGCGTTAGGCGTGTCGAGTAGCACTGGTATACGCATGCCGTCTTGGCTCAAAGACTTTGAAATCAAGGACAAAAAAATTATTGTCAAAGCCACTGGGGCGGAATTGCCGCTTGGGCTGGAGGTTGCCAAAGAGGTTTTGTCCTGGTTTCCGTTTTATTTATACGAAAAAGCGCGGCGGCTCGGGCATGTATTTGCAGGTGGTGAGCGCTTGAAAATCGCATTTTCGCCCGTCCAGCCCCGGCCTTGGTATCTCATATCGGTATTGGCCTACCGCGCACATATGCACCGTATTAGCGACACCTCAAAAGCCGACGCAGTGTTGTATTTTGAGGACGAAACTAATCCAAAACCGCCCCTTGTCCCGGCGAAGACCTTAGGGAAACACTTTAACTTTGGCTGTTATGATATTTCCAAATCACGGGTCGCCCAGAAATTTGAGCAAATATTTGGCTATGCTCTCGCCGTTGACCCGCTCACTTATAAAGGCCAGATAGCTGTTAAATCCGAAAAAAATGGCGCACATGATGGCTACACGGCCACCGCACCCTTAAGCAAGGCCCAAACCGCAAACCCAGACTTGGTCTACCAACGATTGGTTGATAATTCGGTCGATGGCAAATGGGCCGAAGATATGCGCTGTCCCATTATTGGCGGTGAAATTGCGCTGGTTTTCGTCAAACGTCGCCCATTAGAGAGCCGGTTTGCCAATATCAATTCTGGGGTCATTTTGCGCAAGCCGGAAGATTTACTGTCAGATGCTGAGCGCGCCAAGCTTAAAGAATTCGCGACCGCCATGAAGCTAGATTTTGGCGGCATGGATGTCTTACGCGACAAATCGGACGGGAAAATTTACGTGGTTGATGTCAATAAAACCGATATGGGGCCGCCGATCGCTTTATCTAATGCCGACAAATCCAAAGCCGTTGCCATGTTAACCAAACAGTTGATAAGGCTTATAAATGACTAAAATTCCATTTATTCACACCTATGATTTTGAATACGGCATCGCCGAGCCGCAAAGCAGGCTCGTCAGCCGCATAACTGCGGATAATCCCGGGCCGTTCACCTATACGGGCACGGGAGTATATATTGTCGGCACCAAGGACGTGGCTATCATTGACCCCGGCCCGATTACGCCTGCCCACACTAAGGCTCTTGACCAAGCGCTTGCAGGAAAAACCCTCACCCATATCTTGCTCACCCACCACCATGCGGATCACTCCCCCATGGCCGCCCCTCTGGCAAAAAAACATGATTGCCAAATCTATGGCTGCCCACCTAGGGATGAAGCTACTACAAACGGGGCGGGTATAAAATTGGACGCAGGCGACGACCTTGGCTTTGCGCCCGACATTGTGCTTAAGGACGGGGATGTGTTTACGGGTGCGGATTGGACACTTGAAACCGTGCATACGCCTGGCCATACGTCCAATCATATGTGCTTTGCACTGCGCCAAGAAAACACCTTGTTTTCCGGCGATCATATTATGGGCTGGGCCACGTCTGTGGTTATTCCGCCGGGCGGGCATATGGGCGATTATCTAGCATCCTTGCGCAAAATCGAACGGCAAAACTACGACATTATTCGCCCAACTCACGGGCCTGCAATCACCCATGTGCAACCATTTGTAAGCGCCTATATCGAACATAGGCTTGACCGGGAAGAACAAGTATTTCAGGCGCTTGAAGTTGGCCACAAAGCCGTGATGGATATTGTCGCACATATCTATACCGACATAGACAAGCGCCTGTATCCTGCCGCCGCCATGAGTGTGTTGTCACACCTGATCCATTTGTGCGAGAACGGACGGGCAGAGTGTGCGGGAAATATGAATTTAGCGGGTCATTATGCGCCCTATTCATTGCACCCAAATTTTTAACCAATCCGTGTGAAACCCTTAAATATGTTAGAAAATTCAACCCTCCCCGTTCTAAACGTCAACGATGTCCGCAAGTCCTTCGCAGGCAAGCCTGCTGTGCGCGGGGTTAGCTTTGAAGTCGCCAAAGGTGAAATCGTCGGCTTTCTCGGCCCCAATGGTGCTGGCAAAACCACTACTTTACGCATGGCGCTCGGCTTGATTGCGCCTGATAGCGGCACCGTGAAACTATTTGGTCAAGCGCCAGGGCCGAGCGCATTTGGCAGGGTTGGTTTCTTGCCCGAAGAGCGCGGGCTTTATGCCAAAATTTCCGCCCGCGACGGCATTGCCCATATTGCCTGCCTCAACGGTATGAAACGCAAGAACGCCCTCAAGCGTGCAGACGACATGCTAGAGCGTTACGGGCTTGGGGATGTGGCCCGCAAGAAGATAAAAACCCTGTCCAAAGGCATGGCACAAAAAGTTCAATTGATCGCCGCCATCGCCCACGACCCGGAGTTCCTTATCCTCGACGAACCGTTCTCAGGCCTTGACCCGGTCAACCAAAAACTGCTCGAAGACATGGTGCGCGAAATTGCCGGGCGCGGGCGCACGATTGTATTCTCGACCCATGTTATGGAACATGCGGAGCGGTTATGTGATAAAATTGTTCTCCTGTCACAGGGACAAAAAATATTTGACGGCGACCTCAAACAAGCTCTTTCCCATGCACCGCGTAGGCTGGAGATTGAGACGCCCGACCCCAAGGCCGAGGCCGTGTTTACACCCTTGGCGCAACAGATTACACGGAACGGCGATACATATAATATCGTGCTAAAACCCGACAAAGAAGCCCGGCATGTATTGGCCGAAAGCATGAAAGCCACGCTAGACTTGATCCGGTTTGAACCGGAAAAACCAAGCTTGCACGAAGCCTTTGTAACCTTGGTTGACAATGGAGACAAACCATGAGTTCTTTCCCGATTAGCATAAGGCGCACCCTTATTATCGCACGGCGCGATTTTTTGGGCTATATTAAAACATGGGGCTTTTGGCTCACTGCACTTGGGCCGTTCCTCGGCATTATTTTCGGTGTCCTGTTCCCGCTGGTTATGTCCAAGTCCGAACCAACGAGATATGCGACCATCCTCGACGAAACCGGGCTACACGCCAGCGCTATAGAAGAGCTTTTAATCACCAATAACACCAAAGAGCTTGAACACATTTTGCGTAGTGCCGCCCGCATAACTATTCCACAAAAAGACAAAGAGGCGTTTAATAAAGTACTGGACGAACAAGGTGTCGAAGCTGCCAGAGAGATGATCTTGAAGACCAGCCCAGTCATGGCCAAAGTTTTAAATCTACCCGATACTAAGCTGGTATTCATTTCGCCGCCCGCCAACACTATGGACGCCCTCAAGCCGTATTTGATGGGCACCAATACCTTGACCCTTGCGAACCAAGAACAATCCCTTACTGGGGTATTGCATATATTTGAGAGAGACGGTGAAACCAAAGCTGAATATTGGTCGACAGCAACTGGCAATGAATTGGTCAATTTAGCTGATCTCTATTTCGCCAATAAAGCCTCGGAAAACTACATGGCTTCTGCTGGTCTGAGCCGCGAAGAAGTCCTGAACATTCGCAAAAACGCCCTAGAAGTTAGCACGCTCAACCCGGCCAAGGAGCGAGACGAAAACGGCGAACAAACTGTTACCGCAAAGGATCGAATCCCCTATTTTTTCGCCGCCGCAATGGCGATGATGCTCTGGTTCGCGGTGTTTACGGGTGCCTATATGTTGCTGATGTCTATGGTCGAAGAGAAGATCAACAAAGTGCTGGAAATGTTGTTGGCGACCACACGGTTTTCTGAAATTTTCCTGGGCAAATTAATCGGTGTCGCCGCTCTAACATTGGCGTCTCTGTTGCCGTGGATGATATTGGGGGGAATTGGGTTATATGGGGCAATGCAATTCGCCGATGGGGCCATCGCCGATGGTCTGGCCAAAGCAATGAGCTTGGAAATGTTGATCTTCTTACCCACGTTTTTCATATTGGGCTACGTGTTTTACGGCTCTATATTCATTGCTCTAGGTGCCATAGCCGAAAGTATGCAAGACGCCTCAACTCTGATGACGCCCATGGTCTTATTATTGACCGCTTGTATCATGGTCGTGCCTATCGGCATAGCATATCCCGACTCGCCCATGTTAACTGCCGCTGCATGGTTCCCGTTTTCCGCGCCCTTCGCCGCCGTTATCCGCCTGCCATCTGATCCGCCCTTGTGGGAAACTTTAGGCTCTATGGCCGTGCTAGTTACATCGAGCGTGTTTGTCATTTGGGGTTCGGCACGTATGTTCCGCTACGGTGTTCTATCCGGCGGCGGCATGGCCTCCGTGAAAGCTTGGTTTTCCCGTGTTGTCTTTCGCCGTAAAAACGGCTAGGTTACCAAAATGACCAAACTTGACCCGTCCACAGATCCATCCTTGATTGCCCGTACCGCTTTGCTTGAAGCCACCTTGCCCCATGTGCCGTTTGATGGCTGGAGTTCAAAATCTCTCAGGCTCGGTGTAAAAAATTCCGGCCTGCCTGTGGGCGCAGAAGAACTATATTTCCCCGGCGGCGCTCTTGAAATGATCCAATTTTGGAACGCGCAAATGGACAAGTATGTGGAAACGAAATTGGCCAAATTGGACCTCAAGACCATGCGCATACGCGACAAGGTCACCAAGGGCATTACGGCAAGGCTTGAAGCTATCGCTATACACGAAGAAGCCGCCAGACGAGCAATAGCCCGTACCGCCTTACCGGACGGCTTGCTGCTTGGTCCAAAAATTCTGTGGGCAGCAGCCGATACCATTTGGCGCGCCATTGGCGACACATCCACCGATATAAATTACTATACGAAACGCACCACGCTCAGCGCCGTTATCAGCACAAGTCTAGCCGCGTGGCTATCAGACGACACGCCGGAGAAAACCAAAGCGCGAGCCTTCCTGGACGCCCGCATAGAAAATGTCATGCAGTTCGAAGGCGCAAAATTCAAAGCCAAAAAACGTCTGTCAAAGCTGCCAAACCCGGCAGAAATTCTCGGCGGATTAAGGTACGGCAGAGGGCGCCGCAAACGCCGGGGTTAATTCTCCAACACCTCGTTCACATGACCCATTTTTCGGCCCGGCTTAATATCGCGTTTGTCGTAATTGTGGACATAGCTATTTGGTTTTTTGGCCAATGCGTCCGCCTGTAGAATTTCATCGCCAATTAAATTCGTCATTTTAACGCTGTGCTTTGGGACAACCCCGCCAAGTTCCATCCCTGTGATAGCGCGGATATGTTGTTCAAACTGGTCGGTACAGCCTGCGTCTTGGGTCCAATGGCCGGAATTATGGACGCGCGGGGCAATTTCGTTGACGATAAGCCCGCCCCCCTCCAGTTCAAAAAATTCAACGCCCATAACCCCGACATAATTCAGCGCATTTAGTATCCGGTGGGTAATGTCATGGGCTTTATCCCCGATATTTTGCTTGTCGCCAGCAGGTGCAATACTGGTATGGAGACGGTGGTCTTTGTGGACATTCTCGGTCAGGGGGTAACAAGAAATTTCACCCTCACAGCCCCGCGCCGCAATAATGGAGAACTCTCGCACAAACGGCGCAAAACTTTCCGCAATTAAATCTGTACCGCCGAGCCTTGCGAAGGCGGCTTTGACATCACGGGGCGTATCAACTTTTATCTGCCCTTTGCCGTCATAGCCAAAGCGCCTGGTTTTTAAAATCACAGGCGCGCCATATTTTTCCATAAATTCAGATAGACTGTTCATGGTCTCTATGGTTGCGAAATTGACTACGGGTGCATAGGCTTTGTCGCGCAAAAATGTCTTTTCTATCAATCTATCATGGGAGGTTTGTAGGGCAAATTTATCTGGATAAACTGCCGTAAACCGCGCCGCTTGCTCTACGGCAATAACGGGAATATTTTCAAATTCATAAGTGACCACATCACATGTTTTGGCAAAATTGGTGACGGCTTGCATATCTTCATAAGGGGAAATCGTCTGCTTATCGGCAATGCGGCCAGCGGGCGTATCGTCGAACGGGTCAAATATATGGGTTTTGAGGCCAAGTTTTCGCGCCGCCTGTACCAACATCCGGCCAAGCTGTCCGCCGCCAAAAACACCTATGGTGATGTCCTGCTTAGTCACGGGGATCAAGCCCGACACTATCGGTTTGCGCCGCGCGCCAATCATCTAGCCGCCCCGCCAAAGCCGCATCACCCAGCGCCAATATAGACGCCGCCAAAATCCCAGCATTCTTTGCACCCGCACTGCCAATGGCCAAAGTACCCACCGGAACCCCGCCCGGCATTTGCGCAATAGACAACAAACTATCCAGACCACTGAGCGCTTTGCTCTGCACGGGCACGCCCAGCACAGGCAAGGCCGTCATGGACGCCACCATGCCGGGCAAATGCGCAGCACCACCTGCACCTGCTATAATAACTTTATAACCATCGCCCCTAGCAGATGCGGAAAATTCAAACAACCTTTTTGGTGTGCGGTGCGCGGATATGACCTTTACCCCATAACCAACCCCAAGTTTGTCCAAAGCATCTGCACAGGCCTGCATGGTTGGCCAGTCGGACTTTGACCCCATAATAATAGCAACAGGTTTTGGTGTTTTCACATCAGTCATGACTGTCTCTCACAAAAACCGGAACCTAACCGGATTCACACTTTGGTCAACTAGATATTCAGGCTCTAGGCAATTCGGAATAATGTGTTTCACATTTCATTAACGCCAATTTTTGACGGTTTCTTGATGCTGTTAGTTGGCAATAATTTCATATTGATTCGCTATAAGATCAGCATCGGTAATGTGGGAATTGGGGAAATTATGAGATTAAAACAACAGATCGTCGGGTTTAATTATGAAGACCACGGCAACTGTCTTCCTGAACAAGAAGCGTTCACGGCTGACGATAGACGCCTACTCCTCGAAGAAATACAAGCCCTAAAAGCCAAAATCACTAAACTGGAGCATTCCGCCGATACGGATCCACTAGTGCCAGTGAAAAATCGCCGTGCCTTTATTCGCGAAATCGAACGGGCGCAAACCGTGGCTTCTCGTTATGATATTCCGTCTTGTATTATTTTCTTTGACCTGAATAAATTTAAAGAAATTAATGATGATTATGGCCACGGCATTGGCGACGAGCTTTTGATAAAAATCGGCAAAATCCTCAGAAACTCGGTTCGGGAAAGCGACATTGTGGCCCGATTGGGCGGTGACGAATTTGGCGTTATCTTGTTTAAAACAGATGAACAATTTGCGCAAACCAAGGCGGTTATTCTGGCAAGACAGATTTCCAACCAACGGATTGTTCAACAAAAAGGTGAAATTTTCGTCACGGCATCATGGGGTACATCTCCGTGTCATGCAGATAATTCGGTTAAGCAAATTTTGGACCGAGCCGACCGTGCCATGTATCATAATAAAAATCGGCAATCACTGTCACCGCCAAGGTTGCCGCCCGTTCTACAGCCAGCACCAAAAATTCAGCAAGCCTGGCCCGTACAGTCAACATTAGCACCACCGCCTATGCCTCGGTAGTGGTGCAAACAAAAGAACTTGTTCACATTAGGTATTTGCATTTTTTTAACCCCATCTTGTTAATGCCAACATGAACACACTCGTCACCTTGGAGAAAGTTTAAAAATAATGGCAGAATTGCAAAATTTAGTCGCATTTGGCAACGGGTCTGGGCATACTGTCACGGCTAATGATACGCCCGTTACTGCTAACCAGGTTCAGCGCCTAAAAGACGAAGTCAACATGTTGAAAACCCATATTTTACAGCTGGAACATAAAGCGGATGAAGACCCTCTGATTCCGATATATAACCGCCGGGCTTTGATGCGCGAGATCGGGAGGGCGCAAGTTTTGATGTCGCGCTATGATATTTTGTGCAGTATTATTTTCTTTGACTTAAACGGGTTTAAAAAAATAAACGATACCCACGGCCATAGTATTGGTGATGACTTGCTGATTAAAATTGGCGAAGGCCTAAAAGCCCATGTCCGGGATTGTGATATGGTCGCCCGCATTGGCGGCGACGAATTTGGTGTGCTTTTGTTCAAAACAGAAGAGATGGTGGCGCGGGCCAAAGCCGCCAGCTTGGCCTGCCGTATTGCCGAGCAAAGCATTGATATGGCGGGTGACAAAGTCTCCGTCAGCACAGCATGGGGTGTTAGCACTTGCCAGCCCGACGACACGCCAAGGCAAATTTTACACCGAGCTGACCGGGCTATGTACCAAAATAAAAATGGCTAAAAGCCATTAAATAACCAAGACAAATACTCTGTAGTGCGCTATCCTGCCAATATAACTGGAGGAAAATCATGCGGGTCTTTACATTTTTATTGGTAGTTTTGGGGGTTTCACTTTCCGCTTGCGGGGCGTCGGACAGGCCATCCAAAGTGAATGCGCAATCACCAGCCACCGAAACTACACAAGCCAAATCATGGCAATTGCGCGGCTCAGAATCTCGACTGGAATTTATCAGTATTAAAAAAGGCACAATCATAGAAACCAATAGTTTTACAGATTTAAACGGTACGGTTTTGCCAGACGGTGGAGCCACTATTGTAGTCAAGCTTGATAGCGTGGAGACCAATATTGGTATTCGCAATAAGCGCATGAAAGAGCATTTATTCGAAACCGACAAATTCCCCAACGTCGTGATCAAGGCACAACTTGATTTAACCCAATTTTCTTCCCTGTCTGTTGGCGAGCGCAAAGACATAGAAATCCCCATCAACATTAGTCTACACGGGCATAGTGATGTGATGGACATCGCCATGGTCGCAACCCGACTTGGCGACAATAAAATCGTTGTTGATAGCCGCACGCCTGTTATCATAGATGCAGACACATTTGGTTTTGGTGCGGGTATCGCTAAACTTCAAGAACTGGCGAAATTGAATGTAATCGCGCCAGAAGTTCCGGTTATGTTTTCTCTGGTGTTTACGCAGGATTAAGTTGGCCTTGCTGGATTTTAACCCGAAAGACTTCCGCCAGAATTTGACCATTGAGGGCAATATCTGCCCTATCATCTGCGACCAGTTTGCCATCTTGCATCACCCATATGCGGTCGCAAAATTGTTGTGCCAAAGATAAATCATGCAGGCTGGCAATAACGATTTTGCCGCCATCATTTGTATTATTTTTAGCCTCGTCCCTTAATGTCTGCATGATGGAAATTTGGTAATAAGGGTCGAGGGACGCCGTTGGTTCGTCGGCCAATAATAATGGTGCACCAACCGCCAGCGCTCGTGCCAATAATACCCGCGCCCGCTCGCCGCCGCTGAGCGTATCAAAGCGTCTATCTTGCAATTCAGTGCAATCTGCGGACACCAGCGCCGTATCTATGGCCGCCCTGTCGTCCGGTGATAATCTGCCGAGCCGCCCCCGATATGGGGCGCGGCCAAGCGCCACCAATGCCCGCACGGATAATGCCCAGACCGCACTACGGTCTTGGGAAAGCCAGGCTATTTTCTTGGCGCGTTCACTGGGTGCAAGAGATGTGATGGACTGACCGGAAATACAAACCTGTCCCGCATCAGGCCTGATCAATCCGGCAATTGTTTTGAGCAAGCAAGATTTACCCGCGCCATTAGGCCCGACCAATCCGATCAATTCGCCCGGCTTTGCTTGAGTATTTATGCCCCGTAGGATTTGTGCTTTTCCGTAGCCCGCACTGAGATTTTCTATCCGCAAACTCATGACCGCCCCGCCTTGAACGCCAGCCAAATAAAGAACGGCGCACCAATAAGCGCGGAGAGAATACCCAGATATAATACCGTGCCGTTGCTGGACAATATCCGTGTCAAACTATCGGCCAACACCAAAAACCCGGCTCCGCCCAGTGCTGAAAGCGGTATCAATTTGGCCGGGTCAGTCCCAAATAAAAACCGTAATATATGGGGTACAAACAGGCCAATAAATCCGATAGCGCCCGCCACGGCAACCCCCGCACCAACACACAGGGCCACACCCACAACCAAGAGTAATCGCAAGCGTCCCAAGGACACACCCAGGCTTTGCGCCGTGTCTTCGCCCAGGCTCAATGTACGCAAATCCGGCCCCGTCAAGAACAGGCACAAAAGTCCTACCACGGTCAACCCGCCGCACAGCACCGCCGCATCAAAACTCGCATTGCGCAAAGAACCCATCAGCCAATAAACGATTTCCGATAGCGCCCAAGGGTTGGGGGCGAAATTCATCAACAGTCCGGTCATAGATGTAGCCAAAGCCCCGATACCAACCCCCGCCAAAATCAACACCGTAGCCCCTTGCCTGCGCCCCGCCATAGCCAGTAATAAACCAGCGCCTAAACCCGCACCGACAAGTGCGGCAGGTGTAATCCAATTGTGATGTCCGAAATACAAAGCCAACACTGCGCCGAGTGCTGCCGTGGCCGAGAAACCCAGAATACCGGGGTCGGCCAGCGGGTTGCGGGTATAGCCTTGCAGAGCCGCGCCGCTCGCCCCAAGGCCTGCACCAATCAATAAAGCAAGCGCGGTGCGTGGTGCGCGCAAGTCTTGCAATATAGTAATATGAATATCATCGCCGCGCCCGAACAATGCCGGCAAGAGATCGCCCACAGGAATGTGTAATGCCCCAATACTCAAAGATAATAATGCAGCAAGCACGCAGAACAATATCAACAAAGCCAACCGCATTAGTTCAGATCCTCTATAGCTTTGGCGATAATATCCGTAGCTGCGTATAGTCCGAGCCCGGCGCACGGCCATAACTTGCCTGGGACATTGACCTGCGGGACAGATTTGATTTTGTCTTGCAAAACCTTGTTGCGCAGACCCACCTGGTTGACCGACGCATAGCCGTCTTTGAAAAACGACGTGACGATGAGGTCGGGATTAAGGGCGACCAGACTTTCAATGCTCGGTGTATACCAGCCTTCTTGCGTGATAATATTCGTCCCGCCCGCCGCCGCAATCGCCGCATCAACATAGGTTCCCGACCCCGCTGTGCCGCCCGAGGCAGACAGATAAAGAACAGAGGCTTGCTCCCTCGGGGGGTACTGAATTACATTTTCCTGAACATTGTCTTTGTGAGCGGCACCTGACAGCAAATCCAAATTGTTCTGTACCGATTGAAAATCCTCACCCCAAATCAGGCTGATATATTTGACACCTTGTTTATCCAGCAAAGGTTTAGCCGCAGCGCCCTCTCCGGGGCCGAACACCACCAAGCTCGGGTTCAGTGCCAGCAAAGTTTCAACATCATCACGGGCTTTTGGTTTATGCTTATAACGCGCCGGAGCCGTGGAAAGTGCATCCCCGGACTGCCAGGACAAGGCGGCAATGTCCGCTTCACCGACTAAAGACAGAACATAGCTATCCCCACACAGGGACGTGGACACGACGCGGAGTGTCTCATTAACATTCAAGCCCCTCACCCGCTGTCGCGCGCCTCTCCCCAAAGGAGAGGCTAGGTTTGCCGACACTTCCCCATTTTCTTTTAGGTATGATGGCAATTTAGGCAACGTCTCCTCTCCCATAGAAAGAGGAACAAGGTGAGGGGATGGGATGTCCAGATTATTGTTCTGGCGCATACCTCCTCTTAAACCCAAGAAAATAACTCCAATACAGGTTAAACTAAAAATCAGCGCTAATGCCCGCATAGACCCCCCGTCCTTGTGATGCATAGCCGACCACTTCTTGGTAGTCTTCGTCCAGCAAGTTCTCACCGCGAACACTAAGCGTCACAATATCGTTCAGACTATAGCGTATATTCAGGCCAACCAAAGTGAAAGCTTTCAGTTCTACGCGGCTGAACGTGGCGAAGTCCGTATCAATCTGGCTGCCATTGTGATCGGCAGAGAGCGTCATACTAAGATCATCTATGGGCGTCCAAGTCGCAGTTGCACTGGCCAAAAACTTCGGGCGCCGCAATTCGCGCACACCGTTTTCTTTGGCATCCAAGAATGTTGCGGAGGTACGAATGCCCAGCGTGTCGCCGATACTGCCCCGCGCCTCAAATTCAACCCCCTCACGTTTACTATCGGTTGTGCGGTTACGCGTCGTAGAGGGGAACACACCGAAATCGGTGAATATTTCATTCTTCAAATCAGAGCGAAAATAGTCGGCGCTGAAATTCCAGCCCCCTATTTCTTGGTCATAACCGATATTATAGCCTAGGGAGGTTTCCGGTGTCAGATCTGGATTGCCGACAAAAAACGCCGGAAAAAAACCGAACAACTCAGTCATGCTTGGGTTCTTAACACCTGTACCGACCGACGCCCGCACACGTCCCCCAATATTTTCAAAAGCATAGCCCGCACCGACCCGCCAAGTCTGGCTATCCTCAAACCGATCATTAAAATCCGCCCGTGCAGATGCGGACAAAGTAATCGCGTTTTGGTTGAAGCGGTAGTCCGCCGCCAATGCATGGTTCTGAATGCTTTCATTTTGGTTCTGACCAGCGCCCGCACCGCCAAAATTGGAAAACTCTTCCTTTTCGGTTTCAGCCAAAACTGTGAGATTATGCACATCCCAAGATTTCTCCGCCGCCCAGTTGGCTTGGGTGCGTTTACCCGTCGTGTCATTGGGGAAGCTCGTCCCGACAGTGTTTTGCTTAGTTTCGGTTAAGCTTAGATTGACCAAATTATCAATCCCGGCGATTTCAAACCGTGCAGATATGCGGCCTGTTTCATTATCCGTAGTCAATTCCGAATTGGTGTTATCAAGCCGCCCATTAAAATCCGTATCAGCATCAAATTCAGAGACCGCATGGTTGTTTGAATATTTCGCGCTTAGGCTTACGCCGCCGATTATTTCAACATTGTTCAGGCCAACATTAAGCGCACGAGAATTTGCTCCGTCCTCCTCACCGCCCAATCCAGACACATCATAACCGTCCGTGCGAAATACATTACCGTTAACGGACAGCGCCGCGCCTTTTATCGGCACCACCGCAGACACTTGCCCTTCGAACGTATTGAAACTCCCGCCCTGTACGGATAGCTTATAGCTTTCATTGGTTTCGCCCGCCCGCGTGATAATATTAACCACGCCTCCGAGCGCGTCACTGCCCCAAAGTGCGGATTGCTCTCCGCGTAGGACTTCGATACGCACAATATCCGTGCTGCGCAATGAGCCAAAATCAAACTCGCCCGTATTTGGGTTGGACACTTCCACCCCGTCGACTAGCACAAGTACATGATTGCCCTCGGAGCCACGCAACCGCAGTTGCGTCAACGCGCCTTGCGGCCCGGAACGGTTAACAGATGCGCCGGGAACCGTTCGCAACAAATCTGCGATATATGCACTGCCCTGGTTTTGAATATCGGTTTCAGTAATAGTGGTAACGGGGCTAGTGAGTTCATCTTTTTTTACAAACCCAATGCGTTTGCCAACGGAAACAATTTCGTCACTACTAATTCTGCGTGTAGAGGGCAAAATCCACACACAATCTTCCGTAATACCGAGGCTTTCATTACATACAATTTGTGTTTGCCCATAAGCTAGGCCAGAGAAATACGGGTTGGCGAATACTGCCACGACCGCAGCAGATAAATATAAGCGTTTCATAACGACTCCATAATATGCACCGCCGTTCAGGCAGGTGCGTTTCAACAGTGTCGTCATGGGATTCCCACTTGGGGATCATTCCTGCTCTCCGCTATTCCCGGCGGGTCGGCGCTGGCGACTTTGTTGGCAGGTCTTCTGACTTGCGGCTCTGATGAGATACACACCTTCCCGCATTTTCATGCAGTGGTATTTGCGCATCTCTTGCCGCTTACAGCTGCGGGGACAGTACCGGATTCACACCGATTTCCCTTAACCAACGGGCGCAACATATCCGTATCCATTTTGCGGTCAAGATTTTTATTTGAAACAATCCACAACCGCACCACATTTATCGTTTAATAGAATGATTAAACTAATTTACTCATTCTATTAAACACACCAGTTCAGTGCAACTTAGCTATAATGCGGCATTTACGGCATTTAGACTTTGGCAAGGTTTCCTCTTTATGCCGCTCCCATGCCCTTTCAGATGTCACGATTAACCAGCATATTTTTAATTATCAACCTCAAGAGTTTGGTAATTGCCGGCTTTGCCGTGCTGTCGACTTGGCTATGTCTTCGCTTTGATATTCGCGCCGATTTTCCCCTGACTATGATTTCAACAGCAATTGTCTTTCCCATCGTGTTTTCCATCGGTCATGCCTATAAGCGCCGGGAAAACGCCCTCGATAAATACGGCTCACTAAAGGCTCATGGTCGCGCATTATATTATGCGGCGCGTGATTGGCTTCCTACACATGAAGACGAAGACCGTGTTGCTCATATTGAGAGTATTCTCGACAGGCTAATGCGCGGTTGTAAGGACATGTTCAAAGGCAATTTAACGGATATGGAACATCACGAAAAAGAAATCTATACCCGGTTTTCAGAGCTGTCCGAATTTGTCAAACATCTGCGCGCAGACGGTCTACCGTCCGGGGAATGCTCCCGCGCCAACCAATATGTGGGTAAAATCATTGTCGCCTTTGAGGGCATGAAACACATTTATCAATACCGTACACCGCGCACTTTGCGCGCATTCAGTGATTTTTTCATTGTCATATTGCCGATACTTTACGGCCCGTTCTTTGCCCATGAAGCTACGGCCTATGACAATCACCTAACCTTTGTTATGCCCATATTGTTTGCGGTTATCTTGGTAGGGTTAGACAACATCCAAGACCATCTCGAAGACCCGTTCGATCAAGTCGGCGAAGACGACATCACCATTAATGTGGACAAATTCGTTGGTTTGCTATCGGCAGGCGAAGAGCAAACCTAATAGTTTCGCCTAAAGGAAATTAAACAAATCGGTGTAGTAAGAAAGCTCACTGTCGGCACCTTCATTGCCCAGCTCAAGAACATATTCGACGTCAAAATACGCTTGCCGCAAAGATTGGGCATAGGCTGTAAATTCAGCCAAAACATCTTGGTCAATGACAAATTCGTTAAAATCCAAATTCCAATCCATGTCGTCATCCGACACTATGGATTTCTCAACAAAAACAAAACTATCATCGTCAGCAATTATTGTTTTGTCAGGACTGTTGAACTCAGATACATTTTCACTCTCGCTGTTACTGCTCACATCGTCTTCTGAAATAACGGCTTTATCTGTAACGATTTGTTCTGTTGGATTGGTATTCCCACCTCTTGAGAACCCGGCCAAAACATAACTCTGGCCCGCCCCGGCAATGCCGTTAGCATCTGCGCCTGGCGCACCAATGAGTAAATCATCAAGTCCATCGCCGTCGACATCGCCTATCCCGGTGACAGCAAAACCCACATCATCACCGCCCGCAATGCCGTTAATGCGAAAACCATTATTACCGTCTAAATTCCCAATATCAAAATTGGCAGGAAAACCGCCTGCACGACCATATATTAAAAATGCACCGCCGCTACCGTCCAGCCCTGGCGCACCGATGATAATGTCGGCAAAACCATCACCATCAAAATCACCAGCAGAGCTTAGAGAAAAACCTAAATTATCGGAAGCCGCCAGACCGGAAACCGTAAAACCATTACTACCGTCCAAAGCCCCAAGGTCTACACCATTTCTGATGTTGGTATTGCCAAAAATAACATAAATTTCGCCGCTATCAGCATTCCCGACCGAACCTGAAAAGGGAGCG
The DNA here is from genome assembly GCA_026982415.1 of Robiginitomaculum sp. Lineage (GTDB taxonomy): Bacteria > Pseudomonadota > Alphaproteobacteria > Caulobacterales > Maricaulaceae > Robiginitomaculum_A. The sequence goes on from JALSHE010000036.1 coordinate 73,421, forward strand.
CTCAGTCCGAAATCGTCTATACCGTCTCCATTAACATCCCCTAGCCCCGCCAAATCAAATCCGGCGCGGCCTACTGGGTCAACACCGGTTATTAAAATGCCGGCACCGTTCAAATTGCCCAAATCCAAATTCCCTGCAAACCCGCCAGCATTGCCAAAAATAATCGCAATTTGCCCCGCCGCATCCGTGCGCGTCGGAATACCGATCATAATATCATTTATACCGTCGCCGTCATAGTCCCCTGAGCCAGCTAATGTTGATCCTGAAAACCCTTCCGGGGTTGCGCCAGCTATAGTAAAGCCGTTCGCCCCGCTCAAATCAAAAAGCTCAAACACCGGGTTAAATCCGCCAGCCTGCCCAAACACCACATAACTTTCACCCGCAAGGTTATTGCCGCTTGGGTCTGCTCCGCGTGCGCCGATGATGAAATCATCAATACCATCGCCGTTGACATCGCCTAGGCCCGCAACATCATATCCCGCTTGATCAACCGGATTTATACCGTTGAGGATAAATCCATTCGTGCCGTTAAGACTACCGAGATCAAAGCTTGCACCAAAATTCTGCCCACCAAACACGACATAAACTTCACCGCTCTGACCTTGGTTCGGGTCGGCGAGATGACCACTTATGATTATATCATCAATACCGTCGCCGTTGACATCGCCCGCCGAATCTATGGACCAACCGGAATTGTCGAACTGGTCTATACCCGTCAAAACAAAACCATTCGTTCCGTCAATATCTGACAAATTGAAGTCCTGGCCCAAAGGTGCAGGTCGGTCATTGCCGCCAAAAATCACATAAGTTGCCCCCGGGTCGCCGTTGGCATTTGGCCCGGCAAAATGCGCGCCAATCATAAAATCGTCAAAGCCGTCATCGTTAATATCCCCGGCGCTGGAAACTGCAAATCCGCTCTCGTCGCCCGTAGCCACGCCATTAATGGTCAGGCCAACATTATTATTATTTATTAAATCAAACGCATTGACGGTAAATTGAGCTTCAACAATAGCCGTATCCGTGCCGCCTTGCCCATCGGAAATCGTGTAGGTGAAAATCTCATTATAGGCACCTGGCTGCAATGTGGTAAATTCTATCTCCCCACCGCCAGCAAAATGCAGGGTTAATCCTGACTGGAACACATAATCCGCACCAGGCTGGATAGCGACACCATTAATGTGCGTGATGAAAAATGCATCGCCGTCCGGATCCATATCCGCGCCAAACCCATTGTCGGCAAACAAGTTAAAAGCGTTGAAATCCGGATCGCCAACTAGCATGTCTTCTATAGCAATAGGTGCAGGGTTAGACACATCAAAGATGATGTTTGTGCTGACCGTGCCGCCATTACCGTCGCGCGCCGTAATCAATACAATATAAATACCGTCATTATTGGGGCCGCCTTGACTGGCATTTGCGCTTAATGTTCCTGTAATAGAATTTGTCCCCGCTTCAAAAGTCAGGCCTGGCGGTAAAGAGCCTGGCGCCACACTTATCGAAAGTACATCTATAAAGTCAGGGTCACCAAAGAATTGCGCCAAAGCAATCGGCGCTAACACATCGCTATCGTCTACATTTTGCACAGGAATGAAGTTAAGTGGATCAATCGGCGGAACGCCCCCAGAACCAACAACAAATGGTGCATCGTTAACACCGTTAACCGTGACCGAAATTGTTGCGGTTCTAAAAATTCCATTGCCGTCTGTGACCGTGTAAGTCGCAGTTGATGTCTCGCTTTGCCCCATGGCCAAACAATCAAAATCGCCGTCTGGCTGGAAGCTGAAAACACCATTTTCTTGGACAGAAAACAAACCGCCCATACTGCCTACGACAGTGCCCCCTACACTCCCTGGAGCGCCATTGACGGCACTAACCGCAAGTATATCTCCATCTATGTCGAAATCGGCACCATTGCCATTATCATCAAATACATTGCCGCCAACCGCATTGTCCTCATCTGTGGTGAAGACATCGCGCCTTGCAAATAGGGCGTCATTGACGCCGTTAACAATGACCGTCACGGTGGCTGTACTTGACCCGTCAATCCCGTCGTCAATTGTATAGGTAATAGTCGTCGTTGCTGACGCGCCTGCGGCAAGGATCTCAAACTCGCCGTTGGGATCAAAGCTATAACTACCGTCCAGATTAATAGTAAACAACCCGCCGCCAGTACCTGCCACAGATGCGCCGACATTGCCCGCAGTTCCCGACACTTGCGTGACCACAAACCCATCGCCGTCCGCGTCGCTATCTGCTCCATTGCCGTTATCTGCGAAAACATTGCCGCTGACGGCAATATTTTCAGTGGTGGTAATATCGTCGTCGCGGGCAATCGGTTGATTGCCCGCCGGAGTTAGCCCTTCAACTGTAACTGTGACCGTTGCCGTGCTGAAACCACCCTCACCATCGCTAATGGTATAGGTTATGCTGGTGTCATTACTGTCACCAGTATTTAATTCGTTGAAATCACCATCGGGGTCAAAACTAATGCTACCGTCTGCGCTAATAGTAAACAGCCCGCCGGCACTCCCCACCACGGCCAGCCCTACGTTAGAAGCACTGTTATTGACATCGGATACAAAGAAAGCATCCCCATCAAGATCAAAATCAACATTCACGCCATTGTTTTCAAAAACATTGCCATTTATGGCGGTCGCCTCATCAGTAATAAAACTATCACTTTCAGCAATTGGAGCCGGGTTAGAAACACGGTAAATCACATTGGTCGAAAATTGTGCATTATTGTTGTCCGTAGCGGTCACCGTGATCGTGTATACACCATCACCATTGGGGCCACCTTGGCTGGCACTGGCATCCGGCGTTCCGGCAATCGTATTTGACACCGCATCATAAAACATGCCAGGCGGTAGAGCCGCAATATCCACAGTTATTGTCAGTTTATCGGTTGTATCTGGATCGCCGAAATAGGGAGTTAAATCCAGATCCGTAACCGTTGCACCGTCGTCTACATCTTGGCTAGGAATATAATTGGCAGGGTCGCCAGGCACGCCGCCCGCAACCGTTGGATCAAATCCGAACGGCGCATCATTTACCCCCGTGACGGTAACCGCAACCGTTGCAATGTCCGTACCACCATTACCATCCGAAACCGTATAGCTGGTTGTTGTCGTCTCACTTTCGCCAACAGCTAAGTAATCGAAATCACCATTTGCCCGGAAAGAGAATGTACCATCCGGTTGAATAACAAATATACCGCCCGTGCTACCTTGAATATTTGCCCCGACATTGGCCGCCAGCGCGTTAACGGCGCTGACAAAAATTGCATCACCGTCAGAATCGGAATCGGCACCATTGCCATTGTCAGCAAAAACATTGCCCGTAACCGGGTTATCTTCATTTGTCGTAAAATTATCATCGGCGGCAATTGGCGGCGTATTGCCAACGCCAAGAGGGTCAAAACCGTAAATGATGTAGCTTTCGCCTTGGGCGCCATTGCCAAAATTGTTAGCCCGGGGCGCGCCGATAAGCAGATCGTCAAACCCGTCATTATTGATGTCCCCCGCGCCGGATACAGAATATCCGCTATTATCACCCGCACGCGCGCCCAATAAAGCAAATCCATTTGTACCGTCCAGATCAGCCACATCAAAGATTGGGTTTGCGCTAAAGCTACCGCCAAAAATTAAATAAGTTTGCCCGGCATTGCTATTGCCATTTGGATCGGCATCTCTAGCACCGATGACAAAATCGGCAATACCGTCTCCGTTAAAATCACCGACCCCAGATACTGAATACCCTGTATTATCAAACCCGTTAATGCCGTTAATGGCAAACCCGTTCAGGCCATTTAAAGATGATAAATCCAAGCTAGCAGTAAAACTACTCGCCCCGTATACCACATAGGCCTGTCCAGCATTTACCACGCCAGATGAACTATCGGCAGAAGGAGCACCGATCAAAATATCGGCAAGGCCATCACCATTGATATCGCCAATACCCGTGACAGAATGGCCTAAGCTATCACCGCTTTCTATGGCATTAACAACAAACCCATTCGCACCATTTAGTGTCGTAAGGTCAAAATTGGCGCCAAAACCAGCCGCGTTCCCGAAAATCACATACGTTTCACCCGTAAACGAAAAAGTTCCAGATGCGGCGTTTGCATTCGGAGCGCCTACAGCGAAATCATCAATACCGTCTCCGTTAACATCGCCCAACGCCGTGACCGATTCCCCGGTACCATCAATAGGGGTTAGAGAGGGTATAACAAACCCATCCGTACCGTCCAACAACGCTAAATCAATTTGTGCGGCAAAACCAGTATTGGTGCCGTACACGACAAATGCGGCTGCAGATTGCCCGACCTCGGCAACACTTTGGCTCCCCACCAAAAGATCATCAATACCGTCTCCGTTGACATCGCCTGCATTTGTGACCGCAAAACCCAAACCAGGGTTGCTAGGCCGCGCCGTTATGACAAAACCATTTGTACCGTTCAGGCTGGTTAAATTAAAATTTGCTGGAAAGCCAGTCGCACTACCAAATATCACATATGCTTCCCCTTCAGAAACCCCCATTACGTTTGTCGCGCCACCGCTCGGTGCGCCGATTAAAATATCCGCAATACCGTCCCCATTGATGTCTCCTGCACTGGACACTGCACGACCAAAGCGGTCAAAAGCGGCAAGCCCGTCAACGCTAAAACCGTTCACCCCATTCAGCGTAGATAAATCCAGCCCTGTTGGAAATCCAGCTACACTGCCAAATACCACATAGGCTGCGCCAGAACCCGCAAATGGAGCCCCAATAATGTAGTCGTCTATTTTATCGCCGTTGACATCTCCAAGACCTGAAACAGACGTCCCGCTTCCCATACCATCTAGCGCACCAAATATACGGTAACCTTCTGCCGCGCTCAATATGGCCAAATTCATTGCATTAACGACAAAGCTTATGGTGACATTGGCCGTATCCGTTCCGCCATTGCCGTCGTCTATTGTATAGTTAAATACATCATCCGCAAAATCGCCGAGGCTCAAACCAACGGTGTTAAATTCAACGTCTCCGCCCCCTAAATACGTTACCTCCAACCCATTATTCAGCGTTATAACCGCACCAATAGATAGTATTGTGCCATTGATCATCGTGACCAACAAATTATCGCCGTCCGCATCAGAATCTGCACCCAAGCCGTTGTCTGCAAATAGATTGAAGGTCGTATTTAGACTACTTGCCAAGAGATTGTCGTCTACGGCTAACGGCGGTGCAAAATTAGGCAATTCAGACACCACTGGTATTTCCGTAAATATCTCTTGTGATATTGTTATATCATCTTTGCCAAAATCAAGTTTCGTATAGGTGCTCAAAAAAACTGGCTGATAATTAAATAAGAATTCATCTTGCCATAACAAACCCACGTCAACCATAGCGCTGCCATCTGAAAAATTATATCTATATGCCATTTTTGCCCCTAGTCTTTGCAAAGCAGAAACACCTCTGCTTAACCCTGACGCCCTGTATAACAAAAAGGCCTTTGGACTTCAAGGCTTAGTCGGATGTAGGCTCGGAATGTAAAACCGCCAGAAATACGCCGCCAAACCATTCTAGTTTGGCTTTGCCAACACCGTGAACATTCGCCATCTCGCTTATATTTTTGGGTTTTTGTCTTGCCATATCGCGCAGGGATTTATCGTGGAAAATCATGAACGCCGGAACATTTTGCTTCTGGGCAAGAGAACTGCGGGCGGCTTTCAAGCGGGTCAGCAATTCCGATTCCGCTTCGGATAAAGATTGCTCAGCCTGCTTTGCTTTAGCCCTGCGCGGTATTTTTGCTACCTTGCCAACAGACATGGGTCTAAAGGAAAACTCCGCTGCACCACGCAGCAAATCTTTGCCGCTCGCGGTCATGGATACACCGCCGTATTCTGCCACATCCAAATGCACGAATCCAGCCGCGACCATCTGGCGAATAATCGATTGCCACTGCGGCTTTTTGAGGTGTTTACCAACCCCCCATGTGGGCAATTTGTCGTGGCCAACATCTCGGATGCGCTCAGTATTTGCCCCCGTCAAAATATCGCAAATATAGGCCGGGCCGAACCTTTGTCCGGTGCGCACAATCGCCGACAAAACCATCTGACCTTCGCGTGTACCTTGCGTAAGTTCTACGGGATCAAGGCAAACATCGCAATTGTTACAAGGCTTGCTAGCCTCGCCGAAATAAGCCAGCAAAGCTTGGCGGCGACAAGTGGGCGCTTCGCAGTAAGCGATCAACCTGTCGAGACGCTTATGAGCGCGGCGTTTTAATTCTATGCTTGCATCATCCTGCTCTATGAATTGGCGGCGCATGCGAATATCGCCCATGCCAAACAACATTTCGCAATCCGCCGCATCGCCGTCCCGACCTGCCCGGCCAAACTCCTGGTAATAGTTTTCCATGGAGGACGGCAAATCCGTATGAAACACAAACCGCACATCCGGCTTATCAATCCCCATCCCAAAAGCAATCGTCGCGCACATAATGATCCCAGGGTCACGCACAAAGCGCCTCTGATTATCATCCCGCGCAAATTTATCCATGCCCGCATGATAGACCAAAGCCGTATGGCCAAGGCTATTCAAGGTCGCCGCCGCGTCCTCGCATTTCTTGCGCGACAGGCAGTAAATGATACCGCTATCACCCTTTCGGGTTTTCACGAACGCCGCCAACTGGTTTTTCCAGCTTTGTTTGGGCGTCACTGCAAGGGAAATATTGGGACGATCAAAACCCGACACATAAATTTTCGCATTGCCGCCAAATAACTGTTGGGCAATATCTTTGCGGGTGACTTCATCGGCACTAGCCGTCAGAGCAATAATTGGCGCGTCCGGGAAATGGGTTTTAAGCTCCGTCAGCATTTCATATTCAGGTCTAAATGACGGCCCCCATTGGGAAATACAGTGGGCTTCATCAACCGCAATCATGGTGACATTCAGCGAGCGCATCACCTCTAAAGTGCCCCCGTTCATCAACCGTTCCGGCGACATATATAAAAGCTTGGTTTCGCCGCTGCGCACACTGCGCCAAATCCGGTCATTATCTTCAGGAGCAACAGTCGAGTTCAAAGTCTCCGCAGGCGCGCCCAGTAATTTAAGCGCACTAACCTGGTCGTTCATCAATGCTATTAGAGGCGAGACAACAATGGTCAGCCCATCTCCCATCAAGGCCGGAATTTGAAAAATTAAAGATTTACCTGCCCCCGTAGGCATCACACAAAACACATTCTCCCCGGCCAATAAATCACGAATAGGCTGCGCCTGCCCAGGCCGAAAATTGTCGTATCCGAATATATTTTTTAACGTGCTGTGCATAGGTTTTGTAAAGAACAATTTATGAACAAAGTAAAGCTATAAATAAACTAGACCGCGCCTTTCCATTGGCATAGAAAGGAGTTTCGCGTTTTTGCGAATTGGAGTTCTATGATGAGTACACCCCACAAAGACCTTTTGAAAGCGGCGCAAGCCGTGCGCGAAAACGCCTACGCCCCTTATTCTAAGTTTCAGGTCGGGGCGGCTGTGCTGGGGGCGGATGGTGAAATTTACGCGGGCTGCAATGTTGAGAACGCGGCTTATCCTGAAGGTGCTTGTGCCGAGGCAAATGCTATTGCGGCTATGGTGGCGGGGGGCTGTCAGGAAATCGCGCAATTTGTCATCGTCAAAAAGGGCGGCGGCAGGGTTGCGCCTTGCGGGGGGTGCCGCCAGAAAATA
>JALSHE010000037.1 GCA_026982415.1 Robiginitomaculum sp.
CCGCACCCGCCTTACGCAAAATATGCTTGAGCGTCATGAATTTTTCCAAATGATCATCGGCAACGAATGACAAATCAAAGAACTGCGAGAACACCACAAACCCGTCGCCGTAGCTCTGGTGTTTTGGCGCTATTATATAAGGCCCTTCGGCTGGCAGGTTTTCGTGGCCTGTAACCTCAACCTTAATCCCGGCGACAAAGCGCATCAGCAAAACCATGGTCTTGGAATAAGCCCAAAGCCCAAACATAATTGGCTTGCGCCCCGGCAAAAACGACAACAACACACATGACAATGCAAAAAACACTGTCAGCACATAAAACAAAATATTAAATAATAGAGACCGCATAATTTTTCTCCTGAAAAACCCTGATTAAAAACCTTATCTGTAGGGTGGATTAGTCTCTTGGCGCAATCCACCATTGGCACACACCGCACCGCGGATTACGCTAACGCCAATCCACCCTACAGACCTGATTACCTATGGCGCAACACCGCCCAGACGGCTTTATCAAATTCGGGTGCATAAATAGATAACGGGCCGCGCAGGCGGATATGGGCTTTGGCCGAAGCGGCCTGCAACACAATCCCCAGCACCATAGACGCCAAGAGCGCGATATTACCGGGGGCAATCTCGCCCTCGTCCACCGCCGCATCCAGCATGTCAGCACAGGCGGATATTGGGCCGGCTCGGCGGGTGCGTTTAGGGCTATCGCCTGCGAACAACTCCGGGAAATGATGCAAGTGTAAAAGATGATAAGAAAACAAATCCCAATCATCATCAGCCAGCGCACAATAATCATTGACCAGATTGGTAATTTTCTCGCGAAACGAAACGTCTTGCGCACCAATATCCCGCACCAATTCCGTTAAACGCTCATGAATGGCCAGCATCAAGCTTTCCGCTAATTCAGATTTTGATTTAAAGTGCCGATAAATAGCCGCATCGGTAATCCCGACCCGCGCCGCAATTTCGCGCACCGCCACCCCGTCCACACCGCGCTCTACAAACAACACCAGCGCCGACCGCTCAATCCGCGCCTTGGTAGACCCGTCAGGTGCGGATACGCCCCGGTTCATCTCACCCAAATTCAATGTCTCAACAACCATAATAAAACTCCATTGCCCTCACATAATTGTGAGTTAGTTAACGGTCACTAACATGGGGGAGCGGGAGAGTCAAGAGAAAGTTAGTGCGCGCTTACTAACTCGTTAAAGCTATCAGATTAAGGCCGACCATCTACTAGAGAGGTTTCGGCGCTCTAGTAACTGTACTTCTTGCTCTTGCTAAAGTTTACTTTTGAATTGTTATGACTTGTGGCGCGTCTAAACGCATAGCTTCTTTGATCTCCCCGTACAGGAGTAAAGCATCAATATTGGTGCCGTTCACTACTAATGATCTTTCAATATCAACCTTAGCTAATTTTAGTAAATTTTGCTTGAAATAGGATTGCGCCCGAAACCGCAATGCTCTCGCATCTCCCGGATGAAAAGCCAATGCCGAGGTTAGTTCCGTCTGCGCATAATCCCAACGCCCCAATGCGCCATATGCCCGCGCCCGGACAATCCGTAAATCTACATCACTACGAGCAATTTTCAAACCCGCCGAGGCCGCATCATAAGCTTTACGTGGCTCGTCAGCTTCCAGCCAAAAATTTGCGGCTTCCGCGTAAAATCCGGCGCGCATATTTGGGCTGCCGCCATCGGGGGCTTTGGCAATTTTCTCTAAGCGAAATGCAGCCTCGCCTGGGTGACCCAGCGCGACCAAAGCTAGAGCTACACAGTGCCGCGCGCGGCGACCGCCGCCTTCGGACTGCCAAATCATAGCGTCTTCATAGGCGGTTTCCGCATCATCGGCAATTTTCTCAAGGCAAAGTTTATGCTTGGAATCAAAATCCACATTCCCAGCTTGGGAAGAATGTGATACGCCTAGCAAGAGCGCCGCGCCAATTATAAATATGTTTTTCATACCCGCCTTTTATGGCTACGACCCGTAAAGGGCAATGCTTGCAACAGTTAAAATGCAGTCATGTTCTAAAGTGCATGCCCGCAAGCATACCCGCTGGCCCACGCCCATTGAAAATTATGACCACCTAGATGGCCGGTAACGTCGATGACTTCACCGATAAAATACAGGCCAGGTACGTTGCCGACTTCAAAAGTTTTTGACGATAGCTCTTTGGTGTCAACTCCGCCGCGCGTTACTTCTGCGGTACGAAACCCTTCGCTACCAGCTGGTTTGGCGCGCCAGTTATTCGTACTATCAGCCAGTTTATGCAAAACCTTATCGCTCATGTCCGCCAGACGTTTTTGCGCTATATCTTTGGTCAAATAGTCTGCCAAGTTTCGCGGCAGGAATTGCGATAGGAAAACTGCCGGGCTTTGCATCGGGTTTTTCGTGCGTGCTAATTTCAACCGCACAAAAATATCCACGCACGGCACAAGGTTGATAATAATTTCGTCACCCGCTTGCCAATAGGTAGATATTTGTAAAATAGCAGGGCCGGATAAACCACGGTGAGTGAATAATAAAGCATCATCAAAAACAGTTTTGCCGTGGCGCACTTGCACATAAACGCTTGTGCCAGAAAGCTCTTTCAAGTCGGCCTTAAAACCGTCCGTAAAACTGAGCGGTACCAGCGCAGGTACGGGTTCAATGATGTTGAGACCAAATTGCCCGGCCACTTTATAACCATATCCCGTCGCCCCCATTTTGGGGATGCTCGGCCCGCCAGTAGCAATGACCAATGATTTGCAATTCCACGAAGCCTTGGACGTGGTGACAATAAACCCGTCGTCAGTTTTTTTTATGTCGATCACTTCGGTTTCGAACTTAAACTGATTGCCAGACTTTTTGCATTCTGTCCTAAGCATGCCAATAATCTGGTTAGCACTCTCATCACAAAACAGCTGGCCTTTTCCTTTTTCGTGAAATCTGACTTTATAACGTTTAACAAGCTGGATGAAGTCCTGCGGTGTGTATCCAGCCAATGCAGATTTGCAAAAATGCTTATTCTTGGAAATGAAATTGCTGGGTCCACAGTGAATATTGGTAAAATTGCAGCGACCACCCCCAGATATACGAATTTTTTCACCAGCAGAAACGGCGCAATCTATCAACAAGACAGAGCGCCCGCGCATACCCGCAACAGCACCGCACATCATGCCAGCCGCGCCTGCACCAATTATTATAGTATCATAAGCATTCATGTGGCCTATCTACAGGCTGGTGTCATGAAAGCAAGCTTAGCGCAGATAAAACACCGACTTTTAAAAAGCCGATGTTTAATTCAGGTTGTAAGTTTTCAATGTGAATTGGGTTATTCACCACTTTCCATTTCTGCGAAAATTTCGTCAAAGACTTTTTTGGCTTTGCCTGGCATTTTAGCACCTTTGGCCGTTTTCAAATTGGCAATATCACCACCAACTTGAATCACACCGACCATGCCCATACCGAAATGCGGCATGCAGTTATAGCCGTAAACACCCTCCTTCTCCAATGTGACTTCAAAGTCCTTATTCATTTTGCTTTTCCAAGGCGTCGCCCCTTCTGGGATCATGCCTTTGATGGAAACCGTATTATGGCCTTTATCGACGGCTTTAAATATAACTGTATCACCAGGCGCAATTTGCAAATACGAAGGCAAAAACACCATGCGTTGCTTGGCATTATCGGGGTTTTTATTCAGCATTTGCACTTCATGGGTTGCAACATATGCCGGGCTGGCAATTTCGAGACTGACAAACATTGCAGCAACTGCAACAACAAAAAACATACGTTTCATAGTAATTTCTTTTATAGTGCCGATTTACGGCAATTGAATGTCCCCTTGGGACAAATTGCATATAATAGAATAATTCTAAAAATCAGCGCGACACAATGTCCACTTACAGATCACTCGGGTTTTGCGCATCTATTAGTTATTTATAAGGACAGTACATACTTGAAATCAGGAAGCGCCATGCCCCCCCTTTTACTCACTGCCATTATTTTGTTCACAGTCG
>JALSHE010000038.1 GCA_026982415.1 Robiginitomaculum sp.
GTACAGGTGGAGCCGCAGTCTTTGTTGATATTGGTGCCATCCGGGCTAACGCCAATAGCGATGATTTCTTTTGCCCCCAATTCCCACAATGTTTGCGGCGCGATTTTATAGGCGGCACCATTGGCGCAGTCGATAACGATGCGCAGGCCGCTGAGGTCGATACGGCGCGGAAATGTGGCTTTGACGATTTCAATATAGCGGGCTTGCCCCAAATTATAACGCTTGGCACGACCCAATTTTTCGCCCCGTGTTAACCCTTCGCCGAAATCCTCATGCATCATTTTTTCTATTTCGGCTTCGGCTTCATTGCTGAGTTTTTGCCCGTTCGGGCCAAACAGTTTCAAGCCATTATCGTAAAATTTATTGTGTGATGCGGTAATCATCACCCCAAGGTCAGCCCGCAAGGATCTCGTCATAGCGGCCACGGCGGGTGTTGGCATGGGGCCAAATAATTGCACATCCATACCCACAGAGGTAAACCCAGCCACCAAAGCAGGCTCTATCATATAACCGGAAAGCCGCGTGTCTTTGCCGATAACGACGGAATGCCGGCGCCCGTTTTCACGCAAAAAATACCGCCCCGCCGCCATGCCGAGTTTCAGCACATTTTGCGGTGCCATACGGTCATGATTTGCCAGCCCGCGAATACCGTCCGTTCCAAAAAATTTCTTAGCCATTACGACCCCCTCAAAAGGTGTTACCACATTTTCACCAATGAATATTGTCACCTTGGGGCGTAAGGACAACACAATATTACAACGGCTACACCCCTAATCTATAGAGGCTTTCAACTATTATCCGTGATGTATTACATATCTTTTCACTAAGAGTCAAAATATAGCTGCGTGGCATGGTGTATTGGCACTAGAAATGCATTGTTTATTCAGGCATTTAGACTTAAGAAACGCAAATCAATATTAGAGGGCAAAATTATGTGCGGAATTATCGGAATTGTTGGCAGTAGGCCTGTTGCAGGGCGACTTATTGACGGACTTAAACGGCTGGAATACCGAGGCTACGATTCGGCTGGTATCGCTGTGATTGAAGAAACGGACGGATTGTCCAGTTTGGTGCGTCGCCGGGCTAAAGGCAAAATCGTCAATCTCGAAAAGCGGGTTCAGCTTGAACCCGTAGACGGGGTGCTCGGTATTGCCCATACAAGATGGGCGACCCACGGCGCGGTCACCGAAACCAATGCCCACCCACATTTTGCTGGACGTGTTGCTATTGTCCATAACGGTATTATTGAGAATTTCACGGAACTGCGCGATGCTCTCAAAGAAACCCGCACTTTCTCCACCCAGACCGACACCGAAGTCGTCGCCCATATGATCGACGAAGCCATGCGCGTAGGGATGAGCGGACAAGAAGCTTTTTCGCATACGCTTAAAAAATTACGCGGTGCCTTTGCTATCGCAGTTGTGATTGACGGTGTTGACGATCAGTTGTTTACGGCACGCAAAGGCCCGCCTCTGGCTATCGGGATTGGTGACGGTGAAAATTATATTGGATCTGACGCCATCGCCCTGTCCACATTGTCTAAGAAAATCATCTATCTTGAAGAAGGTGATTGGGCGGTTCTGACGGCTGACGGTGTACAAGTCTATGATGCTGATGATAATCCCATTGAGCGCGAAATTACCCACATTACTGGCTCTATGGCGGCGGCGGAAAAAGGTAATTACCGCCATTTCATGCTCAAGGAAATCTATGAGCAACCAGAAACCACCGCCCATACCCTAACTCATTATATCGACGCGTTTAATCACAAGGTCAAAACTGAAGAAGAATTGAAGCTTAAAGGCCTGGATTTCAATAAGGTAGAACGTGTATCCCTCATCGCTTGTGGCACCGCTGCTTACGCTGCCGAAGTGGGCAAATACTGGTTCGAGCAATTGGCAGGCCTGCCAACCGATGTGGATGTGGCCTCAGAGTTCAGATACCGCAAACCCGCTTTGACAGGTAACACGCTGGCCATGGCCGTGTCCCAATCCGGTGAAACTGCTGATACTTTGGCGGCGCTCCGGTACTGCAAAGCCCAAGGGCTACAAACCTCGGTTTTGGTCAATGTACTTGGCTCTACCATGGCGCGCGAAGCCGATTACGCCATGCCTATAAAAGCCGGCCCTGAAATCGGTGTGGCCTCGACCAAAGCCTTCACATCACAATTGACGGCTCTGCTTTGCATGGCAATTACGGCAGGGGTGCAGCGCGGCTTTATTGATGCGGACGCTGAAAGAGCCTTGGTGGATTCCCTCACCCACATCCCGCGCCATATCAACGAAACCCTAAAACTCGACGGTGAAATTGAAGAACTAGCCAACAAACTCTCCAAAGCCAAAAGTGCATTTTACCTGGGGCGCGGCGTGCATTATCCGCTGGCTTTGGAGGGCGCACTCAAGCTTAAGGAAATCTCCTATATCCATGCGGAGGGTTATGCGGCGGGCGAGCTTAAACACGGCCCTATCGCACTGATCGAAGAAGGCACGCCGGTTATTGTTATTGCGCCAAGCGACGAATTGTTTGAAAAAACCGTCTCGAATATGCAAGAAGTAGCAACGCGCGGTGCCAGCGTAATTTTGATAACCGATGCCAAAGGTGCAAAATATGCCAAAGACATGGCACCCTATATCATCACGTGCCCGGATGTCAGCCATGTAACCGCGCCGATTATTTATGCGGTCACCATACAATTGCTCGCTTATCACACCGCCGTGCATCTCGGCACAGATGTGGACCAGCCGCGTAATTTAGCCAAATCCGTAACGGTTGAGTAAAGGTTTTCTGCTAAGACCCCGGCTATGAAAAAGATTAGAAAAGCCGTCCTGCCCGTAGCAGGCTTTGGAACGCGGGTTCTGCCTGCCACCAAATCTATCCCAAAAGAAATGCTGCCCGTGGTGGACCGCCCGGCCTTACAATATGTGGTCGACGAAGCCTTCGAGGCTGGCATCGAGCATATTGTCTTTGTCACAGGCCGCAATAAAGGCGCTATTGAGGATTATTTTGACCGCGCATACGAGCTTGAAGCCACTTTGCACCAGAAAAACAAACGGGGTATTTTGGCGCAATTACAAAAAGGCCTACCCGGCCCCGGAACCACCAGTTTTGTGCGCCAGCAATCACCCCAAGGACTCGGCCATGCCGTCTGGTGCGCCCGTGATGTTATCGGCGACGAGCCGTTCGCCGTGCTGTTGCCGGATGTATTGGTCAAGTCCGAACCGGGCTGCCTAAAACAGATGATGCAGGCCTACGATAAAAAAGGCGGTAATATCATCGCGGTTAATCCTGTGCCCAAAGACCAAACCGATAAATACGGCGTTATTGCCCCCGTGTCCCAAGACGGTAATATCTATAAAATGTCGGCCATGGTCGAGAAACCAGACCCTAAGGACGCCCCGTCCAACCTCTCCATCACCGGACGCTATCTTCTCCAGCCGGAGATATTCAAATTTCTCGAAGACCAAAAACCTGGCGCGGGCAATGAAATCCAGCTCACAGATGCTATGGCAAAGTTGATGGATGTGTCACCATTCCACGCCGTAGAATTTGAAGGTGACGCCCATGATTGCGGTTCAAAGCTAGGCTATTTCAAAGCGGTCTGCGCCTACGCCGTAGACCACGACGAGATTGGCGAAGATGCGAGAGATTTGATTATGGGCTTGTGCCAACTGCCAGAGTACCAAGGTAATAGTATTATTGGGCGTGGAACGAAATAAAATCAAAACTCTTTAACCTATTGAAATAACTGGAAATATTATCCTATTTCTCTCCAAAGAGAAATCTTATCCATGGGTTTTTTGGGTGGGGTATATTTGCTTTATGGATGTAGTTATACCACATAAACAAATATTATTACACACGGTTTCGGGCAAGGCGCTTGCGGTTGGGGTGGTTATGTCGCGCAACGGGGTGTGTCCATTTGGTGCGCGATATGGAGATGGGGCGCGTCATGGTGGTGCCTGGGGGTTTTTGCTA
>JALSHE010000039.1 GCA_026982415.1 Robiginitomaculum sp.
TGGCGGGCGGTACGGATATTGGGCTTTGGGTGACCAAGCACCATATGACATTGGCGACCATAATTTATCTGGGCAATGTTAAAGAGCTTGATGTCATTAAAGAAACAGACACAGATTATATCATCGGTGCAGGTGTTAAATATGTCGAGGCTTGCGCCCGACTTGGTGTGCTTTATCCGGACATGGACACAGTGATGCGCCGAATTGGGGCGGCGCAAATTCGAAATCTCGGCACGATTGGTGGCAATATTGCTAATGGTTCGCCCATCGGGGATATGCCGCCTTTACTGATTGCGGCAGGCGCAAAACTGGTTTTGCACAGCGCGGACGGCGAACGCATTATCGCGCTGGAAGATTATTTTATCGATTACGGCAAGCAGGATTTACGCCCCGGTGAATTTGTCCGCGAAATCATCGTGCCCAAAGTCGGTGCTGACCAGCACTATTTCGCCTATAAAATCTCCAAGCGTTTTGAGAGCGATATTTCTGCGGTTTGTATGGGAATGAATTTTGACCTTGTGGACGGGGTTTGCTCCCATGTTCGTATCGCATATGGCGGCATGGCGGCCATACCCAAACGTGCCGAACACGCTGAGGCGGCTTTGGAAAATCAGGCATGGAATGAAACCAATGCCCGCGCGGCTATGGCGGCCTTAACACAGGACTTCACGCCCATAGACGATATGCGCGCCAGTAAAAACTACCGTATGCGAGTGGCGCAAAACCTGATTCTCAAAGCTTTTCTTGAGGATGAAAACCAGAAAGTCATTCATGTGCTGGAGCCAGAAGAAATTGGGGCTTCGTCATGAGCGTCCATAAATCCGTAAGGCACGACAGCGCCCTGAAACAAGCTTGCGGCACGGCGCGCTATCTGGACGATATTCCAGAACCCAAAGCTTTGCTGCATATGTATATCGCCATGAGCGAACACGCCCACGCCGAAATTAAGTCTATGGATTTATCGGAAGTGCGCACCGCGCGTGGGGTGCAGTGTGTGCTAACCGCCGACGATATTCCCGGCCATAATGATGTTAGCCCGTTCGGCGGTGATGATCCTTTGTTTGCGGACGGCTTGGTGGAATATGTCGGCCAGCCTATATTTGCCGTGGCCGCAACCAGTCGGGAACTGGCTACAAAGGCAGCCAAACTTGCCAATGTCGAGTACACGCCCCTGCCAGCCATTACGACAATCGCCCAGGCCAGAGACGCGGGCTTGACCATCGAAAATTCAAAGACCCTCACTAAGGGCGATGCCTCAAAAGCCATTAAATCCGCCCCCCACCGCATAGAAAGTCATTTCGAAATGGGCGGTCAGGATCATTTCTATCTGGAGGGTATGATCGCTATGGCACTGCCCCTCGAAGACGGCGATGTGCATGTATATTCTTCAACCCAAAACCCGACGGAAATCCAGCACCTCGTGGCGCATGTATTGGGCAAAACCCAAAAAGACGTGACCATAGAAGTGCGGCGTATGGGCGGCGGTTTTGGCGGCAAGGAAACCCAGCCCGCAATCATGGCGGCGGCGTGCGCCATCGCCGCGACCAAAACCGGAAAAGCCGTAAAGTGCCGCCTTGACCGGGATGACGATATGAAAATGACCGGCAAGCGCCACGATTTTATCTATGGCTTTGATTGCGGCTACGGCTCGGATGGCCGCATTATCGGGCTGGATGTGACGCTGGAATCCCGCTGTGGCCGTTCCAAAGATCTCTCCGGCCCCATCAATGACCGCGCCATGTTCCACGCCGATAATTGCTATGATTTGCCCGCCGCCAAAATTACCTCCCACCGCTATAAAACTCACACCGTTTCCAATACCGCTTTTCGCGGCTTTGGTGGTCCCCAAGGCATGATTGGGATTGAGAAAATCATAGAAGACATCGCCTTCACTTTGGACAAAGACCCGCTGGATGTGCGGCTACTCAATGCTTATGGGGATGGTAAATCCAATAAGACACCCTATGGTCAAACCGTCAAAGATGCAGTGGCGATAGAGATACTTGAGGAGCTAGCCGAGAGCAGCGATTACCGCGCCCGGCGCAAAGCAATTAAAGCCTATAATGCGCAAAGCACAATCCTCAAAAAAGGTATTGCTATCACCCCTGTGAAATTCGGGATTAGCTTCACCAAAACATTCCTCAACCAAGCGGGCGCTCTTATTCATGTTTATGCCGACGGCTCCGTGCATCTAAACCACGGCGGCACGGAAATGGGACAAGGTCTTTTTATTAAAATTGCCCAAGTCGTAGCAGAAGAATTTAAAATCCCGCTGGCGCAAATAAAAATCAGCGCAACCCGCACCGACAAAGTCCCCAACACATCGGCGACAGCGGCGTCCTCCGGTTCCGACCTCAACGGCATGGCAGCACTGAATGCGGCACGAAAGATTAAACTGCGGCTCATTACCCATGCAGCTCAGAAGTTTAAATGTGCTGAGACAGAGATTAACTTCAAAGACGGCCAGATTAACGGTAATAATCAATCAATATCTTTCGCCGCCCTCACCCTTTCCGCCTATCAAGCCCGCATCCAACTCTCTGCCACCGGGTTTTATAAAACGCCTAAAATCCGGTATAATCCCGCGACCCTTATGGGTAGCCCGTTTTATTATTATGCTTACGGTGCAGCGGTTTCTGAAGTCATCATTGATACCCTGACCGGGGAAAACAAAGTCACCCGCGTTGATATTCTTCATGACTGCGGCAAGTCCCTAAACCCGGCCATAGATTTGGGACAAATCGAGGGTGGGTTCATTCAGGGCATGGGCTGGCTTACATGCGAAGAATTGGTGTTCGACGATAAAGGGCATTTAAGGACCCATGCCCCGTCCACCTACAAAATTCCGACCATTGGTGACCGCCCAAAAACCATGAATATCCAAATTTGGGAAAAGGGTCGCAATAGGGAGGAGACAATTTACCGCTCCAAAGCCGTCGGCGAACCCCCATTCATGCTGGCTAATTCAGTCTATTGCGCCCTCACCGATGCAGTTTGTGCGAGTAGAGATTATCAATCCCGCGCCACCCTAAACGCGCCTTGCACGCCCGAGGAAATCTTGCGGGCAGTTACCTCACTTCACCGTGTTTAACTGGCGTAAATCTGCGGCGAAATTATTGGACGACGGCGAGACCATTTGCCTCATCCACATCACCAAAACCCAAGGTTCAACCCCGCGTGATGCGGATACGGTCATGCTGGTGAGCGCCGAAAAAACATATGGCACAATCGGCGGTGGCAATTTGGAATACGCCGCCGTGGGTGCGGCGCGGGACTGTCTAAAGAACAATATGCAAGCCATGACTTTGGACTATATTCTCGGCCCAGACGTAGAACAATGTTGCGGCGGGCGGGTAGAACTATCTTTGCAAAAAATCACACGCCGCTCGGAATTGCCGGATATGCCATTTCCGCAATTTCCGCCTGTTTTCGTGTTTGGCGCTGGGCATGTGGGGCAAGCCGTCTCCGCCGCTCTTTCACCTTTGCCCTTTGCTGTGCGGCTCTATGATAACCGCAACGACAAAATTATCGGGGAAGTTTTGAGCTATTCGCATGGGCAGGACGCAATATCATCCGCCCCTAAAAACACATATTTCCTGATTATGACCCATGACCATAGCTTAGATTATGAACTTGTAAGCGCCGTTCTTAAACGAGGCGATTTTGCATTCCTCGGCCTTATCGGTTCCAAAACCAAAAAGGCGCGGTTTATGTCGCGGCTCAAAAAACATGGTTTTGCGGAAGCACAATTATCACGCCTGACTTGCCCCATTGGCATTGAGCGCATACAAGGTAAAGAACCAGAAATTATTGCGGCCAGTGTCGCCGCGCAATTGTTACAAATAAGGACAACAAATGGGGATTGATTATTATAATTGGCTATCGCTCATCATTCGCTGGCTACATATAATCACGGGCATAGCCTGGATCGGTGCCAG
>JALSHE010000040.1 GCA_026982415.1 Robiginitomaculum sp.
ATTTGTTATCTGTGCGCGGGCTGGCATGGCCAACACTGAACATGCCAATACGGAGGATAGAAGAAGTCGGGAGAAAGTCATAATGTGCCCTTATATGATTATTTGTTATAATATCTCAATATAGGGGGGGGAACATGGCGAAACTGTGTCGGACAGGTTACAATACAGTTAGGTTGGTCGCATTAACCAAATGGCACTGGTGGTAGTTTAAAGCCTTCGGCCTGTAAGGCTTCGTGTAAGGCTAACCGTACAGACGATGTACCACCGCGTAGGTTTGCGGCTTTGAGCCAGCAGCGAGCTTGGAGTTTTACCGATGTGGGTGTGAAGCCGGCAATCACGGTTTCGGCTTTACCCGGTACAATGGCCGCCTCATGATTTTCCAACGCTTTTTGCAAAACCGCCAAGGCTTGTGCCAGATCATTATCGCGAGCGATTTCAATATCTATGTCTACACGCCGGGTTTTATAGCGCGAATAGTTTTTAATCTGGCTTGCCCAGATTTGCGCATTGGGCGCAGTGATAAAAATCCCGTCAGAGGTTTTAATCTCTGTGGTAAATAAACCAATTTCCAATACCGTGCCCTCCACATTAGAAGCCTGGATATATTCGCCGACCCGGATGGAGCGTAAAAATATCAGCATTAACCCGGCGGCGACATTGGCTAAAGTGCCTTGTGCGGCAAGTGCAATCGCTAAGCCCGCCGCGCCAAATACGGCCAATAAAGGTGCCGCCGGGAACCCGGAAACTTTTAGCGCCGCATACATGGTCGCGAGAACAACACCGTAGCGCACGACCATCGCAAGCAAAGGCCGGATTGTATCATCGACCTCTAAGCCCTTTGAATTACCCAGCCGCCTACGGACTGTGCGCTCCGTCCAGCCAGCAAAAACCCAACCAATAATCAGAACAGCTATTGCTGCAAAAATATTGATAAGTATTGGCGCAAATACCGTCCAATCAATCGGATTTACAGCCTCTAGAAAATCATTCATAATATTTATTCCGCCGCCTTGATGTGTTCGTCTTCTTCTGGTTCATAAACCAAAAGATCCGCAGGTTGGCAATTTAGCTCTCGGCACAGAGCGCTCAGGGTCGAGAAGCGCACAGCGCGAGCTTTGCCCGTTTTCAGGATTGACAAATTAGCCAAGGTAATGCCTATACGGTCGGAAAGCTCGGTCAGGGACATGCGGCGGTCGAGGAGAACACGGTCAAGATTTACACGAATACTCATATCTACACCGTCAACTTTGCTTCTTGGCGCAAGCGCGCACCTTCGCGGAATACTTCGGCGAGAATGATAAGCGCCAGCACCATAAACCAAACATATATCCGGAGGTCAGTTGCCACCACGGATATTTCTTCTGTGCTTTGACTGAGGCGCGAAATAACAAATGTGGAGCACAGCCGCAAGATTTCGCCCGCCGCTACCGCCACCCATATTCTGCGCAGGCGCGTAGCGTTTTGGGGCACAAAAGGATCACCCGTCACCAAAGTTTTACAAATAGCCCGCAATTGCTTGACGATAACCAAAAACACTGCGGCGACAATAACGACGCTTACGGAGGAGACGAGCGCCATAAATGGCGTGATGTTTTCAAATGACTTATGCACAGCATCGACGCCTAATATACCCAAGCCAGCATAGGCGGACAACAAAGTAAATAGGCCCAAAAACACCCACCCACCCCACCAAATAATGGTGAGCAATATATTCAAAAACCCGATAGCCGGGCTGGCCTTGGACGTTGCCATTTCGTCGGGATACAGTGTTTCTACATTCATGTTTTCTGGTTTTGTGACTTTTTCATACTTATCGATAATCAATATTGCACACTAAAGCAAGACAAAATACATGTGGGGCTTCACCGTAGCTTTACGCTAGGCGCAAAACGTGCCAGAAAACGAAAAAGGATACTTAATGCGCCACCCTCTCAACAGATTAGTCGTCGCCTCCCATAATGAAGGCAAAGTGCGCGAAATTCGCGCTCTGCTCAAACCATATGGTGTGCGTACATTCAGCGCGGCGGAACTGGGGTTGGATGACCCGGAGGAAACCGGAACCACATTTGCCGCCAATGCCGAGCTAAAGGCCAAAGCCGCAGCGGATGCAGCGGGCATGGCGGCGCTGTCCGATGATAGCGGCTTGGCGGTGGATGCTTTGGGCGGCAAGCCCGGTATCCACTCCGCCCGTTGGGGAGAGCTACCGGACGGTAGCCGGGATTTTGGTATAGCGATGCAGAAGGTACACGACAGAATGAGTGAGGTTAAAGGGGTCAAGACCGCGCAGTTTATCTGTGCGCTGTCTCTGGCCTTTCCAGCAAATGGCGTCAGCACGTATGAAGGCAAAGTTGAGGGGCATTTAGTTTGGCCGCCGAGGGGTGATAAAGGCTTTGGCTATGACCCGGTATTTGTCGCACACGGCGACACGCAAACATTCGCAGAAATTGGCCCAGAAGAAAAGCACGCCAAAAGCCACCGCGCCGATGCGTTTGCAAAATTTATCGAAGCTTGGTTTCCAGACGGCCCAATACAACATGGATAAAATCGGGCTTTATATCCACTGGCCATATTGCACCCGGATTTGCCCCTATTGCGATTTCAATATATATAAGAATAAGGCGGGCACAGAAACCGCATTGGTGCAAGCCATATTGCTTGATATGCTTCATTGGCGCGAGATGAGCGGGCCGCGCAATCTCGTCAGCATCCATTTCGGCGGCGGCACACCGTCCTTATTGTCTGCGGCCAATCTGCAAAAGTTCATAAAAACTGCCCAAGAACTATGGTCACCCTCAAACGACCTAGAAATCGGGCTGGAAGCCAATCCCAAAGACATCAACGAGAAAGCATTAGCAGCGTGGCACAGAGCAGGGATTGAGCGGCTCTCCGTTGGGGTGCAAAGCTTTGACGATAGCGCTTTGCAATTTTTGGGGCGTGACCATGATGGACAGACGGCAAGACGCGCATTGGAACTAGCAACAAATATAATACCCCGCGTCTCGGCGGATTTGATTTACGGTTTTACCAACCAAACGCCGGATATGTTGCAAAATGATTTGCGAACGGCTCTAACCAGTGGCGTCTCCCATATCTCCACCTACCAATTAACCATCGAGCAAGAAACAGCATTCGGACAGGCCGAAAAGCGCGGCATCAACAAAGCTGTGGACAGTGACACCAGCGCAGATTTGCTTGAACAAACTATCGATACGATGACCGCGAATGGTTTTAACCAATACGAGGTTTCTAATTTCGCTAAAAAAAATGCGCAGTCACGGCATAATTTACTGTACTGGCAAGGCGGTGATTATGCAGGCATCGGCCCCGGCGCACACGGACGCTTGACGGTGGACGGCAAACGCTGTGCTACCATCGCCGCACTTAAACCCAAAGACTATATAGAAGCAGCGGGCAATACGAGCCACGGCATAGCCGAGCAAGAAACCCTTAACGCTCAAGCATGGGCAGAAGAATATCTGCTCATGGGCATGCGCATATCGGGCGGTATCAATCTGGCGCGGTACACAGAAATATCCGGTCAACGGCTCGCACCTGAAATAATACGGCAATATGAAAAATCCGGCTTGCTCAAAAAAATGGGAAATCAATTATCCGCAACCCCCAAAGGCCGCATGGTGCTAGATACGCTGTGCCACGAATTGCTATCCTATTAAAAAGCACCATCCGTAGATTTTGGTGCCGCATCAATCACCACGAAACGTCCGTTTTTGATTTGGTAAACCGCAAGTCCGCGTTCGGGTGTACCGAACCGCGTGAACCGAACCAAACCATCAACTCCGAAAAACCCTGCCGGGTCGGTGAGCATGTCTGTGCGGTCTTTAACATCGCCGCCCGCAACGAACGATGCTATGGATAATCCATCATAAGCGAGGGATGCAAGCCTAGACGGTTCTTCGCCGTAAACCGC
>JALSHE010000041.1 GCA_026982415.1 Robiginitomaculum sp.
AAAAAACCTACTGTAGCCTGATATCCCTGTTCACAAAGGGATTAAGGCGAATAGCAAGGGCAATCGCAAACAACACCCAAATCCCAAAACTATGGGAGTTCAAAAATTGTGTCAGGTGGTAAGGTTCTAAAATATAGTTCTTGCTTTGTTCCTATTGTGTGTTATACACTCCATACGGGAGTTAATTATGGGTGCTAGAATTTCTACTGTTGCATTTGCCGGGGCTGAGGCTCGGTTGGTAGATGTACAGGTGCAGGTCGCTCCGGGGCGGCAGGCTTTTAATATTGTAGGTTTGGCAGACAAGGCTGTGGCCGAGAGCAAAGAGCGGGTCATTGCTGCCTTTGCGGCCATGGGGCTTAAGCTTCCCCATAAGCGGATTGTAATAAACCTTGCCCCCGCAGATATGCCCAAGGCGGGCGCACATTATGATTTGCCGATTATGCTCGGTTTGATGGCATTAGCGGGGGCGGTGCCAGAGGACGCCATTGCGGGATATGCGGCCATCGGTGAATTGTCACTGGACGGCACGATTACCGGTGTGCCGGGGGCATTGCCTGCCGCCATGTGTGCCAATGAACATGATCTCGGTTTGATATGCCCGGAAGAGAACGGCTCGGAAGCGGCTTGGGCCGGAGACTTGCCAATACTGGCACCGAAAAATCTTATCCAATTGCTCAACGACTTTAAAGGTACACAAGTATTAACACGGCCAGAACCGGGAGAACTGCTGGAAGTCAAAAGCGATCTTGATATGCGTGATGTGCGCGGGCAGGAAACCGCTAAGCGAGCACTGGAAGTGGCAGCGGCGGGTGGTCATAATATGTTGATGGTCGGCCCGCCGGGTTCTGGTAAATCAATGTTGGCGGCGCGTATGGCTGGGATATTGCCACCGCTCACCGCCCGTGAATTATTGGATGTGTCTATGATACATTCTGTTGCAGGGTTGCTCGACCGTGGTCAACTCTCCCGCGCCCGCCCATTTCGTAGTCCGCATCATTCGGCGTCCATGGCGGCAATGGTCGGCGGCGGCATGAAAGCCAAGCCGGGGGAGGCTTCTTTGGCGCACCGGGGTGTGTTATTTCTGGACGAACTGCCTGAGTTTACCCCACAGGTTTTAGACAGTCTACGCCAACCCCTCGAAGTCGGCGAGATCAATGTGGCGCGGGTTAATGCCCATGTTAGTTATCCAGCTCGGTTCCAATTGATTGCTGCTATGAATCCGTGTCGCTGTGGAAGCGCGGGCGCGGACGGTATAGCGTGTAAGCGCGGGCCGCGCTGCGCGGCTGACTATCAAGGCCGTGTTTCGGGGCCGTTTATGGACAGGATTGATATTCAAATAGATGTGCCTGCCGTCACCCCAGCCGATCTGGCTTTGCCGCCCTCCAAGGACGGTACCAAGGAGGTTGCAGCCCGAGTGTTGGCAGCGCGGCAATTGGCCGAGACGCGCAATGGCGGCTGTACCAATGCGGATTTGTCGTCTGCGCAATTGGATCATGTGGCGCAAGCTGACCGCGAAGGTCAGGCGCTTTTGCAAAAAGCCGCCGAGACCTTGGGGCTTACGGCGCGAGGTTATCACAGAGTGTTACGGGTAGCCCGAACTCTTTCGGATTTGGACGGATCGGAGCATATCCGCCGTCTCCATATTGCCGAGGCATTAGCGCACCGACGTGGCCGCAAACCCGTATCTACGCCTAATTTTAACTCTATGCAGACATACCCAAAATCTATGAATTAAGCGCCGGATTAATTATTTACAGTTTCGTAACTTGAGAAAACCTCACACATAGGCTATATTATGTGCGAGAGAGGGGTAAAAGAAGCCGTAATTGGAGAAAGCCCCATGACTAAAATTGTGAAGACACACATAAAGACCTTAAAAAACATCGCCATTATTGCTGGTGCTGCTGTACTCACAGCTTGCGCAACGGCAACCCCGTATCAGCCGTCTGCCAAGGCCGATATGCGCAACGGGTTTTCTGAATTGCAAATCGAAAAAGATCGAGTTAAGGTGACGTTCGACGGAAATTCTCTTACTGATCGGCAAACCGTCGAGACTTATTTACTGTACCGAGCCGCTGAGTTAACGAAGGGTGCAGGTTATGATTATTTTGTGCTAACTGACCGGGCAACCGACCAAAAAACTCGGGTGCAGAACTCTGGGTTTAATGATCCTTATTATGGCTTTTTTGACTACTCCTATTTCCATCCGCGTTATGGCTGGTCGAGTCCGTATTTCCGCCCTTATTACCATTCTTTCTACCGTTCAAGCTGGTCACATTTTGGCGGTCGCTTTGGCCGTTATGATCCATTCTACGACAGTTGGGGGCGTAATTTCGATTACCGCGAAATTACTCGTTACCGGGCCAGCGCCGAAGTTAAATTTGGCCGTGGAACCAAGCCGTCCGGTATGAACAATGCGTTTAATGCCCAGGAAGTTTTGGCCAATTTGGGCGATAAAATCGTCTATCCTGAGACTAAAGAAGCCAAGAACTAGATTGGTTTCTGTGTGGGCGCGGTTTTAAAATTATTTAGTAGGCAAATTATTTGACGGGTTTAAGAGAGTCTGATTTTACCAGATCCTCAAGCCTGTCAATAATTTAAGTTTTACCCATCACATAATACCGCTGGAACGACCACCTACTTTGCTCACCACGTTGTCGCCAACAAATGGGTTGGATTTTCGCTCTTCGCCGAATGTGCTCATGGGGCCGTGGCCGGGAATAAAACGCATATCATTACCCAGTGGCCAAAGTTTTTTGGTGATGCTATCGACCAATTGCTGTGGGTTGCTTTTCGGGAAATCCGTGCGTCCTACAGAACCTTTGAAAATCACATCGCCTACAAAAGCAATTTTCATGTCTTTGTTGTAAATCACCACATGACCTGGCGTGTGACCGGGACAGTGTGCTACGCCGAATTTCACACCACCAAGTTCTAGCACATCGCCGTCTTTCAAATATCTATCAGGTTGGCAATTGCGTCCCATGCCTTTCTGGCCGTATTTTTCCCAGTCGGCGGAAATCTGATCCATCCAGAATTGGTCATCCTTGTGCGGCCCGATAATCGGTACATCCAGCTCGGCTTTCACGTCTTCGGCACCGCCAGCATGATCGAGATGACCGTGGGTCAACCAGATCTCTTGCAGGTCGACACCGTGTTCTTTAACGCCGTGCAGGATTTTCCCGGCATCGCCGCCCGGGTCAACCAACACGCCGTGCATGGTTTTGGTATCCCACATCAGTGAACAATTTTGCTGGAATGGGGTGACGGGTATAATCCGCAAATCAAGTGTATTTTCGCTCATGCCCTAAACAGGCATTCTGCAGCCAAAAGGTCAAGGAAAAAATTGGCAGTAAACGCCAAGAACCTTTTATTCCATCCGAACTTTAAGGCTAACCGGGATGTGGGCGCTATCGAGACGATCTTTTAGATAAGTGACTTTGCCGTGAGCAGTCTTGCGGTCGGCACCTAGAATGACAACGGCTTGCGGTTCTTCGGCGCGAATGGAGTGTACGCGGTCGGGGATATTGTTAATGCCTACCCTTATCCCGTCAAGAGTTGCGCTACCATCAGCGTAAAGGTAGACACTAATGGATTTAGCACCAGCATGGCCGCCTTGGGGTTGGGTCATTTTAATGCCGCTCTCGTCAAAAAAAGTAGCTGTGACAATAAAGAAAATCAACATGATAAAAACAATGTCCAGCATGGGCGTCATATCAACATCCGCTTCACTTGCATTCCTGCGAAATCTACGTTTCATAATGTTATAATCTCCTAAAAAGTGAGGTTATAACATTATACTGGTAATGTCAAGATGGAACCCGCAAGCAAAATTTCTTCAAATTACCAAGGCTCTGAATCAAAAGTAGGCTCTAATGGCTTAGACGAATTTTAATAAGGCTAGC
>JALSHE010000042.1 GCA_026982415.1 Robiginitomaculum sp.
AGCGGACGGCAGCGAACGTGCGGCGCGGGCTGAGGATATTACCCATATCCGCTGGACGATTAAGGACGCGGTTGCACCGAAAGCCAGCGGTACACTCTCTTTTAGTGGCCGTTTGCAATAGAACTGCCCAAAATCTGTCCAGTCTGGACGTAGTGTATATTAGCAAAATCTTATATATAAATACAAAAATATCCACTCAAGTGTCATTTAACCATATTTTTACCATGCTGATAAGAGTGCCCTTAACCATTTTCCCCTAAAACCCTCCCATCACTACTAGAAAAAAGGAACGTGGGATGACTAAATTGGGAACAATAACCAAAGGATTGCTGGGAGCTACAGCAATATCTTTATTTACAGCGTCGAACGCATTTGCGGGCGGAACTGCAGCAGGTACGAATGTACAAAACACATTTACTCTGGATTATCAGGTCTCTGGTATAAGCCAACCAACAATTGACAATACAGGAACGCCGACGGAATTTACTGTTGACCGTTTGGTCGATTTGACCGTTGCCAGTAGTGGCGACACGACGGTTGCTCCAGGTGCGACGAACCAGGAACTGGTCTTTACCGTTACAAATAATGGTAATGACACGCAGGCATATAGCTTTGCATTGGTCAACGAAGCAGGCGACCAATTTGATACAACGGGTCTGAATATCAACTATATTATTGATAACGGCACGGGCGGCGTCTGTGATGCAACAGATCTTGCTGGCACAACAACAGCTTATACGCCGGGTAGCGGTGCAGCTTCGGCTGACCTTGCTGCTGATGCAGTCATTTGTGTGATTGTAGACGGCGACATTCCGGCAGTTCTTGTTGACGCGGACACGTCGGACATTTCATTGGTATCCGATACGCTTCAACCAACAACAGGTGGTTCGCCGGGTACAGCTGTAGTAGCTGATGCTGGTGGTAATACACTTACTGGTGCTGCTGAAAACGTATTGGCTGACCTTTCGGGTACAGCCAACGAAGTTGCTAATGCTGGTGACCACTCTGCGACAGGTACTTATATTGTGGCGTCTGCCGATTTGACAGCTTCTAAAGCTGTCACCGTCTTCACGCAAGACGGGACTGGTTGCACAACTATTCCCGGCACACCGGGCGCTGGCGACCAGTATTCAGTACCAGGCGCATGTGTTGAATATGTGATTACAGCCGAAAACACAGGGGCAGTTGCTTCTGCGACCAATATCGCAATTGCTGATGTGTTGCCTGATGAACTTGAATTCATCAATGCAACACCAAGTGGTTTTGGCGGCGGGACATTTACACAACCTGCTCCGAACACAAATTGCAGTGGCGGTGCATGTACGGTGAGCTTAACTGGTGCAACACTGACAGCTGGATCAACAGGTACAATCACAATCCGTGCCTTGGTTCAGTAGCTATATAACTTAATTCAATCTGCGGCGCAAGTCGTCGCAGATTATAACAAAAAAGCATTTCATGAAAACCCGGCACCAAGCGTAACCCGTTTGGTGAGCATAGCTAAAAACATGGGTGAATTGTAGGACAAGAATGGTGAGCAGTCGCATCTTAACGTGGGTAAGGTGTCTGGTATTTGTTGCCTTGGGGCTAATCGGCACTATTAGCGGTTTAGCACAAGCAACAATTCTCGGGCAAACGGTTACCAATGTTGCCTCCGTCAGTTATGACGTGGACGGCGGCGGGTCTGTTACTGTGGTTACAAATCCTGCTATTTTTGTTATCTCCGCTGAGCGCACCGATTCCACCATAGATTTTTTTAGATACGCCCCCAACGCTCCCGAAGCCGTTAATGTTCAGATCAACGGTACTGACTATTTGCCTCTCGGGCATACCCTCGGCTCATTTGTTGCTATGCCCGCCCCGGAACGCACGGCGGGTGTGCCCTTAAATATTAGCACACCCATACCGCTGATCCCAGCGAGTACATATTTTTCTGGTGAACTTATGTTCGTGCGCGTGCGCGACCTTGGCCAAAACGGCGACCAAAACCGGATTGAAACAGTCATAATTACGGTTTTAACGGCGGATGGTGACGAAATTTGCTTGCGCTTGTACGAATCCGGTTTGGACACTGGAGAATTTTGGGCTTGGGTGCCCTCTAGTCGCGACACGACGCCTAAAAATGACCCGGTTCTCACGACGCCTCAAGGGACAACACTAACAGCCACTTATATAGACAGTTTTGATGCCACTGAAATTTCCATTGATACTGCTTTGGTTGATCCATATGGTCGGGTTTTCAACGGTGTTACGGGTGATTATGTGGATAATGCCCGTGTCACGCTGATTGATGCTGTCACTGGGCAGCCCGCGAATGTCTTCGGCATAGACGGGGTTTCTCGTTACCCAAACAGCGTTCTGACAGGGCAGGATACAACGGATGCCAGCGGTTTGGTTTACGACATTAGACCCGGTGAATTCCGCT
Organism: Robiginitomaculum sp.; assembly: GCA_026982415.1. Classification (GTDB taxonomy): domain Bacteria; phylum Pseudomonadota; class Alphaproteobacteria; order Caulobacterales; family Maricaulaceae; genus Robiginitomaculum_A. Next base: position 2,426 of record JALSHE010000042.1, read on the forward strand.
TTCCTCTTGCCCCGGTCGGCGAATACTTTATCCGCGTCGATCCGCCGCAAGGTTTTAGCTTTGCCTCGTCTTTAACCACTGCCGACTTTGCAAATTTAACCAATGCGCCATTCGTTATTGAAACTAACGCGTCTTACGGACGTAATTTCACCTTAAATAGTTCTGGCCCGCTGAATTTTGATATTCCGCTCGATGCGGAGACCGATTTTGTTATCGCGAAATCATCAGATCTTCGTACTGGCGATATTGGTGACTTTGTCCCCTATACAATTACAGTAGAAAACCGTGGACAGGCAGGCTCGCCCGTCGTTTTGGTCGATAGCTTGCCTCAAGGGTTTAAATATGTTGCCGGGTCAAGCACACTTGATACGGAGAAAGTAGCGGATCCGGAAATATCAGTAAGTGGCAATAAATTGACGTATCGCCCTGGAATATTACGCACAGGCGAAACATTTAAATTGACATATGTTTTGGAAATTGGTGCCGGTGCGGGAACAGGCGAGGCCATCAATGCGGTTGTTGCCTTGGACGGGAATGACGCACCTGTATCCAATGTCGCCAGATATAGCTTAACTTTACGCGAAGATTTACTGCGCTCGACCAGCACATTGATTGGCCGTGTGGCAGAACACGCCTGTAATGGTGATGAAGACTGGGCAAGAGAAATTGAAAATGGAACGGGTGTAAAAGGCGTCCGGCTCTATATGGAAACGGGTGCCTACGCGATTACGGACGAGGACGGGCTGTATAATTTCGGCGGTGTAAAAACCGGAACCCATGTTGTGCAAATTGACACAGAAACCTTGCCCGAGGGTTATGAGGTTATGACCTGTGAGGAAAGCACCCGTTATGCCGGTAAACCGTATTCGCAGTTCATAGAAATCCAAGGCGGCGGTCTATGGCGCGCCAACTTCTATCTTAAAAACACAGGCGGGACAGAAGCCTTAAAACAAGAAGTAGAATTTAATGACCGTACAGAGTATAGAAGTTTTGATGCCGCATGGCTCGACACACAGACACCAGACCTTGAATGGGTCTATCCTAGCCCGGTACGCACGCCGTCAACACCATCGGTAAATATCGGTATTAAACACGCACCAGGCCAGAAAATTGACCTGCAAGTTAATGGGCGCCCCGTCCCGACTGCAAATTTCGAAGCCCGCGATAGCAACAGAACCCGCACGGTCATGATGAGCAGGTGGCGGGGTGTGGACATTCTCGAAGGTCAAAACACATTCAATGTTACCGTGAAAAATGCCGTTGGTGAAACCATCAAAACCATGACGCGCGATATTCATTATGCAAAAACAATTGCCCGCGCCTATGCTTTGCCCGACCAGTCTAAACTGGTCGCTGATGGTCGCACTACACCTATATTAGCAGTACGGCTCGAAAACGCGGCAGGAAGACCTGTTCACGCAGGACGAATTGCACAAATTGATATTGCTGCGCCCTATAGGCTTTACAATAAATCACGCTTGGAGGGGGCGGAGGAACTTGTGTCGCCAAACTCTGCTCGGGCCAACATTGTTGCGGGCGTTGACGGCATTGCCCGTATTGAATTGGAGCCAACTCTACAAGCCGGGAAAGTCACTATCATTGTTACATTAGACAATGGCCGCAAATTGGAACTGTTCATGTATCTGGAGCCAGAGAAGCGCGACTGGATTATTGTCGGCTTGGCTGAGGGCAGTGTCGCCTATAACAGCCTAATAAACAAATCTGTCGCATTGGTGGCGGGTGCTGCCGACGATTTAACCTCCGACGGGCGTGTTGCCTTTTTTGCCAAAGGCTTGATCAAAGGCGACTGGATGCTCACACTGGCGGTGGATACAGATAAACGGCGCGGTAACCGTGATGGCGGCTTCAGAACCGAAATTGACCCGAACGCCTATTACACTCTCTATGGCGATCGCTCTTACAATGAATTTGAAGCCGCCAGCCGTTATCCCGTATATATTAAGCTGGAAAAAAAGCGCTTTTATGCTATGTTTGGCGACTTTGACACCAATATAACCGAAGGAAAATTGACCCGCTATAACCGTCATTTATCCGGGATTAAATCTGAATATTTAGGGGAAAATTTCCAAGCCATTGCTTACGGAGCCGAGACCAATCAAGGCTTTGCCAAAGACGAAATAGCGGCTGACGGCACCAGCGGCCCTTACCGCCTGTCCAACACCTTTGTTTTGGCAAATTCAGAAACCATTACTCTTGAGACCCGTGACCGAGTGCGTGCAGATGTCATTCTCGAAAGCCGCCGTCTGATCCGGCATTTGGATTATACCTTGGACAATATTACGGGGGAAATAATTTTCCGCTTACCTGTCGACGTATCGGATAGTGGTTTTAACCCCAATGTCATTGTGGTGGACTACGAGACTTCTAATGATAGTGAGCGAAATCTGTCTTACGGCGGGCGCATACAGAAGCAAATTATGGACGGGCGTGTTCAAGTCGGCTCAACCTTTGTCCACGAGGGCGGCAATGGCAATGGTGCGGGGGGCAAAGCCGATATGATCGGTGCTGAAATTATCGCACAGGTTGGTAAGGGTACAGAGTTCCGCGCAGAATTTGCCACAAGCCAGTCTAAGGTCAATGCACAAGAGGATTATAAATCTGCTAATGCCTATTTGGCGGAGATCAACCATACGAGTAAGACGTTAAATGCAAGTGTTTATGTGCGTTCAGAAGAAGCGGGTTTTGGATTGGTACAGCGCAGTACAACAACCAGCGATGTTCGTCGTTACGGCGCGAATGTGGATTACAAGTTTCAAGAATTTGAAAACAAAGAAACCGGGCGTCGCGGTTCGCGCAATATTACCGCCAGCATTTACAAGGTCGATAATCTGGGTACAGGAAATTCGCGCATGTTGTCTGAAATGAGTGTGAACCAAGAAAGCGAAAAATTAAGTGCTTCTCTTGGGCTACGTGCGGTAAAAGACAAATTCGTAACGGGCAATGACCGCGAGTCTATTCTCGCCTTAGCCAGCGTTCAATATGCTTTGCCTAAACACGGTGCGACTTTCCAAATCAACCATGAGCAACCAATTGGCGGGAAAGACACCGTCGGTGATTTTCCGGAGCGCACACGTATATCCGTAACGAAGACCATAACGGAAAAAGCCAGCGTGCGCATTAATCATGACATTTTGGGCGGTGCCACATCGGCAGGACAAAACACCTCTATCGGTGTGAGCTATGCTCCGTGGGCCGGCACAGATCTTTCTTTAGGTTCGGATATGATAACGTCTGATAGCGGTAGGCGCATCGGAGCCACCATTGGCCTTGATCAACAATTGCAACTTTCGCCTAAATGGAGCACATCCTTTGGTCTCACCAATAGACGGATATTTGGCAACGGCAATACGATCGAGCAAGTGGCGCCCGATGCCGCTATATCGGCTTTTGAAACCAATGAAGCCTATCTTTCAGCTTATGTCGGCGCTGGTTACCGAACCGGGGAAACAAGCATGTCTGCCCGCCTGGAAGTGCGCGATGCCGTGTCCAGTGAAGCCCTTATTGCCAGCGTGGCGGCTGCCCGCGAGATGTCGGAAAAACTGTCTTTCGCAGGTGCCTTTAGAGCCAATTTTAGAAACCAGGATATAGTTGGCGCTGCGGGCTTGTCTGGTCGTTCGAGCCGGATTGATGGCCGGATTGGTACCGCTTGGCGTCCGCGCAGTACGGATGAATTGGTCATATTGAACCGCTTTGATGTCAGAGTTGATAATAGTTTAACAGGCACCAAGATCACAAAACTGGTTAATAATTTCACGGCCAATACAATGTTGAACGAGCGTTGGCAGCTTGCGGGTAATTACGGCGTGAAATATGTGAAGACCGATTTTGACGGTACATCCTATAGCGGTTTCTCGCATCTTATCGGCGGCGAAACGCGGTTTGATATAACCGAGAAAATTGATATTGGGTTGCACGGCTCCGTATTGTACGGCGCAAATTCCGATACGCTTAGCTATGCCTACGGGCCGTCCATAGGCATCTCGCCAGTTGACAATGTTTGGCTTAGCTTGGGGTATAATGTTGAGGGTTATAGAGACCGGGATTTCTCTGCGGCAGAGTACAGCCAAAAAGGCGCCTATATAAAATTCCGCTTCAAATTTGACCAAAATACGGCGCGCGGACTATTAGACATGATCTCGCCCAAAAGCGACCTTTCAGCACAAACAAATTAGCGGCTGAGCGGAAAACATTGAGAATTTTTTGGACTATCAAACCTCCAAGCCCAACCGCTCACGAACCCGCATGACAAATGCTTTTTGCTCGGGGTTTGGTTCGCCGTCGGCTTGGGATATTTTGTCCAACATGTCCGATAAATCGTCGGCCTCTGCACGGTTAATCGCTTTGGATAATATATTGGTCATAGGTGCCAGCACTGTATCAGGCTGGATCAAGTTTTTCACGGCCCAGCGCATTTGCGTCAATAACTCGTCTGCTTCTACCGCCGAGATTTTCATATAAGACTTCAAGATTGAAATAATGCGGCTAGTCGAGGCACCACTGATCAGGCCATCATGGGCGGCGGCGTAATCAGACAATTTGGCAACACTGACCATAAGAATGGTTGCTGCTTCCATGGGGTTGTCGATTAAATCAATACCGCGCTTGGAGGCATTGTTTTTAAAGCGCATACGGCGCGGCATATTGCGCAAAGCACTGGCCGCATTCGCCACATCTCTGGCACCGCGCGCCGCCCGGCTGATCCAAAATATGGCACTGGCGACGGCAATAATAATCCCGATTATGTGCATAGCATTTTCCTTTGCTGGCACTATAGGCAGTTTCTAGCGACAGGACAAGCTTGGTCCTTGGTCAAGGTGAAAATGGTCTTTGTGCGCATCGTTATAATCCGGCGACAACACCACCCGAAACAAGCGGCACGCGGAACCGCGCGCTTCGTGCAGGAATTTGGCTTTGCTGCGCCCCTCTTTACTACCGTCGCTGCGCCAGTGTTTTAATATAGAAACCACCCGCCCGTCTTCCAGTTCAAACCCGGTAATGTCCCAGGCGTTGGCATAAGCATGTTCTGACCAAGCGCCAGAACTATTGCCTCTTTGCCGGCGGCAAGAATATGTGCCCGCATGATGGGCTTTCTTGAGGCCGCTTCCCATATATTTACGGGCGTGTTTATCCACTTGCCTCAGCCAGATATATGATGCCAAGACCAAGGGGCACTGCCCCGTCACCTGCTTTGGCTGGAACCGTGCGCCGGATGCTTTGGTCATGGTCGCCGCGACCTTCCAACCGCAAGCCTTATTGCCTTTCTGGCTGTCTTTTTTGGGTGCGGCTTGCACATAATTCAGGTGCAAGGCTTCGTCTAATTTACCCATACAGGTAGAACTGGGGCCTAGGGCGATTAAGGTGATTTTGGTGCCCGTAGCAAATCCGACCTGTGCCTCGACATCAAGCGGTTTCCACGGCAAATGCTGTGGGGGCACGAAGCGGTCCGCCAGTAATATCAGCAATAAAATAAATGCAAAGAGCAACCCCGCCTTGGTGCGGCGGCGCAAATTTAACCTAAGCAGCTTCAGTTTCAGCTTCTGCTTCTGTAGTTTTTTTGACCAAAGCCCGTTTGATTTTTTTGGCTTTGTCGGTCAATTTAGCATTTTTGGTGTTCATCAAAAAGCCGTCCAGACCGCCTTTGAAATCAACTGTGCGCAATGACGCGGCGGTAACGCGCATTTTAAACTTTTGACCAAGAATGTCGGATGCCAAAGTGACATTGCACAAATTCGGCTCAAAACGGCGTTTTGTCCGTACTTTAGAGTGAGAAACATTATTTCCGCTCATTGGGCCTGTACCCATAAGATCGCAACGACGTGCCATGACAAAGTCCTTTAGTATTAAATTCTAGTATTCCATTCGCTATTCAGGCGCAGATATGCCGCCATAAAAACAAGTTTGCGGGACATACCCCCCTAAAACCCCAAGGTCAAGCACCATATTGCGCTAAATGTCAGAGAAAATACCTCCAGCCGCAAACCAATAAACCATATGATCGCACCGCTTCAGGCATGAGTACATATTGATAATTCAGCCGACTTGCTCATTCCCGCTCCCCCGCCTATAGGGTTTGTTATGAAATTTATGATTCTAAATGGAGCCGGCAATCGGTTCGGCGTATTTGACGCCCGGAGCCGCCCCGGCTTTGCCATGACATCTGAACTGGCCAAGGCCACCGCCGCCAAAGGGGGAGTGATGGGAGCGCTTGGTGCTGACCAAATCATTGTTATGAGGGCGCCTAAATCTGCGCAGGTCGATAAGTTGCAGGCCGATGTATTCATGGAAATATGGAATGCGGACGGCGGCCAGGTCGATGCCTGCGGTAATGCTTCGCGCTGTATTCCGTGGCTGGTGATGGTTGAGACCGGGCGGGATGCTATTATGCTTGAGACCAATGCCGGACTGTTACAGACCACCCGCACGGGCGAATTTTCCGTCGCCGTTGATATGGGTGAGCCGCGCCTTGACTGGACGGAAATCCCGCTCAAGGAATATATGGACACCCATGTCATAGACGTCAAAGTCGGCCCCATAGATGCGCCGATACTGGCGCGGCCTGGCGCGGTAAATATGGGCAATCCCCACTGTGTTTTCTTTGTGGAGAACGTAGAGGAAACGGCGGTCGATAAAATAGGCCCGATGATAGAATTCCATCCTTTATTCCCCCAGCAGTGCAATGTCGGTTTTGCCGAGGTCCGCGCACGCAACGAAATCCGCCTTCGGGTTTGGGAGCGGGGTGTTGGCATCACCCAAGCATGCGGCACGGGCGCCTGTGCTGCCTTGGTCGCCGCCCACCGCCAAAGCCGCACCGACCGTAGCGCAAGCGTCATTATGGACGGCGGCACATTGCACATAGAATGGCGAGAGACCGACAACCACGTCATTATGGCCGGCCCCGTAGAGCTGGAGTTTGAAGGTAAGCTGGACGTTTAAATATTGGCATTTATGGGGGTTCTCGTATAAGATAATCGTCTAAATCTTCCGCCGCTTCATGTTCATTTTTGCGCGGCGGATATATGGGTATTTCACCTGCTTTTTCAGGGGCGTCCGCGCCCACACTTTGCGTATCTTCCTCCGCGCTGGTAGCGACCTCTGGCACCAATTCATCGGGGGTAAAGCAGATGGGTTCCATGGCGCGTTTGCCGCGCTGCACTCCGCCTTTGTTTTTGTCTTGAATATCCACACCCCAAAGCTTGAGATAGGCGGCGCGGGTTTGTTCCAGCTTAGGGTCAGGCCGAGACCGCCCGTATAAAAACCGTTCCACATTGAATATTTTGGCGAGGGCAAAGGGCTTCCAATTATAAGTGCAGGGTGCGGGCTTTACCGCAGGCTTATGGCTCCAGTTTTGTTGCACCCCGCCAACCCCATCAAAACCATTTGGAAATTTCCGCTTCCAATCGCCAAAGTGTTTTGTCAGCGCATAGTCCGCCAAACGGTTTTTCCGCCAGCGCTTGATAGCCCGCTCGCCGATAACCCGGCGCACAAAGGCAATGCGGGCAGGGCTTTGCAACACCCAGGCCTTGATGCGCATATTGAGGTTTTCTCTAGCCTTGATGCGCAAGTCCCGCGACTGCCGTGCCAACATGCGCTCACAAAACCGCACCATCTGCGCCCCGCCAATCCGCGCGTCAATCACCGCCAGCAAGGTGGTGATAAACGCCGACAGCGCCGCCAAATCCCAAAGTCCGGGCGGTGATAATTTGTTTATTTCAATAAGGTCAAGTTTCATGCTCCGGAGAATAAACCAGCCCAAACAGCCATGGATAAGTTTTTTGTAAAAAGTATTAAGGGGAGAAAGTGGATAAATATCTTAATATATCAGCTACTTAGGGAATTTTACATTTTTGTGAACTCAATTAAATGCAAAATGCTATAGAGCTTACATTTACACCAGTGTTACCGGGCTGACAAAATCATCTGGTTTTAGGGCAAGCACTGAGCAATCTATATTGTTGAGAATTGTTTCTGCTGTATTGCCGATGAAAAACCCCGGAATACCAGTTCTTGCTACTGTGCCCATGACGATTAAATCTGTGCCGCGCAGTTTGGCCTGTTCGGGGATGTCGATTTTCGCATTGCCCTTAAGCACATGGACATTGATATTCACCGTGTCGTAAACTTGATCTCCGAGCCGTCTTTTAGCGCGGCCTAATAGCCGAGATACTGCAGCTTCATAATCCCTGCGGGCATCTTCAATATAGGTAGCGATTTCATAATCTGACATACCCGTTCGCCCGCTATACAATACACTTTCACCGATAATTTGGTATATATGGACAATGTCCAGATCACCGTTTTCCTCACTTGATAATGAAATCGCCATATCCAATATTTTGGTATTCAGTGAATTGTTGGCGCTTGGGCTATCTAAATCATTGTGATCATCAAAGTCTATAGCTGCCATGACGTTTTTAAAATCACCCTTGCTATCATGTTTAGTGAGCAATACCGGACATGGGCATTTGCGCAGTAACTGCATATCTTCTGTCGCAAAGACACGCGGCATTATACCTGTGCTGATGGTCGTATCTTTCATAACCAAATCATGGTTATGTTTCAAAACTTGGCGGATAGTTTCCAAAAAATCTTTGCCCTCAAGGACTGCGGTCTTTATGGTTGTTTCTTCGCGGTAAGGATCGGCGGCCTTATCCAGACGCTGTTTTCGCGCTTCCATGTCGGCCTGGTGAATTTTATCCCATTTAAGCCTGTCTTTTCTCTGGCCTGCCCAAGTGGGTATTTTATCAACAACATCAAGCAAGGTTAATTTGGCGTTATTACTCAGAGCAAGCTTGGCTGCACGCTTTATGGAAACATCATTTGTCCCATTATTTGTTACATAAAGAATATTTTTAAACCGCCGCATTTTAGCCTCCTCTATTGCTGGTTAAAACTCTGTCTCCACATATTTTAAGTCTCTAATTGTGTTCGATGTCTTATTGTCTATATTGGTTTTTAAACGGAAAATTCAATATATTCTGCTTGTGAAAAAGTGCGACAAATTGGCAGCCCCTAATAATTTGGCTCGGAATAATAAAGAGCTAAAAAGAAAAAGGAAACTTGCTGTGAACCAATCTGAGTATCTCGGCGATGTGTTGGTTTTTCTGGCGGCTTCCAAACCGTAGGTGCCGGCCACGCCAAAATGGCTGTTATTGCGATTAATCATGTTGCTTCCGCAAATCAGGTGGTGGCTGCACTTCGAGAAAGTTACGCGGGTCTGCCGATTTATGTGCGGGTGCGGGGCCGCCAACATATGCGCAGCTTGGAGAAATCCGGAGCTAGCGCCGTTGTATCCGAAGCCGCCGATTTCCTAAAGCCCCAATTTCTTTGCGAGCGCCTTTGCCAGTCTTTGTGCGCCTTTATTGTCTGCGCCTGAGCCTTCGGCGAATCCCAGATATAAATATGGTTCTATGAGTTCCAGTTCTATCAGCAGCAAACGCCCGTCGTCGGCGCGCAGCAGGTCTACCCGGGCGTAGAGCGGGGTGAAATCGAGCATGTCAAACACGGCGCGAGCCTGAGCGCGTTCTTGTTGGTTTGGCGCGTAAGCTTGTTCGCGGCCACCGTAAATAGATTGGACTCGGTAATCGCCGTCTTTGGGACGTTTGACCAGTGCATGGGAGAATGCGCCGCCAAAATACAAGAAAGAATATTCGCCCTCGGTCAGGACGCTTTTTACAAAGGGTTGGATGAGCGTGCCAGCGGGGGGTAACTTGTCCTTGCTCGGATAGGGATCGCCTTTCTTGAGCAGAACTTGCCGCCAGGCACCGCCGCCCACATCCGGTTTTATGACGAGTTGGTCACAGCCAGATGCCTCGCCTGCAAATTTTTCAAATGAACGCTGGACTTCGGCTTCGGAAACCCGGTCGACCCGGCGCGACGGAATGGTGTGTACACCCTGGTGCGCCAAATCCTCCAGATAGGATTTATTGCTGTTCCACTGGACAACATCAAAGCGGTTGAAGAGTTCTGTCTTTTGGCAGATTTGCGCCATAGCTTGCAGGAATGCTTGTTGGTTGCTTTCAAAATAATCCCAGACCAGCAAAGGCAACATAGCGTCATAGTCGTCTGCCACCGCTGCTGCATCACGCCAGTTGAGCACATCCAGCTTCATACCCAATGCGGTGAAGGCCGGGCGCAATTTACCGATTTCTTCTTCCAGTTCAAACGCATCCGAGCGCAAATCCGGATGGCCCGGCAAGAGATTGCCAGAGGCAAGGATGGCGACTTTTTTCATATCATTTTTCATAAGAACCGCCTAGCGGCATAAACCGCAAAGGACAACCCCCTTATCGCTTCCGCCCTCCGCCGCAGGCGGGTAGGGCAATTGTATATGGGGTTTTCATTATGATGTATATGGGGTTTTCATTATGAAATATTTCCCCTACATCCTCACCCCGCCTGCGGGGGAGGTGGGCGCCTCTTGGCGCTCGGAGGGGGAAGCAATTATCGGCGCAATAATTCCCCGAGATAATTCCCGAGATAATTATCTGGACAGCTTACCGAGCTGTTGCATTTCATGTCCGGTGTTTGCTGAAACCTGCTTCCCACTCCGCCCCTAAGAAGGGGCACCTCCCCCACAAGTGGGGTGAGGATGACGTGTTATCCGCTTGCAAAACACGTGGCTCTCCCTTATGCGCAGTTTAAATTTTTTGGAGATTAGACATGCGCGCACACTATGATGTTTTGGGGATTGGCAATGCCATTATGGATGTGATTGCCCCTGTGGGCGAAGATGTGCTTTTGGCTGAGAATATCACCAAGGCCTCCATGACTTTAATCGATCAAGAGCGGGCGTTACAGCTCCATGGCGCTTTAAAAAAATCCAGCGACAGCCTCAGCGAAATTGCTGGCGGTTCCGGGGCTAACACTGTTGCGGGCATTGCGGCTCTCGGGGTTTCGGCGGCCTATATTGGCAAGGTTGCGGACGACGGTTTGGGCAAGCGTTTCACGGATAGCCTTGCGGCACTCGGTGTCACGGCCAACACAGCGCCCCTGAAAAAGGGCGAGGCTACGGCGCGGTCATTGATCGCGGTCACGCCCGACGGGGAACGTTCTATGTCGACCTATTTGGGGGCTAATGTTACATTCGGGGTCAAAGATATAGACCCCGCAATCGTGCGGGCGTCTGCGGTCACCTATATGGAGGGGTATTTGTTCGACACCGACGCGCAAAAGGCCGCCTTTGTCAAAGCCGCCGAAATCGCCAAGGCCGCCGGACGGCAAGTTGCCCTGACATTATCCGATAGTTTTTGCGTTGACCGCCACCGCGCCGCCTTCGCGCATCTTGTGGATAACCATGTGGATATCTTGTTTGCAAATGAAGCGGAACTTTTATCCCTTTACGAAACCGATGATTTAAATGCGGCGTTGGATAATGTATGGGCGACAGGAACCACGACATTAGTGACATTATCGGACAAAGGTTCTTTGATAAAGAATTCTGGGGATGTGCACGAGATCCCGGCTCTCTCTGTGGATAAAGTTATCGATACCACAGGCGCAGGCGACCAATATGCTGCGGGCGTACTCGCAGGTCGTGCCATGGGTCTTGGCTGGCAAGATGCAGGGCGTCTTGGCTCAACCTGCGCATCCGAAGTCATTAGTCATTACGGCGCACGTCCAGAAACCAGCATTCACCAGCTTGTCGTGGACGGCGTCACACGCCTTTGAGGCAATAAAAAAGCCCCGCGCAGGCAGGGCTTTTCAAATTTCGATAGTACCGACCTACTTAATCGCGGCTTTCGCTTGATCAACAATGGCCTTGAACGCATCTGGTTCGTGCATGGCTAGGCTGGCGAGGACTTTACGGTCAATCTCGATACCGGCTTTACCCATTGCACCCATAAAGGTCGCATAGGTCATGCCGTGCAGACGAACAGCCGCATTGATCCGCTGGATCCAAAGGGCGCGGAATTGACGCTTTTTAAGTTTACGGCCAATATAAGCATATTGTCCGGCTTTCTCGACCGCCTGATTGGCAATGCGGAAAGTGTTTTTACGGCGGCCACGATAGCCTTTTGCCGCGTCGATAATTTTTTTGTGGCGAGCGTGCTTGGTGACGCCTCTTGATACTCGAGCCATAATTTACTCCAAAACTGATATATAATTAGGTTGATAGGTGGGCTTAGCCCGATTAGCCATTTGGCATGAATTGTTTGCGAATAACGCGCGCATCACAGTCTTTGAGGATGCGGGTGCCACGCTTATTGCGGATTTGTTTGTTTGTCCGTTTGATCATGCCGTGTTGCTTGCCTGCTGAGGAGGCTTTCACTTTACCCGATTTGGTCAGTTTGAAGCGCTTTTTGGCGCCGCTTTTGGTCTTCATTTTTGGCATTTCGTTCTCCATTATCATGAGCGCATAAACGCTCGAACTTAAGAACCGTCAGGCATGCCTTTAGCCTGACAAGTTGCGTCCCATCATTGGGAACAGGGCTTATAGCGGCGCGGGAGGAGAATGCAAGGGGGGAATCAGCATAATTTCAGCCCTGCACATCTTATTTGCCTGCATGTATAAATTGTGCTATTGCGGCTTTAGTTATTTGGTTGGGGAAGTTTATGCGGGGTTTATTTCGGGTGTTTCGCGCTTTGTTGGTTGGTTTGGTTTTTAGCCTTACCGGGTTTTGCTTTTCTGTTACCGCTGTTGCCAAAACTATTGAGATAAAATCTGAAAACTTTGTATTTGTTGGCAATGTCCGCGAAAAAGACGGCAAGGCTCTGATCCTTGAATTGGAACAATACCGACAGGCGATTTTGCAAATTGTCGGCATTAAGGACATCAAGCCCGAAATCGTTCCTGTGCGCATATATGCGGTGAAAAGCTCAAAAGAGCTTAAACTCTTGACTGGCCGCACTGACATCGCTGGTGTTTATAAATCAACCATTGACGGCCCGGTGTTTATTCTCAACGCAAAAAGCGGCTTCAAGCGCGGCAAGCGCGCCCGTTATATTGCCTTGCACGAGTTCACCCATCATCTTTTAGCGACCTATACCCGTGACCGATACCCGCTATGGTTCAATGAGGGATTGGCTGATTATTATGCGACTTTTGAAGTTACCAAGGACGGCAATTTGGTGATTGGGCGACCTTATAACCCTTATGGTTATCCTTTGTCGCAACAGGTATGGATCCCGACAAATGTTATCGTTAATTCTGTCAATAATTACCCGTTCCAAAGCACAGGCCGTCGTGCGCGCGGCATGTCTACTCCGGATTTTTTCTATGCTCAAAGCTGGTTGGCCGTGCATTATATCAAGACCAATAAGCAAGAAAGCGCCAAGATGATTAATTATATCGGCTTGCTCAATGGGGGCAAGCGCTCCGTTCCCGCTTTTACTCAGGCCTTTGGGCAGACACCTGAGCAATATCACGACGTATTACGCCGCTATTTCCGCGCCAACAAATTTTCGACCATAACGGTCAAGCCCAACATTGATGTCAGAGAACACGATTTTACTGTGCGCTCCGTAGAGAAAGATGAAGCCTTGTTTCATTTAGCCGAAGCCATGCGGTTCTTTTCCTCGCAGAATGTCAAGACGGCAAAAATCGAAGCGCAATACGATAAAGCGGCTAAACTTTTGGGCGAGACCCCGCTCATTCTTGCTGCGCGGGCCGACCTTGCCAGTTGGGAAAATGACTATGTCCGCGCCACTGATTATTTAAACAAAGCTTTGGCGGCGGCACCCGATAACGCCGCAGTGCTGAAAACCGCAGGTATTGTACTTGCTTATAAAAACCAAGAGCCAGAAAGCTCCGACTTGGCAGAGTTGAAGCTGGCACAAAAATATTTGAAACGCGTGCTGGCGCGTAACCCAAACGATAAAGGCGCAAAGCATTATCTGGGCAAGGTCGCATTTACCTTATCCATACGGTAGTTTATTGTCGCGACGGCCTGGCTATATCAAACTCGGCAAACGGGTTGGGTTCTATATCTTTACTCGCATTGTGAAAAGCCAGACCCATTTGCAGGCTTTTGGCTATACGCCCCGCCGTATCGTTGAAATGTTTTTGCTTGGCAGGCGATAAGGTCTGGGCGCCTGCTTTGGCAAATAATTCCAGCCAGCGGGTGAAATGCGCCGGGGTTAATCCGGGTAGGGGCGCATGTTTGGCCATAGGATTGCCGGAAAACCGCCCGGTTTTGAGAAATATCCCCGACCAAAAATCATTGATGTGGGTAATATGGGGCGTCCATTGGGCGTCGTCCGTACCAATCTTGGCAGCAAAGACAGGCCCCAGCAATTCATCCTTGCGCACCCAAGTATAAAACACCTTGGTCAAGGCGGCAATATCGTCTTCGGTAATCGGTTCAGCACTCATCATAAAAGGGGAGATACGCAGTTAGGTTAAAATTTCAATGCGACATTTTTGCATTAGCTCAAAACTCTATTTCAATGCCGTGCCGTAGGCGAAAATTTCTATTGATCCTAGGGAATTTTGGGAATTTTTATAGACGCTGGCAGTTTCCAGCTTCAAATTTGAGATATGGTGCATGCCGAAGTCTTCGGCCTGTTCTTTCATGCGCAAGACGGCCTCGCGCCGCGCGCGTTCTACAAGGCTGGTATAGGATTTTATCTGACCGCCAAATATACCGCGCAGAGCCGCCAATATACGTTTATAGTAATCAATAGAGACAACAACATTGCCGCTGACAAATACCGAATTGTTCATGCCCTCGGGGACGTGTTTAATATTGGATGTGGTGATATAGGCCAGCGCGGTTTCGCGCTTTTGTAAATCGCTGAAATGTCGGGCTTCCTTATATCGCCCTACGAAAAACCCGAGCGCGAACAGACTTAAAAATATAGCTATATTGATCATGTTACCGTACCACGACCGCCGTACCGTACACATAAAGCTCGGAGGCTCCGGCGCTTATGGATGAGGTGGAAAACCGCACATTTAATATGGCATTGGCGCCAAGGTCTCGGGCTTCATCGACCATGCGGTCGATGCTTTCTTCGCGTGATTCCGTCAAAAGCTCCGTATAACCACGCAGCTCGCCGCCGACGATATTTTTAAACCCAGCCATAATATCGCGGCCCACATGTTTGGCTCGTACCGTATTGCCTTGCACCATGCCGAGATGCTGTGTGATGGTTTTCCCCGGTAAAGTTTCAAGATTGGTTATTTCAATGTCGCGCATAGGAACTCCTTGTGTTGAGATGCAAGGCTAATACAAGCAATCTTATATGCATAGCAAAAAAACCCTTGACCTGGTCATAAAATTCCAGCATTTTACAGCTTCATCAAGACCAGTGGAGGGATAGGCCCTTTGAAGCTGGAGCAACCGACGAAATGTGAAGACATTTTGGAAAGGTGCTAAGTCCTACGGTAGGCCGTTTCATTGGCCGCTGACAGATGAGGAAAGAGCAAAGCCGCTCCCAATAGGGTTCAGGCACATGCTTTTAACTTGCTCCTGTTACACACCGTTTTCTTAGCCCAAATGCTCCGGCTTCGTTTCTGTGAGATGATTGCAGGAGCGCCTTATGGCACAAGATGTAGAAATTGGTTTAGGTGATTTCGCCCTAGAACACGGTGGTGTGCTCAAGGACGACGTGGTGCAAGGCAGGCTGTACGGACGTGAAGGTGCGCCGCTTGTTGTTGTGCCGGGCGGTATATCGGCATCACGTTTTGTTGCCGACGGTGTAGACGGTAAGGACGGTTCTGGCGGCTGGTGGTCTGATATGATTTATCCGGGCGGGCCGATTGATTTGAACCATGTACAGGTGTTGGGTTTCGATTGTGCGCCGGGCGGTGTGAATACCGATAAGCGCTTGACCATCACCACTAAAGACCAAGCTAAACGCTTGGCAACTTTGCTGGATCATTTGAAAATTGAGCGCGCCCACAGTATTATCGGCATGAGTTATGGCGGCATGATTGCTTTGGCCTTTGCTCAGGATTTCCCGGAGCGGGTAGAGAATTTATGCGTCTTTGGTGCGGCTCATCGCCCTTGGCCAATGGGGGTTGCCCTGCGCGGGATACAACGCCGCACCATTGATATGGCGACGAAGCTTGGCAATCCATTAGAGGGACTAAAGCTTGCCCGTGAATTAGCTATGACCACATACCGTTCCGCCGAAGAATTTAGCCAGCGGTTTAGTGCTACGCCGAACGGAGATGTTCCGGCAACATTTGATATTGGCGATTATCTAGAATCCCGTGGGCGGCACTATAAAAAAATCATGCCTGTGAACAGGTTTTTGGCCTTATCGGAATCCATAGATTTACACCGGGTTGACCCGACAAAAATCAGCGCCCGCACAACGCTTATTGCCGTTAAGACAGACCAACTCGCCCCCCCGTCCGAAATGCAAGCCTTGTGCGGTGCGCTGGCTGGGCCATCAGAACTACATGTCATCGACAGTATTTACGGCCACGATTCGTTCTTGAAAGCCACGGATTTGCTCGCGCCAATTTTAACTGAATTTATGGGAGGGGAAAGCCGTGCCGCTTAAACCGAAAACTAAACCAGAGACGAAATGTGTCACCGCAGGTATTGGTCAAGACCAAGCCTACGGTGCCGTGACACCGCCGCTCTATCTCAGTTCAACCTATACATTCCCTGGCTTTGGGGAGATGGGGAAATATGATTATGGGCGCGGCGGTAACCCGAACCGGGACGCGCTGGCCGATGCAATCTCTGAACTTGAGGGCGGGGCTGGCGGCGTGGTCACATCGTCCGGTATGGCGGCCATAGATTTGGTGCTTAATCTTGTGCCCCACGGCGGCCTGGTGTTGGCACCCCATGATTGTTACGGAGGGACATTTCGCTTGCTATTAAGCCGCCAAGAGCAAGGACGGTTCAGGGTAGAATTTATCAACC
This sequence comes from Robiginitomaculum sp., assembly GCA_026982415.1. Taxonomy (GTDB): domain Bacteria; phylum Pseudomonadota; class Alphaproteobacteria; order Caulobacterales; family Maricaulaceae; genus Robiginitomaculum_A. The sequence goes on from JALSHE010000042.1 coordinate 19,267, forward strand.
AAACCAAAGACACTGCGCCCGCAGAGATACGCGCCAAAAACCCGGACTTGGTGTTTATAGAAACCCCGAGCAATCCGCTCATGCGCCTCAGCGATATTGCGGCATTGTCAGCCGCCGCTCATGATGTGAGCGCATTGGCCGTCTGTGATAATACTTTCTTGTCGCCCGCACGCCAAACACCCCTAGCACTCGGCGCAGATATTATCGTGCATTCGACCACAAAATTTATCAACGGCCATAGTGATGTGGTCGGCGGTGCGGTGGTTGCGGCGTGCGCAGACATGGCCGAAAAGCTGGCTTGGTGGGCGAACTGTACGGGCGTGACTGGTGCGCCCTTTGATAGCTTCCTGACCTTGCGCGGCCTCAGGACGCTACATGCCCGCATGGATGTACAAGAGAACAATGCCATAGAAATAGTGCAGTATTTACGGGGAAAAAAGTCCGTGAAATCGGTGCATTATCCGGACGGCATTTTGGCACAAAAACAACAATCCGGCTCCGGTGCTATGCTTAGTTTTGAACTTGGTGCAAAGTCGGAAGACCTGAAAAATTTCTTTGCGGACACAGGCATTTTTCAATTCGCCGAGAGCCTGGGCGGTACGGAAAGCCTGATCTGCCATCCGGCAAGTATGACCCACCGCGCCATGAGCCAAGAGGATAGGGATAGCGCCGGGGTCAGCGATACCCTCGTGCGCATGTCCGTCGGCATGGAGCATAAAGACGACCAACTTCGCGCCCTGACCACCATGTTTTCAAACCTACAAACAGCCGAGTAAACCCATGATTATTGAAGAAACCAGAAACAACAGAGATGTCTACCGCCCGGCGCCGGGCACGCTCGCCCGCGCCAGTGCTGGCGGCGGTAAAAACATAAATATTAGCTTTGAATTTTTCCCGCCCAAGACCGAAAAAATGGGCGAAAAATTGTGGTCGGCCATCCAAAAACTGGAATCCCTAAATCCGGATTTTGTTTCCGTAACCTACGGTGCGGGCGGTTCTACCCGCGAACGCACCCACCAAACTGTCGCCCGCATCGCCCGTGAGACCAATCTTTCTGCTGCCGCCCATTTAACCTGTGTGGGTTCGGACAAAGCCGAAATCGACGAGATTGCCCGCGCCTATTGGCAGGCGGGGGTTCGCCATATTGTCGCCCTGCGCGGTGACCCTGTGGGCGGTTTGGGTGCGCCTTATGTGCCTCATGAAAACGGCTATGCTTACGGTAGTGATTTGGTGGCTGGTCTAAAAGACGTGGCCGATTTTGAAATATCTGTCAGCGCTTATCCAGAGTTACACCCGGAAAGCCTAAACTGGGACGACGAGTTGGATAATCTCAAGCGTAAAATTGATGCAGGCGCGACCCGCGCCATCACCCAGTTTTTCTTCTCCGCCGATACGTTCTTGCGTTACCAAGACAAGGCGCTGGATGCAGGTATCAAAATTCCAATAATTCCCGGCCTGATGCTGCAACCCAATTATCGTGGCCTGTGCCGTATATCAAAACTATGTTATATTTCCATCCCGGACTGGTATCATAATTTGTTTGATCCGCTTGACGACGACCCGCAGACACGGCTTCTCCTCACCGCATCAACGGCGGCAGATTTAGCGGCGCAGTTACGGGCGCAGGGTGTTGAGCATTTTCATTTTTATACGCTGAACAAAGCAGATTTGGCGTTCACCACATGCCAGATACTCGGCGTGAAAGCGCAGACCAACCCACAGCAGAAAATCATCGCGTCATGAGCATTTGGCCGAAAATAGAGCAAGCTATAAAAGACCGTGTCCTCATCCTCGACGGGGCTATGGGGACGATGTTGCAAGCATATAAATTGGACGAAGAGGGTTTTCGCGGCCAGGAATTTGCCGATTGGGCGACGCCCCTGCGCGGTAATAATGATCTGTTGAACATCACCAAACCAGATGCGGTGCAGGGTGTTCACGCCAGTTTTTTCGCCGCTGGTGCAGACCTGATCGAAACCAATACATTTAACGCAACCACCATAAGCCAGTCCGATTACGGCCTGTCCGAACATGCGGGCGCAATTGCCAAAGCGGGCGCGAAAATCGCCCGCGCAGTAGCAGATGAGTGGACGCGCAAAACGCCGGACAAGCCCCGTGCCGTCCTTGGTGCGCTGGGGCCACTTTCCAAAACCTTGTCCCTGTCCCCCAAAGTGGAAGATCCCGGCTTTCGGGAGGTAAATTTTGACCAGGTCGTTGCGTCTTATAAAATCCAAATCGAAGCCATGTGGGGCTATGTAGATGCGCTCTTGATCGAAACTATATTTGACACTCTCAACGCCAAGGCGGCGATATTTGCGGCCAAAGAAATATTTGCGGCCAAAGGCCAAGACCTGCCCTTGATAATCTCCGGCACCATTACCGATAAATCCGGGCGCACGCTTTCGGGGCAAACCGTGGAAGCGTTTTGGTATTCTATCGCCCACGCCAACCCATTTGCAGTGGGGCTAAATTGTGCGCTGGGTGCCGAAGATATGCGGCCCTATGTGCAAGCTTTGGCCAAGATTGCAGATACATATATTCTGGCTTACCCCAATGCGGGTCTGCCCAATGCGTTCGGGGAATACGATGAAACCCCGTCCCATATGTGTAGCCATATGATGCCGTGGGTCGAAGACGGTTGGGTCAATATTGTCGGTGGCTGTTGTGGCTCCACGCCCGCACATATCGAGAAATTAGCGGACAAAGCTAGCCTATTAGCACCGCGCCAAACGCCGGATATAACCCCTGCATTACGTTTATCCGGCCTAGAGCCGTTTATTTTAGGAGCCGCATAATGCAGGCCTCATCAAGTTTTATCAATATTGGCGAGCGCACCAATGTGGCAGGCTCTGCCCGGTTCAAGCGGCTTATCGTTGACGGCGATTTTGAGGGGGCGTTATCCGTCGCCCGCCAGCAAGTTGAAAACGGTGCGCAGATCATCGACATAAATATGGACGACGGTCTGATTGATGGCGCTGAAGCCATGACTATTTATCTGAATCTACTCGCCAGCGAGCCGGACATTGCCCGCGTGCCTATCATGATTGATAGCTCTAAATGGGAGGTCATCGAGGCTGGGCTTAAATGTGTGCAGGGCAAGCCGGTGGTCAATTCTATCTCGCTCAAGGAAGGCGAAAAGCCGTTTTTGGAACAGGCCGAACTGGTGCGCCGTTACGGCGCTGCTACGGTCATCATGGCGTTCGATGAGGACGGGCAAGCAGAGACAGCAGACCACAAATTCGAGATTTGTAAGCGGGCTTATGACCTGTTGACGGCGAACGGCTTCCCGCCCCAAGACATCATTTTTGATCCAAATATCTTCGCGGTTGCTACGGGTATCGAAGAACATAATGACTACGCCGTAGCATTTTTTGAAGCCACGCGCCGCATTAAAAAACACCTGCCTTATGCGCGGGTGTCGGGCGGTCTTTCCAATGTTAGCTTCTCGTTTCGTGGTAACAATCCGGTGCGCGAAGCTATGCACAGCGTGTTTCTCTATCATGCTATCAAAGCAGGCCTTGATATGGCGATTGTCAATGCCGGGCAGCTAACGATTTATGACCGCATCCCGGACAAGCTTAAACAGCGCGTCGAAGATGTGATTTTAAACAAACGAGATGATGCCACAGACCGCTTGCTCGAAGTGGCGCAAGACTATGCAGGCGGCAAAAGGGCACTTAAAAAAACCGACCTTAAATGGCGAAAGCTTCCGGTCAATGAGCGGCTTGCCCATGCACTGGTCAACGGCATTACAAAATATATTGTCAAAGATACGGAACAGGCTCGCCTGAAAGTCGCACGGCCTCTCCACGTTATTGAAGGCCCGCTCATGGACGGTATGAACCAGGTCGGGGATTTGTTCGGAGCGGGAAAAATGTTCCTGCCGCAAGTTGTTAAATCCGCCCGGGTTATGAAACAAGCCGTGGCTCACCTCATGCCCTATATGGACG
>JALSHE010000043.1 GCA_026982415.1 Robiginitomaculum sp.
AGATGACCGTTTCGTCGGGAACCCTTTCTTGAAAAACTCCGAAAGCACCAATCTGGATGCGCGGTTTGAATGGTATTTTGGTGCGAAGCAATTCTTTACAATTGGCGGGTTCTACAAAAATTTCACCAACCCGATTGAAGAATTTATTTTCAACGGGCTTGGCGAGAGCAATGCGACCTCATTCCTAAATGCTCCGTCTGCAAAAATTTACGGGATTGAAGTTGAGTTTGAGAAGAAAATTCCATTTGCAGATGTGACAAAATATATCCCGCTCTTTAGCAATGTAAGCAGTGATAGAGATTTTGTGTTCCGCTCAAATTATACATATTCATCCTCTAGCGTGAGTTCAGACGGCGATGTATCTATTACGCCGCCAACGGTTAATCCTGCGCTTGGTGTAAACCCACTAATATTACCAGCCGCAGGTCTTTATACTGATGGCCGTTCCTTGCAGGGACAATCAGATCACCTTGTTAATTTACAAATTGGCATCGTGGATTATGACAGCAATTATCAAGCTACCTTCTTGTTGAATTATTCATCGCAGCGCATTCGTGCCGTAGAGGACTTGTCCAACGGATTACCGTCTATTTTGGAGCAGCTTCCTTTGTCACTGGATTTTGTATTTAACAAAAATTTCGTCTTGGACGGCGGTGAATATACAGTCGGGTTTAAAATTCAAAATATTCTTGATGATGGATATGAAGCTACACAAACACTTGGTGGTAGCACTATTGTTGTCGATAGTTACGATTTAGGCCGTACATTCGCCGCCAGTATTAAGCGTAGGTTCTAGGGTTAGACTGATGCTTTGGGCGCTAGACTATGCCTAAATTCCCTAAACCGACATACCGCTCGATTTTCATATCGGATGTTCATCTTGGCTCAAAAGGCCGTCAGGCTGAGGCGCTTTGTGAATTTTTAAAGCAAAATACATGCGAGAAACTCTCTCTTAGCACAGACCTAAATCTATGCCATAGGCGCTGACGTCAGACATTCCCCCTACGCAACGTCTCCCATGAGTACAATACCACGCCCCGACTACCAACGCTATGTAAACAGAGATAGTACAATAAGGCGAAGGCGGCGGCATGGCACACGGCAGAGGAAAAGAGCATGGGCGACGAAAAGGCCAGAATAAATAATTGAGAAAATCATAGCTATTATTGTATAACAATTCGTATAATTTATTGTGTAACACAGTAAGTATAAAACACACATACCTCATTGTTTTTACTGCATTTATTATTAAAGGTTGACGCCGTGTGGGGGCACCATTTTACTCTTTGTTTTCAATAGTTTAGGGCAATTTTTCCAAAATGGAATTTTCACCAAAATCGCCTAGGTACCAAATAGGTACCAGATGTAAGTGATTTTTGGTGTATTCTGGTGCATGTCGGCTACATTAAAGTTCTGTAATGTTGGGTGGTTTGAGGCAGCAGGAGAGCAAAATAGAATCATCCGGCGCTGTTTAGTAAAACAAATTTACATGCCGTCTCATACGGTAAGCAGAGAATATTCAACCCCGCAAACATAAACTAAATTATGGCATTTTATTACTGCTGAACCGCCCCGGATTTGCCGGAGGCTGTTTAGTTTAAGCTATGCTGCTTTTGGGACTTTGTCTAGGTTTGCGTAATAGTTCTCCTCTGCTTCGGCGGGTGGGATATGGCCGATGCTTTGGGAGACGTTGATGGTTATATTTCGCAGCAAAGCGCCAAAGCCAAAACATTGCCCCATATTTCCGCTGAAATTGCTTTGCGCTTGCTCGCCGTAAATCGAGCGCCTGAAGCTTTGGTGGCGCTCGATGCGGCTGACCTTGATCGCGGAGCTTGAATTCTTACCGAGTGGGAAAACGCTAAAATGCAAACACTAGACACCCTTGGCCAGACTGAAGATACACAAACTTTACGTTGGTCATCATTAGAAAAGTAAACATGATCTCCGAGCAAATCAAGAAGGCGAAAAAAATGGCGACGCAGTGCTTAAAAAGCGGGTACAAAAACTGCGGTTAGAGCTTCTCCGATCGCAAAATTGCCGCGCGTTCTTCTACCTTTTCGACTATATCCTCGACCATATCGTCGTTACTAGTTTTTCCAGTTCTGTCGCCCGCCGCGTACATCATGCCGTATCCGGCTGAGCCGCCTGTGAAGCCTATATCGGTATAGGCCGCTTCGCCGGGGCCGTTGACGACGCAGCCGATAATGGATAGGGAAATTGGCTCGTGGATATGGGCCAAGCGTTTTTCCAGGGCTTCTACGGTTTTGATGACGTCAAAACCTTGGCGGGCGCAGGATGGGCAGGAAATAATGTTAATACCGCGTGTGCGCAGGCCTAGAGATTTTAGGATGTCATATCCGGTTTTTATTTCTTCTACCGGGTCAGCCGAGAGTGACACGCGGATAGTATCGCCTATGCCCGCCCACAGCAGATTACCCATACCAATAGCAGATTTTATCCCGCCCATGCGCAATCCGCCCGCCTCGGTGACGCCCAAATGTAGCGGGCAATCAATGGCGTCGGCCAAGCTTTGATAGGCCGCGACGGTCAAGAACACATCTGACGCTTTGACCGATATTTTAAACTCGTGAAAATCCTCGTCTTGCAGCATACGCGCATGCATAAGCGCACTTTCCACCATAGCTTCGGGGCATGGTTCGGCGTATTTCTCTAGGAGTTCTTTCTCCAGCGAACCAGCGTTAACGCCGATACGGATAGAGCAGCCATTGTCCCGTGCCGCCTTCACCACTTCGCGCACTCGGTCTTTGCCACCGATATTGCCCGGGTTTATCCGCAAGCAGGCCGCACCATTTTTAGCCGCTTCGATACCGCGCTTATAATGGAAATGTATGTCCGCGACGATAGGCACATCCACGGCTTTGGTGATTTCGCGTAAGGCCGCAGAGCTTTCTGGGTCGGGACACGACACACGCACAATATCTGCGCCAGCTTCCTCCAGGTCATTTATCTGTGCCACAGTTGCGTCTACATCATGGGTCAATGTGTTGGTCATGGACTGGACACTTATGGGGGCATCACCGCCAACCGGGACTTTGCCGACCATGATTTGACGGGATTTGCGGCGCTGGACTTGCCGCCACGGCCTTAGTAGGCCGATTTTTTTGTCATGATCTTTATTCATTACAGAAGTTTAGGCTAGGCACAGTCGGTTGGGAAGCTTTTATTGCGCAACGTCTGCAAGTGGGATATTTTTGGCCGCCTCACCGCGTTGGCCTATTGGCCCAATACGTTCGCCGCCCAGATAAAGTTCAATAGCGCCCGCATCTCGTAGTGATAATAATGGCGCGTTTTTGCGCTCGGTTTCGAAAATTTCGCCCGGCACCATGATGCGCGAAATTAGGACTGCGCCGTCCGCATCCCTGACTTCAACCCAGCTTGGCCCGACGGCTTTCAGGCTTATCATGTCTTTATTATTCTTGGTCGGTTCGGCAGGCGCAAAGCCCCAATTTTCCGGTTTGTGTTCACTAACAGTCGCTGGTACCGCAGATACGGCATCTGACTTCATGCCGTACCAAGAGACGACAACAAATGCACATGACAGCACGGCACCAATAGCCACACTCCCCCGGGGCAAATGGATAGAGCGTTTCGGTACATGATGTGGCTCGGCTTGGGCGCTCAAATAACGCGGTGCTTCGATATCTTTCTTGAAGCGCTCCATGGCAGCTTTTTCGTCCATGCCGACAAACCGGGCATAGGTGCGCACATAGCCAAGGGCATAGCCAAGCGTTGGTAGCGCTTCTTTATCCAGCCGCTCGATAGCATCCAAATAAGCATATTGAATACGGATTTGCGCCGCCATCTCTTTCAAGCTTAGGCCAGCCGCCATGCGCTTTGCGCCTAGTTCCGCGCCTATATGGGTGAGTTCTCGCTCAATATTACTTTCTAGCATCGGTATTTCCTAGAATTCAGTATCTGTATTCGTGTGTTAAACCGCCCCCAACATGCCCCTTGAAACAATAAAGGCTCAGGCAGTTAACATATATTAATAAAAAAGCCAAGTACACATATCGCCTATTTTTAATTTTACCACAGCCACAAAACAGGTTACATGCAGCTCTACGCTCACTATAGATTGTTGCAATAAATAAAGGCTTAAAATGATGCATGTGGTTTCCAATATTTTTAATGCCCGCAACTGGCCCATTTTGGCCTTGTTGCTGTCTTTTGGCCTATGGATGGGGGCGCTTGGTTTCCAATATATTGGTAATATGCATCCTTGCCAGATGTGTTATTGGCAACGCCATGCCCACAAAGCAGTTATTGTAATTTCTGCTCTGGCTCTTATCAGCCGCTACGGCCTGAAAACGGACAAATGGAACAGGGTTTTTCTTGGTTTGATTGGCTTGGCATTCCTGACCAGTTTCGGGTTAGCATTTTGGCACACGGGTGTCGAATACACATGGTGGGAAGGCCCTAAATCCTGCATGGGCGGCGCGGTAACCATCAACCCTGCCGATATTTTACAAGCCCTGGAAGCCCCGGTAAAAATGCCGTCCTGCGGCGAAGTACCTTGGTCAATGTTGGGACTATCAATGGCGGGATATAATGCTATTCTATCAGTGGGAGCCGCATTTATGAGCTTCCTATTCGCGGCAAAAGCCAAGTAAAAGGTTAAGCATGACCAGACCAGCAAGGCCCGGTGGACAACCAAAGCGACCCGCCTCGCCGCGCATCAAAGAAATGTTGCGCGTTGACCATGCGGGCGAATATGCCGCCGTGGCTATATATGATGCCCAATCCAAAGTGTTTGGCCGCTCTCGGGGAACGAGGAAAATTGCCAAACAACTAGCCGAAATGCGCGACGAAGAACAAGAACATCTGGACGCATTTGATAAGCTGCTCCTAGAGAACAATGCCCGCCCCACCGCCCTCATCGGCCTATGGAAAATCGCCAGTACTGGCCTAGGCATAGGCACGGCCCTCATGGGCGAAAAAGCCGCCCACGCTTGCACCGAAGCGGTCGAAAGCGTTATAGAAAAACACTACGCCGAACAAATAGAAGAAACCAAAGACACAGACCCAGACCTCTGCGCCACCTTCACAAAATTCCGCGAAGACGAACTGCGCCACCACGACCACGCGGTAGAGGCCGGCGCAAAAGAAGCCCCCGGCTATCCGCTACTCTCGGCAGTAATAAAGGCAGGATGCAGGACAGCTATTCGGTTGAGCGAGAAGATTTAGCGGTTCCAATATAATGTCAAAATTTTTGGAATGGCAGAAATCAATATTAATTTACTCAACAATTCTGGCCACCGTTTTGATGTTTGTAGGAATAATATTGTCCCCGCTATCTAGAGTAATAGCTGACTTTAGCGGAATGACTATTATGGAAACAATAAAATTGTCAATTGGTGGATGGATCGGTTTCATCGTTGTTGGAACAATAAATAACTTTCTAATATTTATGTTGAAATTGATAGTAAAGCGTAGGGTGGATTAGCAGTAGCGTAATCCACCGTCGGTGTACTCTAATTTCGAGAATGTCCTGGCATTTTTTGAATGAGGTATGAGGGTGAAACGAAAACAACCCTGCCCATCCTCACCCCACTTTTTGTGGGGGAGGTGCCCCCTCTTGGGGGCGGAGGGGGAATATCTTGCGGTTAATTAATACCCCTTTGATGGTTGCTGGTTATTAACCTTGCGTGTCTTTTTTATGCGCGGCGCTTGTATGAACTTGCTTCCCCCTCCGCCTGCGCTACGCTTCGGCACCTCCCCCACAAAAAATGGGGTGAGGATGAATACGTATCCACGCCTACTCTTATTTAAATTTCTCTTGCTCATGGCAGACAAAATACGGAGGGGAAGAAGGAAACAATCACCTCCGCTTTACCTCAACAATCCGAACAGGCTTGGTCAAGAACTGGCCTTTTAATGCTGGGTTGTCGCTGGGACCTCTGGTTTCGCGCATTTGTATGGCGCGGACTACGTCCATGCCTTTGACGACTTGGCCGAATACGGCATAGCCTTGGCCGTCCGGGTTGCGAGAGCCGCCGTAATCCAGGGATGTGTTATCACCGATAGAGATAAAAAAATATGCGGCGGAGCCTGTGCCCGGTTCGTCGCGCGCCATGGAAATAGCCCCGTCCGTGTGGGACAAACCTGACATCTCGGTGGTTTCGTGGTCAATGGGTGCGGTTACGGATTCCATGGCCAGTAAACCGCCTTGGATAATTTGCATGCCGAGGCCGCGCGGGTCGGTATCGGGGCGCACGGCACGGTAAAACCCTTCCCCGTCATAGAGATCATTGTCCACATAATACAGAAAATTTTCTGCCGTGAGCGGGGCGCGAGACTTATAAACTTCGATCTCAATATTGCCCAACTCCGTTTCCATGACGACATGGGTGGTTTTTTCGCCGCCGCAAGCCGCCAAGCTTAAGGCCAAAGAAACGCTGGTAATGCAAATGCGTAATTGGCGCATCATGTCTCTAACTCCAAATCCCAATATAAATAATCCATCCAGCTTTTGTGCAGATAGCCGGGCGGGAAACGCCGTCCTTGCGCTTGTAGCTCGTAAATACTGGGCTGTGTGGGCGCACGGTTTAAGGCCATTCCGGCCTCGTTGGGCGTCCGCCCACCCTTTTTCAAATTACATTTTGTGCAAGCTGCTACAATATTGTCCCAGCTGGTTTTACCACCAAGCCGGCGTGGATGCACATGGTCAAAGGTCAATTCTTGACCGCTACTACAATAGACGCACGCAAACCCATCGCGCAAAAACAAATTAAAACGGGTAAAGGCGGGCGAGCGGTTCTGCGAGACGAAATCTTTGAGCGCCACTACGGACGGTAAAGGCATAGACATATTTGCCGAGTGGACTTCCTGGCTGTATTGGTCAACAATACTGACCCGGTCAAGGAACACGGCTTTGACGGCATCCTGCCAGGACCAAAGAGATAATGGATAATAGCTGAGCGGTTGGTAGTCTGCGTTTAGAATTAGGCACGGATAAGTACCGTCTTTAACGGGCTGCGCAATAAGCTCTGGCATTTCGGTCACTATACTCATGGGGCATTCTCCCACTCATAAGATATACATTCCGGCAATATTTCACGGCTTCTTATCCTGAAAACGATTCTCCTAGTTTTTCCGCAAACTTAATACCTGCAAACGGCAAGGGCAAGAGCGTTGATACTTTAAGAAAAGTGTTGATACAAAAATTTATTTGCCTGTTTTGATAGCACGGCCCAGCCTACGAGCGATTTTCTTAAAGATACGCCAAGGAGCGCTCGCCAGCTTCAAGGCGCGCCTCGCCCGGCGCCAGCGCAGGCGGCGTTTCGGCTCGGTTTCGGGAACCAGCAGGCTAACAAAATCTGCCGCCACCTGCTCCCAAGAGTATTTTTTTGCATGCTCTACTGCCGTAGTTCTGTCCAGTTCAAGGCAGGCAAGTGTCGCTGTCAACAAATCATCGCCGATGACACCCGCACCAGAACCTGGGATAATATCAATGGGGCCGCTAACCGGATAACCGGATACAGGCGTGCCTGTTGCCATTGCCTCGATAATCACCAACCCGAAAGTATCGGTTTTACTGGGAAAGACGAACACATCTGCATCCGCGTAATACCGCGCTAATTCAGCACCGTGTTTCGCGCCGACGAATTCCGCCTTGCCTGCATATTTTTTTTGCATACTGGCAAATCCCGGCCCGTCACCGACCACTATTTTACTACCAGGTAAATCAAGTTCCAAGAATGCCTCAATATTTTTCTCAACTGCCACCCGTCCAACATTGACAAATACCGGACGCTCCAAGCCTGTATAAATATCTTCACCATTCAGAAACCGCATACCGGGACGAAATTGGCTTAAATCAACACCGCGCGTCCACACCGCCAAATTTTCAAATTTTTTATCCTTTAAAAATTCGACCATGGAAGGTGTCGTCACCATTATCCGGCCACAACTATTATGAAACGAACGCACAAATTTATAGGCCAGCGTCGTTAAAATAAAAGGAGGAATGAACGAAAACCGAGCCTGGACATATTCAGGAAATTTAGTGTGATAGGATGTGGTGAACGGCATACCCCATTTTAAACATAGCGACCGCGCCGCAAAGCCGAGGGGGCCTTCGGTAGCAATATGAACTGCGTCTGGCCCAAACATCACAAGCCGCCGCTCAACCTCACGCTTGGCGAATATTGCCAGTTTTATGTCAGGATAGGTCGGGAGCGGAAACGTTATAAACCCGTCGGAAGGCGCAATCACTTCAACGGTATGCCCTGCCTTGCGGCATTCCTCGACCGTTTTGACCAGTGTCCGTACTACACCGTTCATCTGGGGCTTCCAAGCATCTGTGACCAAAAGAATTTTCATCCGTTCTCATTTCGCATTTCCGGTATTCCAGCTTTCCGGTTTTTGCTTCTATAGGGGTGGACACGCAGTTCAACAACGAAAATCCGACTTTATATCCGCCCACCATTAAGTGCACTTGCCATTTTACCGTAGCAACTTTTCATGCTAGCTATCATACCCATTGACGTGAAATTCAGGAGCAAAGTATGTGGAAATACACAAAAATGACAACTTTAATTGCCGTCATGAGCCTCGGCGCTTGTGCCACAGCACCAACCCCTGCCGAAATTTGTTCCGCAGAATGGATAGCACCGCGCGCTGAACGCGCCATGAAAGATTTCAAACGCGACACAACCAAAACCATAAAAACATTCCGTAAATCTGCTGACAAACTCAAGGACGGTGGCGCGCTTGGCCCCTTACAAATGTTCAGCATGATGAATGCGTTATCCAAGCTGGCAAACAAAATGGAAAACGGGCGCGCCATGCGCGATATGCGTACCTTGTCCGAAACCTGTAATGACCCTGATTTGCTCAAAAATGCTATGAACGACTTTATGCGAGAACAAGGTATTTCCGAAAAATTTATCAGTTTTATCAATGATATAGATGAGTACGCCAAACTGATTGCGCCTCCCGTACAATCTGAAATTAAAACATAGGATAGAGCGATGCCGGCACAACATATTCTGTATTCCTTTCGCCGTTGTCCTTACGCCATGCGGGCGCGCATGGGCCTTAAGATAGCCGGTATTGACTATGAGCACCGCGAGGTCTTGCTGCGCGATAAGCCAGCTGAAATGTTGCGAGCTTCACCAAAAGCCACTGTACCAATCATCGTGCGCAGTGACGGTAAAGTTATCGACGAAAGTTTCGACATCATGGTGTGGGCGCTGGGGCACAATGATCCCGAAAACTGGCTGGCTCCCGATATGGACGCTATGTTAGGCTTGATCAAAATCATAGAAGGGCCGTTCGCCCAGCACCAATTTCGCTATAAATATGCGAGTTTTTTCAATGATAGTTTAAAGCGGGGCGATGTGAACATTGAGCACAGAGACACAGCCTGTATCATTTTACAAAACTATGAGGCAACCTTGGCGACCACGACATTTCTCATGGGCGACGCGCCGAGCCTAGCCGATTATGCAATATTCCCATTCATCCGCCAATTCGCTGCCGTTGAAAAAAATTGGTGGGATAAACCACAATTTCCCCACTTGCACAAATGGCTGGCCTATTTTTTGGATGCCGAGATATTCACGTCGGTAATGGAAAAATATCCTCTATTCGAATCCCAAGTTCAAACTGCATGAACATGAGGTAAAACCTGTGTTCAGCTAAACTACAGGGAGAAACCGCTAGATATTGGCCAATAATTCTAGGAAACCTGATATATGAAACACCGCAACTTGATAACCATGCTTTTGAGCGCCTTGATGAGCGCCCTGCTTTTTGCCGCTCCGACGGCTTCTGCCCAGCAGGATATTGGCGATATTATCGACGAAATTTTCAAAGGTGGCAAACTACCCGACCCAGATTTCCCCAATAAAGATTACCCGCTTCCAGAGCAAGGCCAACAAGGTCGGATTGACAATATTCCGGTCGAAATTCGCTTCAATACGGGCGCAGATGGCTTGCCCGCCGAATCTATGCTTATTGTCACTGCTTATGCGCCGCCGCCGCCAAATGTAAGGCGATCTTCGCCGCTCATGCTTGGTCAAACCCGCTTACTCCTTAGTGATATGCCTGCACCCTTAAAAATTATTGTTGCGGCTCCTTCCTCCCTTACCCAAGAACTGGATTACGCGCGTATTGAAGCCAAAATCACCGATGTTAACGGTGCGGTTATTTACGAGCTTAAACAACCTGGCACTTATAATGGTTACGAAGCCGCTGTGTTAAATTTGACCCGCATTGGTGAATTTACCGCCCAAACTTCACCCGAACCTAGCGGACTAAGTTCAGAAACTGTACGCGGTAGTGTCAAACTTAACGGTCGCGCTCCTAAATTTTCTGGCTCCAATCTAATTGTGCGTTTGATTGAAGATGGGCTTGCTGGTGGTAATTCCAGTAATATTTCAGGGGAAAGTCGTCAAATACTCGACGGGAAATCCGCGCCATTCGCCTTTGAATTTGAGCGAGTGATGGATAAATCTAGCAGTAAAGTGCCACTAGCCCTCGAAGTATGGATAGAAGATTGGGCCGGACGTAAAACTCATGTCACCCCTGCCCCCATCCCCTATAACGGGCCGGATACCAAATACCGCATTCGTTTGGATGCAATTGGGCCATTGCCGTACAATCCACTACCCCGGAATATTCCTGCGCCAACTCCCAAGCCAAAACCGACCACCAAGCCAAAAACCAAACCCAAGCCCCAGCCGGTCGCACGACCTAAGCCTATCGTAAAACCGTTGCCAGCACCAATTCCGCTCACCCAGACTATCAACGGGGAAGCCCGCTTCAATGCAGTGAAAGGCCTGCCAAAAGGGTCGATGCTTATTGTCGAGTTAGAGCGTCTCAATAACGGGGCGCGTCCAGCACTTCTGGCCTCTACACGCGTGTTTTTAGACGGCTTATCTGGTGATGTCAGTTTTAGACTAAAAGTTAACTCTGCCGATATAGCCTCGGCACTGTCCACTCCTAGACTAAGACTGCGGCTTGAAGATAAAAATGGAAAATTGTTTTTCTCCAACCCTGGCGGCACAGCTTTGCAACAGGGATTTAATGTGGTCAAGCTAACCACATCTCCAAACTATTAGAGTCCGCCGTGCAAAGCACGACAGACTCCAAAATTAATTCTCAAGCACTCAACGCATAATTGGCGTTTTCGCAGTCTTTACAGCGTGCCTGATATGGGTCTTATAATGCTCTACGCGCACGAAGGTTAGCGCGGTGGGCACGGCGAACCAAAAACCCGAAACTTCTTGCTTCAGTCTTTGCGGTTGGCAAAGGCTTGATGCTGGTTTTAACGCTTACTACGTCGCCTGGGTTAAATACTTTAGCCATGATAGTCTCCTTGGATTGGCTCCTCACTTGTGCCGTCTCACCTATTGAAACGGTCACTGTCATGAGGGGTATATGGCGAGTAAAATAAACTTTTAAACAGACAGAACAGCAGCACTGTTATGCGTATTTGCATAGTTAAAGATATGTTAACTATGATTATTGCAAGGCTGTAATGATTTGCAGTTTCGAGAAACGATCGTATAAGTCCCACTAGAAAAGGAAAAAGTTATGATCCAGAATTTTGATGTACAGGGCGGGCCGGGCTATGGCCGAAAAAACCTGCCGAAACTCCGTGCGGCGTTATCGGCGCTAAAACTGGACGGGTTTATTATCCCTCACGAAGACGAGTACAATAATGAATATCTACCGGATTTCAATGAACGCCTGATGTGGGCAACCGGGTTCACGGGTTCCGCTGGTGCCGCCGTGGTGCTTACGGACAAAGCCGCCATGTTCGTCGATGGTCGTTATACGCTACAAGTCGGCGCCCAAGTGGACGGGGATTTATTTGCCTATAAACGTCTAGAAGACGCGGGCGTAGCTACTTGGCTAGCGGAAAACAGCGCGGATATGAACATTGGCTATGACCCCAAGCTCCACAGCCCCGATGCCCTAGCCCGACTACGCAAGGCCGTAGAGCGCGCAGGCGGCACATTGACTGCCCTCGACGTTAACCCAATCGATACGGCATGGGACAACCGCCCGAGCGCCCCCCAAGCCCCCCTCACCGTCCAGCCAAACGAATTGGCCGGGCGCGACCACGAAGACAAGCGCCAACAAATCGCGCAAATTATCACAGAAAAAGGCGCAGATGCGGCGCTCATCACTGCCCCTGCCTCTATTGCTTGGCTCCTTAATGTGCGCGGCGGGGATGTAATGTGTTCGCCCTTACCCTTGGCTAGTCTGATTATTAACAAAGACGCCAGCGCGGAATTATTCATAGACCCGGACAAAGTCAGCCCCGAGATTAGCACGCACTTCGGCAATCAAGTTTCGGTGTCCACCGAGGATAAGCTCCCGGATTATCTGGGCAGTTTCTCCGGGAAATCCATTTTGGTTGACCCGGCGGGCAGTTCCAGTTTCATGTTCGACACTTTGAACAAGACCGGCGCTAAAATCATCAAAGCAATGGACCCAATCGCCCTGCCCAAAGCCCGTAAAAATGCCGCAGAGATCGCGGGCACCACCAAAGCCCATATCCGCGACGGTGCCGCCGTGACCAATTTTCTTTATTGGCTAGCCACAGAAGCCCAAGACGGGTCTCAAGACGAGATTAGCGCGGCGCAGAAACTGGAAAGTTTCCGCGCTGATACGGGGCTTCTCAAAGATTTAAGCTTTGAGAGCATATCCGGCGCAGGCTCCAACGGTGCCATTGTCCATTACCGGGTTAGCACGGCCACCACCAAAAAATTGGAACCCGGCTCGCTCTATTTGATCGATAGCGGCGGCCAATATGTGGACGGCACCACCGACATTACCCGCACAGTCCCCATCGGTAAGCCAAGCCGCGAAATGCGTAAAAGCTTCACCCTTGTTCTAAAAGGTCACATCGCCTTGTCCATGGTGCGCTTCCCGGTTGGCACCACCGGACACGCCCTCGACGCCCTCGCACGCATGTCTCTTTGGGCGCACGGCCTAGATTATGACCACGGTACAGGCCACGGGGTCGGTGCATATCTCGGCGTCCACGAAGGCCCCCAGCGTATCGCCAAAACCCCAAGCAACATCCCCCTAGACCCCGGCATGATAGTCTCTAACGAGCCGGGATATTACAAAACCGGCGCATTCGGTATCCGCATAGAAAACCTGCAATATGTGACCGAAGCCGTACCCATAAAAGGCGGTGAGCGCGACATGATGGGCTTTCACACATTGACTTTAGCCCCCATAGACCGGGAACTAATCGACAAAGACCTGTTAAGCCCCGCAGAAATCATCTGGCTCAACGACTATCACAAACGCGTCCTAAATGAAATCGGCCCACTCATAGATCACAAAGCAACAATATGGCTGATCAAAATGTGCGCGGAGATTTGATGAAAAACTGGCTGTAGAGAAAAGTTGCGATAACTCAGAAGCGCACAAAAGGGGCGCGCACCTTTTGTGCGCTTCTGAACTCACGGCACTACGCACTGCAAAAACTACCCAATCAGCACCAACCACTCGGCTTCCGTCAACACCTTCACGCCCAAAGCTTCGGCTTTTTTCAGCTTACTTCCCGCACCCGGTCCGGCCACCAGATAGTCGGTTTTTCCGGACACACTGCCGGAGACTTTCGCGCCTAAACTTTGGGCTTTGGCTTTGGCTTCGTCGCGAGAAAACAGTTCGAGCTTGCCTGTGAATACAACGGTTTTGCCGGCGACGGGGCTATCCGTGCTGGGAGCTTCCGCGTCTATCACTTTGACCTCGGCCAGCAGTTCATTGACCACTTGCATATTTTGCGGGACTTGCAGGAAACCGAGCAGAGCGCTAACGCAAGCTTCGCCAATACCATCTATTGAGAGCAGGTCGGCGCGGGCAGCTTCTTGGTCTTCAGACGTCATGGCCGCCAAGAACTTATCGAAGGACAAATAGTGTTTAGCGATGAGGTTTGAATTACCGTGCCCCACATGACGGATACCGAAACCGTAGAGAAAACGGTGGAACTCTATATTGCGCCTGGCATTGATAGCGGCGAATAAATTGGCCGCGCTCTGTTCGCCCCAACCCTCCCAAGTTTCCAGTTTAATCTCACCGTTGCGAGCTTCGAGGGTGAAGATATGAGCGGGTTCCAGCACTAGTCTTTTCGTGTAAAAAGCTTCGATTTGCTTTGCCCCCATACCGTCTATGTCATAGGCGCGGCGTGAGACAAAATGCTTTAAACTTTCAATAGCTTGCGCCGGACACTGCAAGCCATTTACACAGCGCCGCACCACATCACGATTACCTTTATCGTCCACTTCGCGCACCGCGTCGGCACCGCATATGGGGCAGGATTTTGGCAGGGTAAAAACGGCAGAACGCCCCGCCCTATCCGCGTCCAAAACCCGCAACACTTGCGGGATAACATCGCCTGCCCGCTGGATTTCTACGGTATCGCCAATGCGCACATCAAGGCGTTTTATTTCGTCTTCATTATGCAAGGTCGCATTGGAAACCACGACGCCGCCAACCGTGACGGGCTTTAGCCTTGCCACGGGAGTGAGCGCTCCGGTGCGGCCAACTTGCACGTCTATATCTTCAATAATCGTGGCGGCTTTTTCTGCTGGGAATTTGTGCGCAATAGCCCATCTTGGGGCGCGCGACACAAAGCCAAGGCGCTCTTGTAAGGCCAAATCATTGACCTTGTAAACCACCCCGTCAATGTCGTAGCCGAGGGCACTGCGCTTGGTTTCAATCATTTTATAATGGCTAATCATTTGCTCGGAATTACCACAAACCTGCATCAAATCATTGACGCTAAACCCCCACTCTTGGAACTTTAGAACCGCGCCCATTTGCGTGTCTGATATGGGCGCACTCATATCGCCCCACGCATAGGCGTAGAATTTTAGCGGGCGGCTCGCAGTGACACTAGGGTCTATTTGGCGCAAACTACCCGCCGCCGCATTGCGGGGGTTTTTATAGGGTTCTTTGCCCGCATGCTCTTGGGCGGCGTTCATGGAGCCAAAATCATCATGGCCAATATAGACCTCGCCGCGCACTTCAAGAATATCCGGCCAATCATCGCCAGAGAGCACATGCGGCACATTGTTCAAGGTGCGGATATTAGCGGTTATATCTTCACCAATACGGCCATCGCCCCGCGTTGCCGCGCTAACCAATTGCCCGTTCTCGTAACGAATAGAAGCGGAAAGTCCGTCGATTTTCGGCTCTGCCGTAAATGCAAGCGCTTCCCCCGCGCTCATGCTGAGAAACCGCCTAACCCGCGCCGCAAAATCCCGCACATCATTATCGTCAAAAGCATTATCCAAAGACAACATCGGCACTACATGGGTAATTTTGCCAAATTTCCCAGATGGCTTAGCCCCTACATTCTGGCTCGGGCTGTCTTTAGTGGCTAGTTCAGGAAATGCGGCTTCTAAGGCCAATAATCGCTTGCGCAGGGCATCATAGCGCGCATCATCAACAGTCGGCGCATCTTTTTGGTAATAAGCATCGTCGTGAATACGGATTTCTATGGCGAGGTTATGATGCTCGCGTTTGGCTTGGGCTAATGTGAGGTCACTCATGACGCCTGCATCAGCTTACGGGCCGCCGCGCGGGCTTCGTCGGTGACGTGTTCTCCGGCCAGCATACGGGCGATTTCTTCTTCGCGGTCATTGGCAGCGAGGGTAACCACATGGGTCAGCGTGTTGCCGGCTTTGGTGGATTTACTGATCAAGATTTGGTGGTTGGCACTTGCGGCCACTTGCGGGGAATGGGTGACGACCAAGACCTGCGCCCCACCAGAGAGCCGGGATAACCGCCGCCCAACCGCATCAGCAACCGCGCCGCCTACCCCTTGGTCGACCTCATCAAATATCATCACTTTTTGGGTTTTTCCGTCTAGCGCGCCTGCGAGCGCCACCTTTATCGCGAGCGCAAAGCGCGCCAATTCTCCGCCCGATGCGATTTTTTCTAGGGGGCCTATGGGCGTGCCGGGATTGGTCGAAACCAAAAACCGAACCTGGTCATGCCCCGTCGGGCCGTCGTCTACGGCACTTAACTCCGTAATAAATTGTGCCCGTTCCATTTTCAGGGGCGGCAATTCTGCGACGACTTTCTTATCCAGTTTGGACGCGGCCACTTTACGGGCTTTGCTGAGTTTAGCCGCCACGGTGTTATAGCGGGTCTGCGCCTGCGCTAAACTATTTTGTGCTTTAATTAGGTTTTCGTCGTAACCTTCCAAATCAAGCAACGCGTCACCGAATTTCTGGCGGAGATCCTGTAATCCGTCTACGTCAACATTGTATTTACGCGCCGCCGCCCGCAGGGCGAACAGGCGTTCTTCGAGTGTATCAAGCCGCCCTGGCTCGAACGTGAACGCTCCCGCCGCATCGCCGACAGCACTGCGTGCTTCGTCGAGTTCCAGCAATGCCTTTTCCAGCGCCGTGCTGGCCGTTTGCAAAGCCGCACCTGCCGCACTGGCATCATCACCTATTTTGCCGCGCACCCGCTCCAAACCCGCCAATGCCTGCCCGATATGGCTTTCGTATTCGCCGTCCTCGCCGAGCGCTTCGCTAGCAGAGCGCAACTCACCGAGCGCACCCTCCGCATGTTGCAATAATTTGCGCTCAGACGCCAATTCCGCATCTTCGCCCGGTGTTGGCGCCAAGCGGTCAAGTTCGCCGATTGCGTGTTCAAAAAATGCGCGGTCATCATCCGATTTTGCTTGGCGGGATTTCAGCCGCGTCAGTGCATCCGCTGCCATTTTCAAAGTTTCATATGCCGCCGCACATGCGGTTAGCAAATCATCATGACCGCCAAATCTATCCAGTTGTCCTTGGTGGGTAGTTGGGTCCAGAAGACCGCGCCCATCATGTTGACCGTGAACTTCGAGCAACGTGCCGCCGATTTCGCCGAGCAATTTCACACTCACAGGCGCATCATTAATGTAAGCCTTAGAGCGCCCTTCCGCCGTAATAGTACGGCGCAGAACTATATCTTCGTTGTGGTCGAAATCTATATCGGCCTGTTTGAGCAATCCCCAAACTCTGTGGTCATCTGAAAATGTGAAACTAGCACTACACTGCGCCTTAGCTGCCCCTGCCCGCACCAAACCTTTATCAGACCGCGCACCCGTCGCCATGCCGAGCGCATCTAAAATAATAGATTTACCTGCGCCCGTCTCTCCGGTCATAGCCGTGAGACCAGCGCCCAATTCAAGATCAAGTGCTTCGATAAGTACAACATTGCGAATGGAAATTTCGCTGAGCATAACTTCCCCTATCTTGGCCCGCGTCTGGTTTAGAACAAACGCTCTTTCAAACGACGCCAATAGCCGCGCTCGCGTTTAACTTTCAGCTCTTCGTCAAGATTGACCCCGTATTTGGACAGCAGGTTATAGCTATCATAATACCAATCTCCGCTCGGATAATTATAGCCAAGAACCGAACCAACCTGCTTGGCCTCACCGATCAACCCAAGCGAAACATAAGCTTCGACCAGACGGTGCATTGCTTCTTCAACTTGAGAGGTGGTGTCGTATTTCTTAACCACATTATTAAACCGCCCTATCGCGGCTAACTCTTGACCCGCACGCAGATAATAACGGCCAACGTCCATTTCCTTGCCGGCCAAATGGTCGTGGGTAAGCTCTAATTTTAAACGGGCATCGCGGGCATAGTCCGAATCCGGATAACGGCGCACTACTTGTTGCAAAGACTGTTCGGCTAAAACTGTCGTGCCTTGGTCCCGGCCAACATCGAAAATTTGCTCATAATGGCAAATGGCGATAAGATAATAAGCATAGGGTGTGGATTCGCTGCCCGGATGCAAACCGATAAACCGCTGCGCCCCTGCTATCGCTTCTTCGTAATCACCTGATTGATAACGGGCAAATGACGACATCAACATGGAACGCCGCGCCCAGCGCGAAAATGGGTGCTGGCGCTCTACTTCGTCAAAGAACAAGACAGCTTCATCCCAACGCTTAGTATCCATTTTTTCTAAGCCACCAGTATATAAGGCCTCGGCGGGACGTTCTACATAGGCCAATTTAATTTTTTGTTTTTTGCCAAATGTCGAACAACCACTCAGCAGTACACCCGCAATAAACAGGGTCAGTATAGGGCGTAGAAAACGACCGGAATCAGTAAAAGACTTCATAGTTTGGCTCTCGTTGTTTTATCTGTATTATACCAAGGGGCTTCCTAGGCACCAAAACCAGATTCTTGGGCTTAGGTCAAATAAAATAGCGTTAAGGTTACGAAAGTCAGCTTCTACAGTGCTGGCACAGCTTCTTCAAGTCTTGATACACTTGTTGTCACACTCTTTGGTAAAGATTTCGCAGTTGCCAAATGGGCGAATTTCCATGCTTTTGCATCGGCAAATAAAGCCAATAGCAATTGATGGTTCAGTGCGTGTCCAGCTCGCACGGTTGTTACACGCCCCAATAACGGCCCGCCCACATACATGTCGCCAAGTAAATCAAGCGCTTTGTGGCGAACAAACTCGTCGGAAAAACGAAGCCCACCTGGGTTTAAGACTTTATCACCGTCAACCACTATGGCATTATCATAAGACCCGCCCAAACTCAGGCCCGCTTCGCGCAGAGCCACAACTTCGTGGGCGCGGGCAAATGTCCGTGCAGATGCGAGACGTTCGCGAAAGGCTTTAACGTCCGGCTCAATTTCAATGCGCTGGCGACCGATAGCAGCTTCGGAAAAATCTATGGTCACGTCCAAATGCAAGCAGTGATGAGGGTCTATACGAGCATAGGCCTCACCAACTTGTACTTCGACAGATTTTAAAACCTTGATGTAGCGCCTAGGGGCTGGTTGTGACAAAACGCCCGCATTTTCAATCATGTGTAAAAACTGCTCGGAACTGCCGTCCAATGCTGGCACCTCTGGCCCGTCAATTTCGATAAACATATTATCAACACCGCTGGCAGATAAGGCTGCCATCAAATGTTCAATAGTGGACACACCTATGCCTGCATAATTTGCAATTGTGGTACAGCGTTTAACGTCTGTAACCGTATCGGCGCTGACATGTATGTCATTTTCGCAAGTACTTATATCAGTGCGAATAAATACAATACCTGTTCCAACTGGTGCTGGCTTCATCACTAAATGTACGTGGTGACCACCATGTAGAGCAATGCCGTCACAGGCGGCGGGCGCACGTAAAGTCGCCTGGCGCTGGATCGGAATTATAGACACATCAATTGTCACACACATCTCTCATATAATTTAAACACGACCATAGACAAGCTGAGCGCCCGTTGAAACTAAAACCCTGTTACAGTATGTTACAGTTTGTGAACGGGGAGTAATATTGTTTAATTTCAACGACTTAAACTAATTACCAACACTAAAACCCCCCGCTCTAAAGCGGATTTTTTCAGTGTTAACTTTCTTACATAACTGCTTATTTACGGCGCAGGAATGACGGAATTTCCAACTCGTCGTCTTGGTCTGAACCGAACAAATCACCTGTGCGATTTACATCCGCCTCAGGCTTAGCTATCTGCATTGCTGGCTTAGTTTTTTTGCGGCCAAAAAATCCAAAAATCGGTTTGACTACGGCGGTCGGCACCTGAACTGGTTTATTATGGCTTGGAGTATAGGTAGACTGGGCAGGCGTTGGCTCAAGGTTAGCCGTTGGTGCAATGACCGGCGTATCCGGTGTGTCGGTATTCGGACGCTGATATGTAAACGGCGCAGGTTCGTCTGGACGAGAAACGGTTTCAACTTCAGCATCAGGGGTTACCGCTTCAATCGTGGCTTCTTCCGGCTCTACAATCGCTTCTTCGCGCTCAATTTCATAATCTTCCACCGTCTCGATTGGCTGTTCCGTGCGTATAGCTTTTGGCTGAGCAATCGGTGCAAATATATCGCTAGATTCGACACCTGTCGCCACGACGGAAATCCTGACGATACCGTCTAGGTCTTTATCGAGGGCAGATCCGATGATGATGTTGGCATCCGGGTCAACTTGGCCACGAATGAGGCTGGCCGCTTCGTCGACTTCGTACAGTGTCAAATCGGAACCGCCCGTAATATTGATCAACACGCCTTTAGCACCCTTAAGCGACACATCGTCGAGCAATGGATTGGCAATGGCGCTTTCAGCAGCCTCAATAGCCCGGCGCTCGCCTGTGGCCTCGCCCGTGCCCATCATAGCCTTACCCATTTCGTCCATAACCGTGCGCACATCGGCAAAATCGAGGTTTATCAAGCCCGGTACAACCATCAAATCTGTTACACCGCGCACGCCGGAGTTCAGCACTTCATCTGCCATAGCAAAAGCATCCGCCATAGTCGTGCTTTCGGTGGCAACGCGGAACAAGTTTTGGTTCGGAATTACGATCAATGTATCAACACTATTATAGAGAGCCTCAATACCAGACTCGGCCAAGGCCATACGGCGCGAACCTTCAAATTGGAACGGCTTGGTAACGATAGCTACAGTGAGAATGCCCCGATCCCGAGCCGCACGAGCAATGACAGGTGCTGCCCCTGTCCCCGTTCCGCCGCCCATGCCAGCGGCAACAAACAACATATGGGTTCCGTCCAAATGCTCCATGATTTCTTGCAAGGAACTTTCGGCGGCTTCCTCTCCGACTTCTGGGCGCATGCCAGCGCCAAGGCCTTGGGTTATCGCACCGCCCATTTGGATACGGCGATCGGCTTTGGACAGTGCCAATGCCTGAGCATCAGTGTTTGCGACGAGAAACTCAACCCCGCCAAGACCGCTATCAATCATATTATTAACAGCGTTACCGCCCGCCCCACCGACGCCAATAACGACGATGCGTGGTTTCAGTTCAGGGGATTTGGGTATGGAAATATTGATACTCATGTGGGTGCCTGTTGTTTAGGTGTGCATTATGGTTTGCAAATACTTAATAGCAAAATCCATTAAAATCCTTTAACATTGGTTAACCAAGTTAACAAATTCGCAGAAATATTGGAACGCAAGCACAAAGCGAGTTAGCAATATATATCACAGACTTCAGATACAGCCCTTCAACCCCGGTTTTCCAAATTATTTAGCTTTGTCTTGCCTAGTAGGACAAGCAGTATTCTTCGCCCGGTTTTCAGTATGGGATACAAAATTTTGGACAGAGCTTTCGATTTAAAAATCAGATAGTTAAGGCGGTTAAAAACACCAGTACGCGTGCTCAAAAGCGCTAAGGTGTGTATAGCATCAGCCCCCCAATAAAACGTCTCACCTATCTTTAAGACGAAACCTTGATCCATATCTATACCGCGCTTATTGATTTCTTCCATAATCGGCGGATTATCGCGCGCATTCAATATAGTCATATTTCCAGTAGCTTTTTTTATGCTAACCACCCGGCAATAATGACGGCAGACCGGACAATCCTGATCATATACAAGGGTTACATTAGGTGATTTCACAGCTTGTATTTGGGTTTGTATTCAGCCGCTCCGCTATACTCCGTCCCGCAAATTTCTCCCCGATAGGTGAATTGATCTTTCTGCGGCCAGTGTATTTCTGCGGCTGAATAGGTTTCTCTTTTTACGGCTACTGGTTTTTGCGAAAACACCTTCTCCCTCAGCACAAACCGTAAATCGCGGTTGGCTAGATGCGGGTTATCTTGAAAAAACACCAAAAATACCTCCTCATTAAATTGGCGGCATCTGAATACATAACGTAAGTTTGCATCGCGGAAATTACTGCTTTTATATTTTGCCCTAGGAATGACAACTTGCTTTGAACTGATGTCGAACACGCTCAATTTGGCTCTATAATTAGGCTTGGTGTACATACCGTAGCCACCTAGCTTCCAGGGATTTATTAGCCCTTTAGACACCAAAGTGAGGTGGGTAATAATCCAGAATGTGTGCAAAGCCAAAAGCCCGATAATGATTATATGTCTACCAGACAATTTTTTGAGTTTTGCAACAGAAAGTTTAGGTAACATGGCGGATAAACTCCCCAATCCCGTGCATATCAACCACAAGCAAAATACAGCAAATTACGAACAAACGATGTGACATACCGACCTTGAACGCCACACAAAGAAGCGCAATATTCAACACTTGGAAATTCATCTCATCGGCATATAAACCCGCACCAAGCAAAAAGCTGATCTCGACAAACAAAAACAACAAAGAACGTACACCAACCAACAATAAAACGCCGACAGTAAATTGCCACGCAAGCAGAAAAATGCCAATGAACCGATGCCAGCCACACGGAATCAGTAGCGTCGCATCCGAACACATAAATTTAAACATATTTTCTGTGGTGCTACCATAATGGCTTAAATACGCGATATATGAGCCATCCCAATATGTGCCCGCCAATATTTTTTGGGCAAAAGCACCCAGCATGACGACGCCCAACGTAATTCGTAAATAATCTGAGAATAGTGGAGCTTGCCAAAATTTCGCAAATAATAATGCGGCAGGGATCGTCCACACTGCCAACCAGCTGTGGTTCGCATATGTTACCCAGTCCGTAAAAATAGACGGGAGTAAAAACAACACAAATATGAAAATCGCTATGCGGCTAAACTTTTCGACCAACACAAATGGGAGCGTCAAAAACATGCCTATCAAGAATAGAACAGGCTCCAACCCCACATCGCCACTCATTTTGAACATTCGACCAGCTTTTTCAAAACACACAGACAGCATAGCCGTCATCAATGCCAGACGGTTTAGACTCCCCTTAGAACTGTCGGACAATTCCTTGCTAGACGGCCACAGAAAATTCGAAATTTTCGGGCCGATTTGAGCCTGTGTAATCATAGTTTTACTCGCAATATATTATACGCCTAAAGCCACAACCCTCATCAAATATGAAATTTGTATCTCACCGTCATGTACCTTACTGTAATTAACAAACTATAAATTGGTTTGTCTTACCACCTGACAGAATAATGTTTGATTAAGGTTGTTTCCGTATTACGTCTCTTTTTGTGTTTTGAGGTGTTTTTTATGGAACGTATGTTACGCGGCGGGGTAGCTCGGCTTTCGGGAAGGATTGAACTTGACTTACGGGTTCGCAGGACGG
>JALSHE010000044.1 GCA_026982415.1 Robiginitomaculum sp.
TTGCGGGCGGAGTGGGGTTGGAGCCAGGCTGTGCTGGGCGAAAAACTTGACGTTTCGCGCCAAACCATCAATGCCATAGAGACAGGCAGGTATGATCCTTCCCTACCACTAGCGTTTAAAATAGCGCGGCTATTTGAGCGCACTATTGAAGATATTTTTACAGAAACCGAAGGAGAAGAAAATGCGTAATCGTAAAATATATAAAAATAAAAGCTGGCTAATATTGGTTGCCGCTATTTTGGCAGCAGCATGGATAATCGGCGGGCCTGATATTTTGCAGAAGCTTAATTGGCACTCAAAAATCATTTATTTCTTGACATGGATGCCTGCCATCATAGTGTTTTTCTGGTCAATATCCGGCAACAATAAATTCCTAGCTTGCGAACGCAGAGCGTTTAGAAGATTGTTGGGAAGGTGATGTTTGAAAATACATGCTCTTAACTAACATCCCATCCCCTCACCTTGTTCCTCTCCGCATTTTTGTTTTGGGGGAAGAGGAGACGCTGGCTTGAGTGCATTTTTAATTTGTATGGTTATATGCCTTAAGTCTATCATCAAAGAAAACGGAGTTTTCTTACCTCTCCTTTGGGGAGAGGTCGGCACTCTTGTGCCGGGTGAGGGGGTATGATGTTTCCCATTGTTAGATAGTTCGTCTAAACTCTCTCCATGAAATTCGATTCTCTTAACAAAACCAAAGCCCGGAGTGCCGCCAAGATGATCCGGGCGGGCTTGGCGGCGGAATGGCCGGGGGCGGGTATAGAACTTATAAAATATTGGTCAGATATAGGATTGAGGGCAGGGCGGGTTGCCGCCTATATCCCCATTCATTCCGAAATAGATGTTTGGCCTTTGATGCATGCGCTTGCGGACGGGGGGCACGCCCTCGCCTTGCCGAGCATTAAGCGGCAAGCACATCCGCTGGAATTTCGCGCATATGAAATTGGGGACAAGTTAAGACGCGGGGCATTTGGCACACGCGAACCGTTACGAGATAAAGCAATCGTGACGCCGGATATAGTGCTTCTGCCCTTGCTGGCTTATGCGCGGGACGGGCATAGGCTTGGTTATGGCGGCGGGTTTTATGACCGGACTTTGCAGCAGCTTCGTAAAGATGGTGAAATCTTTGCTTGCGGTGTGGCGTTCTCTGGGCAAGAAGTGCCGACACTGCTCACCGACAAGTTTGATCAAAAACTGGACGGTGTGCTAACGGAAACAGGGTTTAAGGGTTTTACATGAGATTGGCATTTTTCGGTGATGTGGTTGGGCGTTCGGGACGCCGCGCGGTGAGCAAATATCTACCGCGCCTGCGTGAGGATTTGAAACTGGACGCGGTGGTCATAAACGGCGAAAATGCGGCGGGTGGTTTTGGTATCACCGAAGCCACGGCGGGCGAGCTTTACGACGCCGGCGCAGATGTGATAACCCTTGGCAATCACAGTTTCGACAACGCCAATGCGCTCACATATATAGAGCGCGAACCGCGCTTGCTACGCCCCGTAAACTATCCCAAAGGCACAGCGCCCGGGAAAGGCGCTGGCCTTTACGATATTGACGGTTACCGCCTGTTGGTGGTTAATGTGCTGGGGCGGGTGTTTATGGACGCGCTGGACGACCCATTCGTTGCCGTCGAAGAAGAACTGGCCGCTTGTCCATTGGGCGAGATTGCGGACGCTATCATCATAGACATCCACGCCGAAGCCACGTCCGAGAAAAATGCTATGGGGCATGTGTGCGATGGCCGGGTCAGCCTCGTCGTTGGCACCCACCAACATGTGCCGACCGCTGATGCGCGGATATTGGCGGGCGGTACGGCCTACCAAACCGACGCAGGTATGTGCGGCGATTATTCCGGCGTCATCGGCATGGACAAAGAAGAACCCGTCCACCGCTTCACCACCAGAATGCGCGGCGGCAGGTTCGAAGCCGCCAGCGGCCCCGGCACAATTTGCGGTGTGTTCGTAGAGACAGACAACAAAACCGGACTAGCCCTCCGCGCTGAACCCATCCGCATGGGGCCGGGTTTGATGGAGCATATTCCCACAGTTTAACGACGAAATTCTTTAGCCGTTCCCCAGATTGTAGGCCTATAGGCTTATAAAAGAGGTTTGTTCAGCGAAGTGATGGAGTGCGCCTAGCCAGCAAAACCAGCTTGAATTTTCCCCTTGCCACGCAGATTTTTCCTGCTATATACCGCCCAAATTCACAGAACGGGATATGGCTGTTGCACGCATGTAACTAGTCTTTCCGGTGAAAGTGGCAATTCCGCCTCTTTCTCAACCCCGTTCGACGCCTAACCGGATAAGGAGAAACTCCATGGCATTACCAGAATTTTCTATGCGCCAGCTACTTGAAGCAGGCGTCCACTTTGGACACCAAAAACATCGCTGGAACCCGAAAATGGCACCATATATATTTGGTACCCGTTCCAATATTCATATTCTTGACCTATCCCAAACGGTTCCGCTTTTGCACCAAGCTATGGTGAAAATGCGCGACGTGGCGGCTGGTGGCGGACGCATTTTATTCGTTGGTACCAAACGCCAAGCATCTGATGCGGTCAAAGAATCGGCGACACGTTGTGCGCAATATTACGTCAATCACCGTTGGCTCGGCGGTATGCTGACCAATTGGCAAACCATTTCCAATTCTATAGCCCGTTTGCGCGAGCTTGAAGGCATGATGGAAAATGTTGAGCAATCTGGCCTGACCAAAAAAGAACTTTTGAAGTTAACCCGCGAGAAGGACAAATTAGACCGTGCCTTGGGCGGTATTAAAGACATGGGGAAAATTCCGAACCTGATGTTCGTGATCGACACCACCAAAGAGACTATTGCTATTAAAGAAGCCCGCAAGCTCGGCATTCCTGTGATTGCGCTCCTCGATAGTAATTGTAATCCTGATGATGTTGATATGCCTATTCCGGGCAATGATGATGCTGTGCGTTCTATCTCATTGTTCTGTGATTTGATGGCTGATGCGATCCTCGACGGTATGACAGAAGGCGCGATTGCTGCTGGTGTTGATATTGGCGCGGCAGAAAACCCGGTTGAAGCGGCTCTAGTTGCTGACAAGCCAGTTGAAACTCCCGCACCTGTTGCGGAAGCTGCTCCGGCACCAGCTAAGGAAGAGGCTCCTAAAGCTGAAAAAATAGTGGCTAAAGAAGAAGCGCCAGCTAAGAAAGATGCGCCAAAAGAAGAAAAAGCTGCTGATGATATTTCTTTAATCGACGGCATTGGCCCAGTATTTAAGAAAAAACTCGAAAGCGAAGGCGTTAATACATATGCTGCTCTCGTTGCCCTTGACGTGGCCGCGATTGATGCTCTCGAAGAAAAACTGGAGCTTAAAGGCAAATTTGCTGCTGGCGAATGGGTCGAGCAAGCCAAAGAACTCATGGACGGCAAAGCACCGCGCGCCAAAAGCGACGCAGACAGAGCTTAGTTTAAGAGCTTAATGATCTGCGCTTAAGCAGGTCTTGAATTAACGGCAGAGATCACCATCTCTGCCGTAACACACATAATATACGGAGAGTATAATGGCTAATATTACAGCCGCGCTGGTCAAAGAACTGCGCGAAAAAACATCTGCAGGCATGATGGACTGCAAAAAGGCCCTCATGGCCACGGATGGTAATATCGAGGATGCAGCTGACTGGTTGCGCGAAAAAGGTATTGCTAAGGCCGGGAAAAAATCTGGGCGCATTGCATCCGAAGGCCTTATTGGCCTTGGTCAAGATGGCACAACATCTGCCTTGGTTGAGGTTAATTCTGAAACCGATTTTGTCGCTCTGAACGAAGAGTTTCAAGGCATGGTTCGCGAAATCGCAGGTTTAGCCGTAGGCGCAAATGGTGATTTAGCGGCCTTGGCTGGCACCAATATGGCTGGCGGTAAAGATGTGGCCACGTCTATCACTGACCTGATTGCGAAAATTGGCGAGAACATGAATTTGCGCCGCACCGAAGCATTGAGTGTGAAATCGGGCGCGGTTGCCGGATATTTGCACAATGGTGTTGCTGGTAATCTTGGCAAAATCGGTGTTTTGATAGCCCTCGAATCGGATGGTGATACAGACGCATTGACGGCGCTTGGTCGCAAATTGGCTATGCATGTTGCTGCGACTTCGCCGATTTCCTTAAGCGTAGAAGATATGGATCCGGCTGCCGTTCAAAAAGAACGCGACCTTTTGTCTGCCGAAGCCCGCGCTTCTGGCAAGCCTGAAAATATCATTGATAAAATGGTTGATGGCCGGATGCAGAAATTCTTCAAAGAATCTGTGCTTCTCAACCAAATGTTCGTTATGGATCCGGACCGCTCCGTGGCGCAAGTTATTGCCGACGAAGCCAAGTCTATGGGCACATCTATCGAAATGACAGGTTTTGTGCGTATGCAGCTCGGCGAAGGTATTGAGAAAAAAGTCGAAGATTTCGCAGCAGAAGTTGCCGCGACTTTAGGGGAAGCGTAAGGCGTAATACCTTGTACATCTCAAATTCATATGAAGCCCGCGTTTATTTTAGACGCGGGCTTCTTCATGGGCTATAAAGTACAAAGCGAGTCGCGAAATAGCAGGGCATATGGCAGGGAAATGTAATGGGCACTGAGTTAAAATACAAAAGAGTACTCCTGAAAATATCAGGTGAAGCCCTGATGGGGACGCAATCTTTCGGGATTGATGTGTCTGTCACCGCCCGAATTGCCGAAGAAATCGCCAGCGCCCATGCTAACGGTTTGGAAGTTGGTCTGGTGATTGGCGGCGGCAATATTTTTCGCGGCCTTGCGGCTTCCGAAGCCGGGATTGAACGCACCACCGCAGATTATATGGGCATGTTGGCCACGGTGATGAATGCGCTTGCCATGCAAAGTGCGCTAGAGCATATCGGGCTGGATACGCGGGTGATGTCGGCTATTCCCATGACCACGGTGTGCGAGCCTTATATCAGACGCCGTGCCTCGCGCCATATGGAGCGCGGTCGTATTGTTATATTTGCGGCAGGGACGGGTAATCCGTTCTTTACCACAGATACGGCGGCGGCATTGCGGGCAGCGGAAATGGGGTGTGATGCGCTCTTGAAGGGCACCAAAGTCGACGGGGTTTACGATAAAGACCCGGCCAAACATGCGGATGCCGTGCGTTATGACAGCCTGTCGTATATGGATGTTATCACTAAAGATTTACAAGTTATGGACACATCAGCAGTGACGCTGATGCGCGATAACGAAATTCCGATTATTGTATTTTCTATTGCGGAGAAGAACCGTTTTGAAGATGTTATGACCGGAAAAGGAAAATGTACCATAATTACGTCATAATCCTTATATTAAGGGGACTAAGCCCCATATATATGGATGTTGAGCACTAAAGGAACACAAAATGGCAGACTATGATTTAGCAGATATTAAACGCCGCATGGGCGGCGCGATTGCGGCTATGAAAACCGAGTTTAACAGCTTGCGAACTGGGCGCGCCCATACGGCTATCTTGGATAATGTCACGGTTGAGGCTTATGGCTCACGCGTGCCGCTTAACACGGTCGGCGCGATTAATATCCCCGAGCCGCGTATGCTCAGTGTTAATGTCTGGGACAAAAGCATGGTTGCGGGCGTGGAGCGTGCGCTTCGAGAAAGCAATTTGGGTATCAATCCGGTGGTCGACGGCCAAACTATCCGCATTCCTATGCCGGCTTTAACCGAAGAGCGCCGCCAGGAACTGACCAAAATCGCTGGTAATTACGCCGAAGCCGCCAAAGTGGCCGTGCGTAATGTGCGCCGGGGCGCTATGGAAGGCCTGCGCGATATGGAAAAAGACGGTGATATAAGCGAAGACGATCACAAGCGTAGTTCTGGTGAAGTGCAAGACGCTACCGATAAGCATATTGCGGATATTGACAAAGCCCTCGTGACCAAGAACGAAGAGATCATGCAGGTCTAGCCCATGTCGCCCGCTCACCTACCAACCGATAGTGCGGATAACTTCCCGCGCCATATCGCCATCATTATGGACGGTAATGGACGTTGGGCGAAATCCCGGGGGCGGCCAAGAGTTTTCGGCCATCAAGCCGGGGTTAAAACCGTGCGCCGTATTGTCGAAGATGCCTCGGAAATGGGCGTTAAATGTCTGACACTTTATAGTTTTTCTACGGAAAATTGGTCGAGGCCCAAGGCGGAAATCGCCGCATTGTTCGGGCTTTTACGCAAATATGTGCAGGACGATCTCGCGACATTGAACAAGCGAAATGTGCGGGTGCGGATATTGGGCTCGCGGGTCGGGCTAAAGCCTGATATGCTGGCACTCTTGGACAAGGTCGAAGAAACCACCAAGGGCAATACGGATTTTTCTTTGAATATAGCTTTTAACTATGGTGGCCGCGACGAAATTTTACGGGCGGCGCGGGCATTTGCTCAGGATGTTGAGGCAGGGAAGGCCGATGTGGGAGAGCTGTGCGACGCAAAATTTGAAACTTATCTGGATAGTATTGGCCTGCCGGATCCGGACTTGGTTATTCGCACCAGCGGAGAGAAGCGCATCAGTAATTTCTTGCTGTGGCAGGCGGCCTATGCGGAATTTGTCTTTACCGATGTGTTGTGGCCCGATTTTTCAAAGCATGATTTACAGGCGGCGATTGAAAGCTTCCAAAACCGCGAGCGGCGCTATGGTAATCTTGCGCCTGAGCAATCCGAAGAGGTGGCGTAGGTATGTCTGATGTTGAGCCATCCAAGCTAAAGAAATTCGGCGTCCGTGCTGCTTCGGGGCTTGGGATGGTGGCTATTTGTGGTGTGCCATTGTATTTTGGTGGCTGGGTTTTGGCGGTGTTTATTGCTCTTGTTTGCACCCGTGTCATTTATGAATGGGTGCGGATGAGTGATGCTGGGCAAACTAAATTGGCTCTGATTATCCCCGTGGCCGGACTATCACTGGCACTAGGTCTGGCGCAGTTCGGGATATGGGGCGTGGATAATTGGAAATGGGCTTTGGCATCGGTCGGATTCACTGGTGCGCTCGCCACATTAGAACGGGCAAGGCGCGGCGGTGGACTTTGGGCTGGGTTTGGTGTGTTATATGTGCTGTTGCCGAGTTTGGCTGTTCTTTGGTTGCGCGGCGATATTGCCGGGGTGCAAGCTGCTGGATTTGCGAAGTTTGTTTTTCTTGTTGTGGTCGTGATAGCCGCAGATTCGTTTGCATATTTGGGTGGTTCAACCCTGAAGGGACCGAAGCTTATCCCGAAAGTTAGCCCGAATAAAACCTGGTCGGGCTTGATTAGCGGCTTTGTATTTGGCGCATTATTTGGGGCTTTGGCCGCATGGATTATCGGGTTTAGCCCGGCTTATGGGGCTTTGTTGGCTATTCCGATTGTGGCTTTTGCGGTCTTGGGAGATTTGCTCGAATCGATTATCAAGCGAAAACTGAAAGTGAAAGATGCAGGCGGCCTCATTCCCGGGCATGGCGGTATTCTCGATAGGATGGATAGTTTGATGCTTGCCGTTGTTGTTGCGGCGGCGGTGCTTTTGATTTGGCCGAGCATTTGGCCAATGGTCGGCGTATAATACGGTATGGCAAAACGCGTCACTATATTAGGCTCGACCGGGTCTATCGGCGAAAGCACATTAAGCCTAATCCGCGATAGCGCCCCGGATGCGTACAAAATAGTCTGTCTAAGCGCCTATACTAATGCGCAAGAACTAGCCAAACAAGCTTTGGCGTTCCGTCCGGAATTCGTTGCGCTTGGTGATGGGGCTAACCAAGATGTTCTGAGAGACGCGTTAGCTGGCACGGGCATTAAAATTGGTATTGGCCGCGAAGCCGTTATCGAAGCTGGTGCCTGGCCTTCGGATTTCATCATGGCGGCGATTGTCGGCGCGGCAGGGCTAGAGCCTACATTGGCGGCGGTAGAGCAGGGGGCATCGGTTGGGCTAGCCAATAAAGAATGTCTTGTTTGCGCTGGCGATTTGTTCATGGACGCGGTTGCGCGTACTGGCACCACGCTTTTGCCCGTAGATTCTGAGCATAATGCTATATTCCAAGTTCTCAACACCGAGCGCCCCAAGGAAGTGCGGCGTTTGATATTAACGGCGTCCGGCGGGCCGTTCCGAGAGTTTACAGTAGAGCAGTTACAATCCGTCACCCGCGAACAGGCGCTCAATCATCCGGTCTGGGATATGGGCGCGAAAATTTCCATCGATTCGGCGACTTTGATGAACAAGGGACTTGAACTTATCGAGGCTAGCTATTTGTTCGCGCGCCCGTCTGCCGAAATCGACATTATCGTACATCCCCAATCTATTATCCACTCCATGGTGGAATATGTAGACGGGTCGGTCTTGGCACAAATGGGTTCGCCCGATATGCGCACTCCAATCGCTTATGCTTTGGCTTGGCCGGAGCGTATGGAGACGAGTGTTAAGCAATTGGACTTTGCACACGTCGGGAAGTTAGAGTTTTATCCGCCAGACCCTGACAAATTCCCAGCTTTACGGCTGGCACGGGCGGCTCTGGAGGCAGGCGGTATGGCACCAACCGTGCTGAATGCGGCCAATGAAGTGGCTGTGGAGGCGTTTTTGCAAGAAAAACTAGATTTCTCTGCCCTTACAAAGTGTATAGAATCTGTCATGAACCACTTTAAAAGTGAAAAGAGTTTTGCTACACCCCTGCGGGCGATACAAGACGTGCTAGATATTGATGAGCGTGCGCGGATTATAGCTCGTGGTAGAGTAGGGAAAATTTAAATGCTGGAATGGATATTTAACGGGCTGATTGGCTTGTTCAGCTTTGCCTTTGTGCTTGGTATGTTGGTGTTTATCCACGAACTGGGGCACTATTCTGTGGGACGCTTTTTCGGCGTGGCCGTCGAGCGGTTCTCAATTGGTTTCGGTAAACCTGTGTTGCGTTACAAGGCAAAATCTGGAACAGAATGGGTCTTATCGCGCTTTCCGCTGGGGGGCTATGTAAAATTCCTCGGTGATGCAGGCGCAGCCAGCAATCCGGACTCTGAAGAACTTGCCAAAATTAAAGCCGAAATGGATAGCAAGCACGGCAAGGATGTGTGGAAATCGGTTTTGCATTTTAAGCCGTTATATCAGCGAGCATTAGTGGCGTTTGCGGGACCTATGGCCAATTTCATTTTGGCTGCATTTTTATTCATGATGCTGGCATGGGGATTTGGCACCAATCACCGCGCTGCACAAATAGCTAAGATTACACCGGGCGGCCCTGCGGCTTTGGCTGGCTTTATGCCAGAAGATACAATCTTGTCTATAAATGGCAAGCCGATGTTCGACGTTAATGAAGTTATTCAAATTATTACGCTCAACAGCGGGGAGCAATTGTCGGTGCAAGTTCAGCGCGGTAACGAAAAGGTCGATTTGACCGTAACGCCAGAGCGCCGCGCTAAAAAAGACGGGATTGGTGGCCGGATGACGGGCGGTATGATTGACGTTGCCATAGGTGGCGCGGTCGTTCGCAAAGACTATAATTTGCCGCAAGCGGCGGTGTACGGCGTTGAGAATGTCGGTACCACACTGGCCAATACGGGTAAATATATTGGCCGTATTTTTCAAGGCAAAGAAGACGGTAAGGCTCTTGGAGGACCTGTAAAAATTTTAGCGATAACTGGTAAAATTGGGGTGATGTCTGCCAATATTGAGGGCAGTGCCGGAGATAGGTTTAAGGCATTTGCGATCAACTTATTGTCCATAGCCGCCATGCTTTCCGTCGGCTTAGGTTTCGCAAATTTAATGCCAATTCCTGTTTTAGACGGTGGACATTTGATGTACTACGGCTATGAAGCTGTGATGCGGCGCCCGTTAAGTGTGCGGGCACAAGAAATAGGGTTTCGTATTGGCTTTGCCGTGCTTATCTCCCTGTTTTTGGTTTTAACTCTGAACGATATCGGCTATGTGTCGAGCTTGTTCAATAAGACAGGATAGATGTAGGGTTTATGATAAAGACCACTAGCTATAAATATTTGCGTATGTACCTGTTTGCATTGACAGGGTTTGTTCTGCTGGGCATGAGCACAATGTTTGCGCCCGCTGTGTATGCTCAAGACCCGGAAAACGTGCAAAATCGCCCGGATTTTATTAAGTCCATAAAAGTTATCGGCAATCAGCGCGTCGAGGCTAATACTGTCGCTTCATATTTGTTAATAGCCCCTGGCGACCGTTACAGTGATGAACGGGTCGATTTGTCGATTAAAACACTTTTTGCAACGGGGTTGTTCGCCGATGTTTTAATTGAACCGGCGGACGGCAATTTGGTCATCCGCGTCGTGGAAAACCCGATTATCAACCGTGTGATTGTCGAGGGCAATAAAGCGCTGAAAACCGAAAAGATTACTGATGAATTAGAAGCCGCCCCCCGTTCCGTCTTTACCCGCTCTCGGGTGCAGGCCGATGTGCAGCGTGTTATTGATCTCTATAGTCAATCCGGTCGTTTTGCCGCACAGGTTACGCCAAAGGTTGTACAGCAGCCACAAAACCGGGTTGATTTAATCTTTGAAATTACCGAAGGCCCAACAACGGGCGTAAGACGCATAAATTTTATTGGCAATAACGAGTTTTCCGACCGTCGTCTGCGCAAACAATTGGCCACTAAAGAATCGATTTGGTGGAAGTTTTTTGGCTCCAACGATAATTATGATCCAAACAGACTTGAGTATGACCGCGAACAAATCCGGACGTTTTATACTGACCGTGGTTTTGCCGATTTCCGCGTGGTTTCTGCGGTCGCAGAATTGGTGCCAAACCAGAAAGATTTTTATATCACTTTTACCGTAGATGAAGGCCAAGAATATACTTGGGGCGATATTTCGGTTGAGACAGAACTTGAAACTCTGGATAAGAAAGTCCTCGAAGCCATTGTCCCCATTAAAACTGGTCGAATTTACCGTTCCAGCGATATGGAAAATGCCATTGATACGTTAACATTTGCTTCTGGTGCCGCAGGTTATGCTTTCGTGGATATTCAACCGCAAATCAAACGTAACCGCGAAACCAAAACCGTAGATTTGGTCTTTAATATGATTGAAGGGCCGCGGGTTTATATTGAGCGCATTGATATTGTTGGTAATACGACGACACTCGATTACGTAATCCGCCGCGAGATGGAATTGGTCGAGGGTGATGCTTTTAACCGGATTTTGCTCGACCGTTCAAAAAACCGTGTGCGCGGATTGCGGTTTTTTGAGGAGGTTGAAATAACCGAAACTCAAGGCTCGACACCAGACAGAGCCGTTGTCGAGGTGAAGGTGACCGAGCAACCAACCGGGGAATTGTCATTCTCCGCAGGCTTCTCGTCGGCTGATAGGTTTTTAGTGGATTTTTCTATCTCTCAGAGAAATCTACGCGGACGTGGGCAACAGTTAAAACTTGCTGTCCGCGCTAGTTCAAATCGTCAGGAAATTGATTTGCGCTTTACGGAACCACGTTTCTTGAACCGGAATATGGCAGCTGGCGTCGAGTTGTTTAACATTACCAATGATTTTTTTGACGAGGCCGGTTTTCGTTCCACACGTATTGGTGGGCAAACAACACTGGCATTTCGTTTAACTGAGTTCACGACTTTGCAGGGGCGGTACGCGCTACGCCAAGAGCAAGTTACTTGCTCGGCAACATTGTCACAGTCAAATCCTTTGCTCTGCCAGCAAGGTAATAACCGTTTGTCCTCCGTGTTGGGATATACCTTTGGTTGGGATCGCAGAAATGATCCAATAACCCCGACACGTGGTTTTGACATGTTCTTTACCCAGGACTTTGCTGGTATTGGCGGCGATGTGAAATACTTGCGTTCCGAATTTCGCGGTTCCACTTATTATGGGCTGTTCAAAGATGTTGTTGCCTCTGCTAAATTATCTGGCGGATATATTACAGGTTGGGGCGGAGATCCCATACAAATTAATGACAGGTTCTTTAAAGGCTCACGTACATTCCGTGGCTTTGATAATGCGGGGATTGGGCCGCGTGCAGTGCTGGTTGATGAAAACGGCGTCGCAATACGGCGGCTTAACGCTCTTGGTGGTAATGCTTATGGCCATGCTGTTGCCGAGGTGAGTTTTCCGCTTGTCGCATCCTTATTGGGTAGTGTATTTATCGAGGCTGGAACAGTAGGTCTTCTGGATGACGAGTTTAAAAACTCTAATGTTGCAGGGACGGTCATTCGCGATGAATTGACTATCCGTTCTGTAGCCGGCGCAAGTATTTTCTGGAATTCGCCGTTTGGGCCTATCCGGTTCGACTTTACAGTGCCGCTCGCCAAGGAAGATTTTGATGAAACTAAATCATTCCAGTTTAACACAAGTACAAGGTTCTAAGATGAAATTGATTAATTTAAAGAAGGCCATTGTTTTCGCAGCGGTGGCAATGGTAACATTTTCCAACTCGGCGTTGGCGCAGTCTACGGTTTTGGTCGTAGACCAATCACGGGTATTACGAGATTCTGACGTTGGTAAGCATGTAAACCGTCAAATAACATCCATTAGCAAGCAAATGGAAACTGAGATGAAAGCACAAGTCGCGCCGATGAAATCCGAGCGAGACCGTTTGATGGCAGAGCTGAAAAATATGAGCGTAGATGCTTTGAAATCACGGCCTGACCTTCAACAACGGGCAAAAACTTTGCAAACAAATTCGCAAAAATCCCAGTTGGAAGCTAAATATAAGCAAACTGAATTGCAAATCACCGAGCAAAAGGCGCTCAATAAAATCAACACAAAGCTTGAAACTATCTTAAAAGCTATTGTAGCCGAGAAAAACGCCGATGTTATTATGGACCGTTCTGTGGTTATTTATACGAGCGACAAGGCAGACATTACGGACGCTGTTATTAGCCGCTTGAACGCGCAAATGCGTACAGTTTCGGTTGTTCGCGAGCGCTTGCCGCGTAAGCCTTTGCCAACTCAGGGCAAATAAAACCATCGATTAAGAAAGCTAACCATGGTGGACAAACGGTTTTATAAACACCTTGGCCCGTTCTCTTTGGTGGAATTATTAGACGGGCTTGATGTAGACATCCCCGAGGGGCAGTTCTGCGATATTATTATCGAAAACGCAGCACCCGTTGATAAGGCGGGTGTTTCAGACATCACTTATATTGAGGGTAAGCGCGGCCTCAAGAAACTAGACAGTTGCAAGGCTGGCATCTGCTTTGTTAAACCTGATAAAGCTGCTTTAGTGAGTGCGCAGGGTATTGTGCCAATTGTTACCGATTATCCAAGAGCCAATTTTGCGCATGTTCTCAAAAAACTATACCACCCAATAGGGTATGGTGCGACTGGTAATACATCTTTCAAAGACGTGGATATTGCACCCGGCGTGGTTATCGGCGCAAATGTGCAGATTGGTTCAGGCACAACAATTGGCGCCAATGCGGTTATTGGTGCTGGTGTCGTGATTGGGAAAAACTGCCGAATACGCGCTAATGCTACGATTTTATTTTCAATTCTTGGTGATAATTGCGTTGTTCAAAGTGGTGCCATTTTGGGCGGCGATGGCTTCGGTGTAGCCGTCGGCATTGACGGAGGGGTTGATATTCTCCATGTTGGCCGCGTTGTACTAGGCGATAATGTTTCCGTCGGCTGCCAAACCTGCATAGACCGCGCCATGTTTGGTGATACCAGTATCGGGGACGGTACAAAGCTAGATAATTTAATCCAGATCGCACACAATGTCCGTATCGGAAAAAATTGTATGTTTGCGGCCAATGTAGGTATTTCTGGGAGCTGCAATATTGGGGACGGTGTAATTATGGGCGGGCGGTCTGGTATCCCCGATCATATCAATATTGGAGATGGCGCTATTCTATTTGCCTTCGCGTCACCCATGCGCGATGTTCCAGCTGGCGCGACATGGAGTGGTATTCCAGCTATGCCTGCAAGAGATCATATGCGCCAAATTAGTATGCTGAGAAAATTGATTGAAAAGAAACCAAGGCGTTCTTCATGAAATCGCCATTGACACTCCCATTTGGCCAGGAAATCATCGAGCAATACCTACCTCACCGCCGCCCAATGTTGATGCTTGACCGCGTTACAAAATTTGACGGCGAATCAATAGTTACTGAGGTAGAGACAAAACCAGACGCATTTTATTTTGCCGGCCATTTTCCGAATAACCCTATCATGCCGGGCGTGGTGATAATGGAATGTATTGGACAAGCGGGGGCGCTTCTTGCAGCACTTCGCGGTGACTTTGATCATAATGAGCATTTGCTAGCCTTCACTGGCTTCGACAAAACCCGTTTTCGGAAATTTGTGAAGCCTAATGAAACGCTTTGTGTCTATTGTGAATTGATAAAAAAGCGTAGACAATTATATAAATTTTCTGGTCGGGTCGAAGTAGAAGGCGGCCTGGTGATGCGATTGGAATTTTCTGCTGCTTTAACTGATAAAAAATGATAACAAAAACCCGGGGACTAAAATGAGCGTAAATATCCACCCGTCTGCCCATGTGGACAGCAAGGCGCAACTGGGCGAGGACGTCGAAATTGGCCCGCTTTGCGTTGTCGGCCCAGATGTGAAATTAGCTGATGGCGTTAAATTAATCAGCCAAGTGAACATTGCGGGAAACACAGAGGTTGGGGAAGATTGTGAGGTCTACCCATTCGTCGCTCTGGGGCATCCGCCGCAAGATACTAAACATAAGGGTGGTCCGGTTAGCCTTAAAATTGGTGCGCGAACCATTTTGCGCGAATCTGTGAATATCCATCCCGGTTCGGATGCAGGACGCCCAGAAACTATTATTGGTGATGATTGTTATTTTATGTACGGCACACATGTGGCGCATGAGGGATTAGTCGGTAACAATGTTGTTCTATCCAACGGAACCCAGGTTGGCGGCTGTGTGACTATTGGAGATAATGTTATTATAGGTGGGCTGTGTGCCGTCCATCAATTCACTCGCATCGGCAATAATGCATTTATCGGTGGTATGACCACGGTGGTGAAAGATGTAATTCCGTTCGGCATTTCAGTCGGCAATAAGCAGGTTTTGAACGGTTTGAATGTGGTGGGTTTGAAACGCTCGGGGTTTAGCAAGTCTGAAATTCATGATTTGAGAACTGCCTACCATTTGATTTTTTCAGCGGAAGGTAATTTCCAAGGCCGATTAGCTGAAGTCGAGATGCAATATGCAGACCACGCACAAATTATGAAAATTGTCGCATTCATTAAATCAGCGGATAAGCGCCCGGTCTGCTTACCCGGAAAACCTTAAATGGGGCAGATAGGAAAAATTGGCTTAATAGCAGGCGGCGGCTCGTTACCCCATGAAGTCATCAAAGATGCCCAGGCGCAAGGGTATAAAGTGTTCGTAGCCGCCTTGAAAAGCTTCGCCGAGCCGTCCGACTTTACCGCCGACGCGGATACTTTTGGGTTTGTGGAATTTCGGGCGCTTATCAAGCGCTTCAAGCAAGAAAAATGTACCCATGTAACCTTTGCCGGCAATGTCTCGCGCCCCGATTTTTCCGCGATTAAGCCGAGTATACGCGATCTTCCCCTCTTGGCCAAAGTCGCCGCTGCTGCGGCCAAGGGCGACGATGGGTTACTTAAATTCATGGTGTCATTGTTCGAGAAAGAGGGCTTTGAAATTCTAGCACCCCAAGATATTTGCGCCGCGTCATTAATTGAAGTTGGGCCTTTGGGCAAAGTAAAGCCGACCGCTGCCCATCTAAAAGATATAGAAAAAGCCATGAATATCGCCGTGCTTATTGGTTCGGCAGATATTGGTCAAGGCGCCGTGGTCAATAAAGGTCTGGTGCTGGCCGTTGAAGCCCAAGAGGGTACGGATAAAATGCTGGGGCGGGTAGCAGAATTACCCAAAGCCGTGCGCGGCGGCGTGTTAGCCAAATGCTTGAAACCAGACCAAGAAAGCCGGGTCGATATGCCGACCATAGGTCCGGCGACCATAGAGATGGCGGCCAAGGCTAATATGGACGGAATTGTCCTCGTTGCAGGCAAAGCTTTCGTCATGAACCGTTCCGAAGTCCGCGCATTAGCGGACAAATACGGCTTATTCGTTTATGGTGCTACGCCAGATGACTAAGCCGCATATCTATATTGTAGCCGCCGAAAAGTCCGGAGACGAACTTGGGGCTGGTCTTGCGCGGCAACTTAGAAAGCAAACGGGCGACAAAATCACATTGTCGGCAATCGGTGGTTCGGCTCTTGCGGGAGAGGGCTTGGAAAGCGCCATAGATATTAGCCCGCTGTCCATATTGGGGTTTATTGAAGGGCTAAAATCTTATCCTGTCATAATGGAGCGTGTCGCACAGGCTACGGATGCCATCATCACTTCAAAAGCCGATGCGGCAGTCTTAATCGATAGTTGGGGTTTTATGGCTCGTGTCGCAAAACGCCTGAAAAAACAAGGCTTTAAAGGACAAATCATAAAATATGTCGCACCGCAAGTTTGGGCTATGCGTGAGGGGCGAGCGAAGGTTTTAGCAGGGTTGGTAGACCATCTCCTAACCATACATAGTTTTGATGCCCCGTATTTCACCAAGCACGGCCTCAATACGGTTTATGTGGGCAACCCAGTCTTTGATGAAGATTATAGCGGCGGCAACGGCGCGGGCTTGCGCAGAGAGTATAATATCCCCGACGAGGCTCCGGTGCTGGTCATGCTGTTCGGTAGTCGGCTATCCGAGATACAAAGACTGGCCGAGCCGTTCGGGGACGCAATGTATATTCTCAAAAAGACACTGCCAAACCTCATCATCGTCTCGCCTGTGTCAGATACCATATCCGAAGATGTATTGGCCGCCGCTGCCCAATACCGCAATTTACAAGATGTGATACTCCTCAAGGAAGACCGTAAGCTCGATTGCTTTGCCGCCGCAGATGCCGCCATTGCTTGCTCTGGCACCGTAACCAGCCAGCTTGCGATAGCAGGCGTGCCGACGGTGGTCGGCTACAAACTGAACGCGCTGACCTATATGATTGCCAGCCGCCTCTACAAGCCGGATTATGTATCCATAGTCAACATAGCAGCCGGCGCGGAACTGATGCCAGAGTTTATCCAGACAGATTGCACGGGTGACAACCTGGCCAATGCGGCGCTGAAATATTTGCAAGACAAACAAGCACGCGAACAGGCGAGCCAGGCTCTCAAAGTAGCAACAGCAAAAATGCGCAGCGGCGGCGAAACCCAAAACCAAAACTCAAACACCCGCGCTGCCAAGGCCGTTTTGGGTCTATTTAATAGATCCTGAGCCTAAGTAATAATCAGCTATTATCGCCCTTATGTTTTGCTAAAATATTTAAAACTGCTATTTACCTTTACTGTAATTTATTACATATCAGGGAGCGCTCTAATGTATATTTCGCCCTCTAGTCAGGAAATTTTATGCTTGCAGATGCCCAATCAAGTATGAGGCACAATTATATTAATGGCGGACCCGGAGTTATTATTTCTGGTCTAGTTTGGTTGATCGCCGCAATTGTTACAACGTTCATAGGGTTTAATGGCGGCATGATTGCTTTCTTTATCGGGGGCATGCTAATCCATCCTGTATCGGTACTGGTAGAAAACAAAATGAAGCAGGAAGCGGCGGCGCCAGATAAGGGTCTGATTCGCTTATCCTTGCTCACATTGCCACTCCTGTTTGGCGGGCTTTTCCTTGCCTATATTTTGTCCGTACAAAATCAGGCATTATTTTACCCTGTCATGGCTATAGTTATCGGCTTGCGCTATGTCGCCTTTCAAAGGATTTATGGGCTTAATATATTTATCATCCTCGGGACGTTACTTGCTTTTGTCGGGGCTTTGTTTCTGTTTAGGCAATTAGAGCCAGTTTTTGTAGTTCCCATTGTTGTAGGTGTTGTCGAACTTTTCTTCGGAACATACCTAACGCGGCGCAAACTTACATAAGCTTCTATCGTTCCCCCATAGGTACATAATCGCGAAGTGGTGCGCCTGTGTAGATTTGTCTTGGGCGGCCTATGCGTTGGGATTTGTCTTCCAGCATTTCGTTCCACTGGGAAATCCAGCCCACTGTGCGGGCGA
This sequence comes from Robiginitomaculum sp., assembly GCA_026982415.1. Lineage (GTDB taxonomy): Bacteria > Pseudomonadota > Alphaproteobacteria > Caulobacterales > Maricaulaceae > Robiginitomaculum_A. The sequence continues at coordinate 17,986 of JALSHE010000044.1, forward strand.
GGGCGAACAGCACTGTAAACATTGATGTCGGGAAACCGAGGGCGGAGAGTACTGTGCCGGAGTAGAAATCTACATTCGGGAACAGTTTTTTCTCAATGAAATATTCGTCGTTCAGGGCGATGCGTTCCAGTTCCATAGCCACATCAAGGATTGGATTATCGGTGATGTTCAGTTCAGCCAGAACCGCATGGGCAGTTTTTTGCATAACTTTGGCGCGCGGGTCATAATTTTTATAAACGCGGTGACCAAAACCCATGAGGCGGAACGGGTCATTGCGGTCTTTGGCGCGGGCGATAAATTCTGGGATGCGGTCTACTGTGCCGATTTCCTTGAGCATGTTCAGACATGCTTCATTAGCCCCGCCGTGTGACGGCCCCCAGAGACAAGCCACACCCGCCGCGATACAGGCGAACGGATTGGCACCGGACGAGCCTGCTAGGCGCACGGTTGAGGTCGAAGCGTTTTGCTCGTGGTCGGCGTGCAAAATAAAGATTTTGTCCATAGCATCGACGATCACCGGGCTAACCACATATTCCTCGGTTGGCACAGAAAAACACATTTTCAGGAAATTTTCCGAATAGCACAGCGAGTTGTCAGGATAGACATGGGGCTGGCCGATGGAGTATTTATAGGCACGCGCCGCAATGGTTGGCATTTTGGCTATGAGACGAACCACGGCTAAATCGCGCTGGGCGTTGTCGTTAATATCGGTGCTGTCGTGATAAAACGCGGACAGAGCGCCGACGGTGGCGCAAACCATGGCCATGGGGTGAGCATCGCGGCGAAAGCCGTGGAAGAAACGTTCGACTTGCTCGTGCAACATGGTGTGGCGGGTGATGGTGTTGGTAAACTCTGCATTTTGCTCTGCGGTCGGCAGTTCGCCGTTGATGAGCAGATAGGATGTTTCCAAAAATGTTGACTGTTCGGCCAATTGTTCGATCGGGTAACCACGATAGAGAAGTTGCCCTTTAATGCCGTCGATAAATGTAATCTGACTTTCCGTACTGGCGGTAGAGGTATAGCCGGGGTCAAAAGTGAAATGCCCTGAGTTTTTGTATAGGGTGCGCACATCAACCGCGTCTGGCCCCATAGAGCCGCCGTAGACGGGAAGCTCAAAGCTTTTGCCGCCAAGTTCAATTTTGGCTGTGCCGCGATTTTCAATTTTGTTTTCCATTTTCCTTTGTATCCTCTAAAAATATGTTTCCTAAAAATATGTATTCAGGCAGTCTTCAATCCTGCCCAGTGCTTCATCCCGCCCCAACAACTCCAATACCAACGACAAATCTGGGGATGCCGCCCCGCCAGTTAAACAAGCTCGTAGTGGTGCGCCGATCTTGCCAAACCCAATATCCTCTTTGGCGATATACGCCTGTAGATGTTCCAATATATTTTGGTCGATCCACGTGTCATTCTTAATAGCTTTCAATACAGAAAGCAAATCCCTAAGTCGCGACTCTGTGTCCGGTTTCAGAGGTTTCTTAGCTTTTCCGGTAATTTCTATAGGGCGTTCGCGGGTAACAAAGAAAGCTTTGTCCGCGAGTTCAATCATGGTGTTAGCGCGAGAGACAATATGGGGCAAGGCATTGGTCAGGCGGTCGATCTGTGCGGTGTTCAAAGTGCCACCATTTTTATCTTCAAAGAACTTTTTGCCGTAAGACAAGAGTGTGTCCACATCAGCCCGCACCATATGCTCGCCGTTGATAAAGGCCATCTTGTCAAAATCTAGCCGGGCGGGGGCTTTGTTAATGTCGGAAAGCTCGAAAACCTCAGTGACGTCCGCATCGTCGAATATTTCCATATCGCCTCGGCTCCAGCCAAGGCGCGTGAGATAATTGCGCAGACCTGCGGGCAAATACCCCATATCGGCATAGGCATCTACGCCGAGCGCACCGTGGCGTTTGGAAAGTTTTTTGCCGTCCGGGCCAAAGATTAAAGGCACATGGGTGAAGTCCGGCACGTCCCAGCCGAGCGCCTGATATATCAATTTTTGTCGCCCGGCATTGATCAAATGATCATCACCGCGAATGACGTGGGTAACGCCCATATCATGATCATCGACCACAACGGCGAGCATGTAAACCGGACTACCATCAGCCCGTAGCAATATCAAATCATCGAAATCTTTGTTATCCCATGTGACCTCGCCTTGGACTTGGTCGCGGATAGTCGTCTTGCCGTCTGGGACTTTGAAACGGACAACGAAAGGCGCATCTTTGGGCGTGCTGCCACCGTCTCGCCATTTAGAGCGAAAGGCGCGGCCCTCGGCGCGAGAGGTTTCGCGTTCCGCCGCAATCTCGTCGTCAGTGAGGTAGCACAAATAAGCATGACCGCTCTCAACCAGTGCTTCGGCGGCGGCGCGGTGATTATCCGCATTTTTGCTCTGGTAAACAATATCGCCGTCGTGGACTAGGCCGAGCCAGTCCATACCATCCAAAATGGCTTGTGTAGCCTCGGCGGTAGAGCGCTTTTTGTCGGTGTCCTCAACGCGCAGGCGAAATTCACCGCCGTGCCTGCGGGCAAAATAATAACTAAACAAAGCCGTGCGCGCCCCGCCAATATGCAAAAAGCCTGTAGGCGAGGGTGCAAAACGTGTTACAACTTTACTTGTATGTTGTTTTGGGGACATGGATGAGGCCGATCAAGAGTTTATGATAAGAGGAGCTTACCATAAAGGGCGCACGGATTGACAGAGCAAACACGGCGAATACCGGAAGTATTTTCGGGTATATGGCATCTGCTAGCCGCGTATTCGTAGATACGCTCAGCCGTGCGCGGTTTGAGTGGTGTCTGGTGGCTTTCGGGATTGGTATCGTCGCTTATTTTGGCTGGCGCACGGAGCCAGAATTGTTGTGGGCAGTTGTTATTTGCTCTGTGCTTTATATATCGTTGTTTCTGGTGCGAAGCCGCCCCATTACCCATGAATTTATCTTGCTAGCCTTATTTCTGGCCGCAGGCTTTACGCGCGCCGTTCATCATACACGATCTGTCGAGGCACCAATACTAATGAAAATGGATCGTACCTACAGCTTCACGGGCTGGATTGAAGATATTCAAAGTTCTGGCAAACTGCAGCATTTCTATATCAGGGTGCAGACGATGGAAAGGCGAACGCCAGCGCAAACACCAAAACGGGTGCGCGTTCGGGTAAAGCCTTACGGTTTTAAGCCCGGGGATAGCGTGCAGTTAAAAGCGGTGCTGTCTGCCCCGCCCGTGCCTGCCATTGTTGGTGGTTACGACTCTGCGCGGGCGGCATATTATAAGCAAATTGGTGGTTACGGCTTTGCGATTTCAAGAGCTAAAACCGCCGAATTAGGCGAGCTTCCCACGGGAGAGCGTGCCAAGCGTCAATTGGTCAAATTTCGGTATGCCTTGTCGCGCCGTATCCAGGCGAGGGCGCCGCCGCGCACGGCTGGACTACAAGCAGCTTTGCTGACTGGTGACCGCTCCGGTATTCCGCCGCAACAATCGACCGCACTGCGCCGTGCCGGGCTTGCGCACTTGTTGGCTATATCTGGTCTGCATATGGGGTTGTTGGCAGGAGGTGCGTATTTTCTAGCCTCGCTTTTTCTCGCCAGTATAGGCCCTTTAGCGCGGCGCTATGATATGCGCAAATGGGCTGCTGTGGTCGGTATTATAATAGCGACTATATATTTGCTAATCTCCGGAGCCAGCGTCTCGACCCAGCGGGCTTTTATCATGGCAGTAATCGTGTTCATTGCGGTGATAGCGGGTCGCCGTGCCGTGTCCATGCGTTCGGTAGCTTTGGCGGCGGCGATTACGCTTATGCTTCACCCGGAAAGCCTGCTGAGTGCCGGGTTTCAAATGTCGTTCTCTGCGACGGCGGCATTGGTAGCAGTGTACCGCTCATGGGCAGACAGGCGCGAATTTACGGGTTCATTTAATGGGCGCGGCAATATTTTGCAGCGGACATGGAATGGGTTTATCGGCATTTCCGTGACCAGCTTTGTTGCCGGTGCAGCCACAGGCGGCTTTGCAGCTCTACATTTTCACCGCTTCGCACGGCTCGGTTTTATCGCAAATTTACTGGCCATGCCGATGTTTACCATGGTTGTCATGCCCGCTGGTTTTTTAGCGGTTCTAGTCATGCCGCTCGGGTTTGATAAATATCCGCTTTGGGTCATGGGAGTGGGGCTTGATTATGTACTGGCCGTAGCCACCTGGGTTAGCGAAATGAAATGGGCGCTCTTATATATCAAAGGCGCAAATGCTGTGGTCATCAGCATATTTGCACTTGGGTTTATTTTCCTGTGTTTGGGGCCAAAGAACATCCGGTTTGCAGGTGTTGCCACCATTGTTTTGTCGTGCATTCTCTGGGCTGGCATAGAGCGCCCCGATATGCGTATTTCCGCCGAAGCCCGTATTGCATTTTGGGATCCAGACAGCGTAAATATCCTGAGAGTAGACCGGATGCGCGGCGACGGCTTCGGGCGCGACAGATTTACCGAGCAAGCGGGGTTGCGGACTGCGAAACGCAGAGCATATACGGACATAGACAATCTTTGCGACATGCTCGCCTGCCGCATAAACCTGAAGGGGAAAATTATCAGCATAGTTGTTGAGCCAGAAGGCGTCGCAGAGGCATGCACGGATTCGAACCTAGTCATTCTAACAACCCGCGAAGCAGGCTCCCGCGTAAAGAGGCGCTGCGCAGTGCCGATAATAGATGCTTTCGGGTTAGCACAGAGCGGCGCACAGGATATTTATGTTGCGCAGGAGGGGCTGGTGATTAGAAAGGCAAACCCGAAAACGAGAAAGTCACGCCCTTGGGGTTGATTGATAGGCGCGCGGTAGGGAGAGATATGAACGTGTAAACTCTTTAACCTATTGAAATAACTGGAAATATTATCCTATTTCTCTCCAAAGAGAAATCTTATCCATGGGTTTTTTGGGTGGGGTATATTTGCTTTA
>JALSHE010000045.1 GCA_026982415.1 Robiginitomaculum sp.
TTGACAATACCATTGGTCAATAGACCTATGGACAAAAGCATGGCGCCAATAAATGTTGCCGCCGTTAGGTAGCGGCGACGCAAGGCAAATATCATGACGGGACGATACCAGTTATGGGCGGCCCAAACCATGCTGTCCGCCAAACGATTTTGGAAACGGGTCAACGGGTTTTTAGGGTTCACTGGTTTTAAGTGGGATAAATGCGCTGGTAATATCAACAGACTTTCGATGAGTGAAAATGTCAGCGCCAAGATGACTACCAGCGAAATCGCACGGGTAAATTCTTTGGTTGGCCCCGATAAAAACATCCAAGGCGCAAAGAATATCATGGTTGTCAGCACGGCAAAAATAACAGGTTTGATCACCATTTTCGTGCCGTTAACCGCCGCCTCTAATCCGGTTTCGCCCTCTTCGGTTCGCGCATGTATGGCCTCCCCGACAATAATCGCATCATCAACAATTACCCCCAAAACCAGTAAGAAAGCGAATGTGGAAATCATATTAAATGATACGCCATTCATGGGCAGAAATGCCAGCCCACCTGCAAAGGCAACGGTAATGCCGACCGCGACCCAAAACGCTATTCTGAACCGTAGGAACATGATTAAAGTTATAAATACCAACACCAAGCCCATAGAAAAGTTTGAAGTAATTGTATGCATACGCCCAGAATAAACTTCCGAATTATCGTTCCACAAAGTCATGCTGATACCGGGCGGCAGATCTTTCGATGCCTTCTCAATATAGCCTTTGACAGCTTCGGCCATTTTGACGATGTCCATATTGGAACCGCTCATAACCTGCACCAATATTGTATGCTCGCCGTTAACTGTGGCCATCAAATTAACTTGCTCAAACCCGTCGATAACTGTGGCCACATTGGAGACACGCACTACGGCACCACTGGAGGTTTGGCGGATTATAATTTTCTCAAATTCTTCGCGGGTATCAGCCAAATTTCGGGTTCGTAATTGTACATTACCAATGCCCGTGCGTATAGTGCCGGACGAGGAATTTACCGATGTTGCCCGCACGGCAGCCGCGACTTCACCCAGCGTTAAGCCGTAAGATTTAAGCGCCGTCTCGGAAACTTCAATAGACACTTCCTCGCCGCGCACCCCAAATAATCCAACGGACGGAACATAGGGAAGTAGCGCTATTTCGCGGCGGATTTTCTCTGCTGTCCGCTTGAGGAGCCGCTCATCAACTTCGCCGGATACCGCGACCCGGATGACTTCGCTTCGGTTCTCAAACCTACTGACAACAGGTGGCTCTGCGGCGGCAGGGAAGCCGTTTATAGAATCGACTCTTTGCTTGATGTCCTGAACAAAGGCCGCACCGTCTATGTCTTGCTTGCCGATAACCCAAACAAAGCCAGCACCCTCTTGAGCTTCGGCCCATAACCTATCTATACCTTTAACTTGGGACGCGGCTTCTTCGAGACGGACAACGATTTGTTCTTCTATGTCTTGTGGGGATGCACCGAGCCAAGTGACCTGTACCATGGCGCCTGGGAACTCTACATAGGGTTCCATTTCTTTTTCAATGGTGATCAAGCTGAAAAGGCCGCCGATCAAAATAATGATCATCAGCAGATTGGCGGCAACCGTATTTTCCGCCCACCATTTTATGATTGTGCTCATTGTCCTACCTCCAGAGCGTTGGCCGCTGGGGTTTTGTCGTCAACTTCACTAAAATCCGCTAGTTCAATTTTCATGCCCTCGGCCACACCGCGTATGGGCGAAGTAATAACCTGCTCTCCGGACGTCAGGCCTGCGCTAATCACCACCATGTCTCGGCTGGAAGATGCGACAGTGACCGTGCGCAAGGACAAGGTTTTATCATCGTTAGCGATATAAACTGTGTTAGAGCCGCGTAGGGCAGTGCGCGGCACCACGATACTGTTGACCACTTCACGCCCGGCAATCTTGACATTAACGAACAGACCGGATGCCAAAGGTACGCCGTTGTCTGAGCCTTTGCCGTAAGGGTCGGCCACTTCTGCGTAAGCGAACAGCACCCGCGTTGCTGGATCATAACTGGAGCTGATGCGGGTGATGCGTCCCTGCCATGTGTGTGGTTCGCCAGCTATAGTGGCCGACAAAACCGCTTCCGGGCCGGGCTTTGCTTTGGTCGACATAAAACCAATACCAAGACCAAGCCGTGCCATATCGACATCGGTCAGCGGCAGTCTTACTTCTGCGATAGCTACGCCGTAAACCCGCCCGATATTTTGCCCTGCATTTATCGTGTCGCCCAAGCTGACTAATCTTTCGCGTACCCGGCCATCAAATGGCGCATAAACCACTGTGCGGCTTTGTTGCAATTTAGCTTCGTCGAGCTGAGCTTGGGCAGCGGCCAGGCGGGCGCGGGCTTCGGCCATTTGCGGCTCGCGCAAGGTCAAAGGCGAGGCCTGACCCTCACCCAAATCTTCCCAATCGCGCCGCGCAATGTCCGATTCGGATATTTCGCGGGTAAGCACGGTTTGCGCTTGGGCGACATTAGCCTCGGCTTGGGTGACGCGCAGATCATATTCAGCCGATTCGAGCCTCAGGATAATTTGACCTTTTTTAATGCGCCCGCCCTCAAGAAAACCCGAAGCCAACCATTCCACACGGCCACCAACCAAAGCGGCCAGGTTAATTTCGGTGCGCGGACGAACCTCGCCTTGTGAAGACACGGATAATTCAACGCTACGGCTCTCGGCATAGGCCGTTACAACAGGGGTTGCGCTTGGTGGCTCGTTCTTGGTTTCGGCTTTGGGTTTTAACTTACCCATGAACATAATGCCTGCGGCAGCCGCAAACAGAACAATGAGGGGAAGTACAAATTTCAAGGCGCGCACCAAAAAGCTTTTTTTGGGACGCTCATAGTGTTCATTACTTGTACCAGACATTGTATCATTACCGTGTGTCATGTTGACCTCTTTGCTATCTATTTTCTCTAGTCATAGCCATTTATTATCGTAAATCAATAATAATTATTGAAAAACAATAAAAAAATTATGATAAACGAGATGGTATGAACGTATGAAATTGCAGATATTCAAAAATTACGGTGAAATTACAGCCTGATTCAAACATTATTAAGCACTAACACTCATAGTGGTTTTGATGTTGGATAATTTTACCAGCTTCGTAAAGAAAAGAGACTTCTTATGTACCGTAAAGTATTTTGTTCATTGGCAGTATTGGCGACTAGTTTTGTAGCACCTGCTTTCGCGCTCACTGCATCGCAAACCGTAGAGCGCGAGGTAATTGTGCGCAATGTAGACGGCAGCCAGACAATTACCCGCGAGGCGGCTGATAAGGTTACGCCGGGCGATAAAGTCATTTATTCTCTCAATTACTATAATGACGCTGCTGAACCCGCTGAGAATATTGTATTGGTTATGCCAATACCCGGCGAGATCGATTATATTGATGGTAGTGCAGATACCAAACAGGCAATTAGCACCTATTCAGTCGACGATGGTAAGGTTTTTGTCAAGCGTGACGATTTACGCGTATTACAAGCGGACGGCAGCGAACGTGCGGCGCGGGCTGAGGATATTACCCATATCCGCTGGACGATTAAGGACGCGGTTGCACCGAAAGCCAGCGGTACACTCTCTTTTAGTGGCCGTTTGCAATAGAACTGTCCAAAATCTGTCCAGTCT
>JALSHE010000046.1 GCA_026982415.1 Robiginitomaculum sp.
ATGTGGGCGCTATCGAGACGATCTTTTAGATAAGTGACTTTGCCGTGAGCAGTCTTGCGGTCGGCACCTAGAATGACAACGGCTTGTGGTTCTTCGGCGCGAATGGAGTGTACGCGGTCGGGGATATTGTTAATGCCTACCCTTATCCCGTCAAGAGTTGCGCTACCATCAGCGTAAAGGTAGACACTAATGGATTTAGCACCAGCATGGGCGCCTTGGGGTTGGGTCATTTTAATGCCGCCCTCGTCAAAAAAAGTAGCTGTGACAATAAAGAAAATCAACATGATAAAAACAATGTCCAGCATGGGTGTCATATCAACATCCGCTTCAATTGCATTCCTGCGAAATCTACGTTTCATAATGTTATAATCTCCTAAAAGTGAGGTTATAACATTATACTGGTAATGTCAAGATGGAACCCGCAAGCAAAATTACTTCAAATTACCAAGGCTCTGAATCAAAAGTAGGCTCTAATGGCTTAGGCGAATTTTAATAAGGCTAGCGCCAATGTTTTCAAACGCTTTTTTGAGCTGAGAAGCATCACGGGCATCAAAGAACATATCTGGTTTAGAAGCGCATCCGCGCAGAATGTTTTTTGCCGTAATATCGCTCATTTCATAGGCGATTGAGAAAAGCTCGATATTTTTGTTGTTAATTTGAGTGCATAATTTCTTTGATAACGTATCGGCCTGTTGTGAATCATAATTAGCATTGTTCATGTCTACATGAAGCTGCCCGAATTGGGACATTGTATTCGCGCCGTCCGTCATTAAAATCATCACGCTTCTGCGGTTCTTTTTGAATTTCGCATCAGCCTCGGTAAGCGGCATGCTGGGTGTTAATGCCCGCCAACCCCATGCCAACCCGGCAGGTAAATATGTATTGCCGCTGGCACTTAGGGAGGTGATTTTAGCTTTTGCGGCACCGATGTCTGTGGTCAGTGGTAATATTTCCTTCCCACACCACCTGTTCATCAGGCCAGGTATTTTATTGCCATCATATCGAACACGGGCATTCCACGGCGCACTGCGCGAACCGACGCACCCGCGCCATCTGCTGGTACTTTCGCGCGGCCTACAGACTTGTGTCGAACTATAAACCCTGTCACAAACCTCACGACTACCTGCGGGCACGGCTGGCCTTGCGGCACTACCACCGCACGAATATGGCACGCCATCATTATAGCATGTTCTCGGCGGTACCGCTGGTCGCGCCGGAATATAAGGTGTATTTACTACGCGGCAATTGGTTGTACCAATAACAGGGTAATAGCACGAATCAGGTAAAGGCGTTACGGAATCATCATTAACATCCAACCAAATCTCGTTCCTGCGTGATAGGCCAACATTCACATATTCAGCAAATGGAATAACGGATACTTTAACGGAGTCTCCATCAAGATTTTCCAGTTCGTTCAGCAAATCGTTTGCCGCACTTTTCATCGACGCCATTCGTGCGCCGCTCATGGAGCCGGTTGTATCTAGGACAAAAACAATATTAACAGGTGCGCTGGCTGGCAAGGGCGCTTCTGCCACAGCCGCTACCTTGCTCATTTTCTTGCCAAACATCCCCATAAGCAATGGTTTATACTGACCCTGTACCGTGACCCGTATATGACCCTTTTTGCTGAATTTAAGTTTGGTTTTCAAAGTGTCGCCCGTTAAATTTACTTCTGCAACATATGTCGTAGCAATTTGTTCCAAGATTGCTTTGTCAGTTTCCCCCGAACTGGCAGCCGCAAGCGCAGCCGCATCAGCTAAATTTTGATAGGTGTTCTTCTTTGAATTGAGCGAGGCAAAATCAGCCGCAGCTCCAACCCCAACGAGAATCGTCATAACACTTACAGCAAACATGATAGCCACATTTCCAGACGTGTTTTTAAGATATTTTTTTAACATTGCTGCCCTCACATTTTCCCAAATCGTGGAATAGCAAGATGGCATTTAGATTACCCAAACAAATAGCGTTAATTATTTGATAAAATTGCGTCCAATAAAGCGGTGGTTTCTGCGCTTTGCCAGTCGACGTCGCCTGGAATACGCGCAATTTCTTGACCGCTGGGATTGTAGAAAACACTAATCGGAATGCCCTGCACCCCGATTTTATTGCTGATACTATAGGTCGGATCAATATATAATTGTAAATTGTTGATATTGGCCTTTTTGAAGAAGGCTTTAGCGTCATCGATATGTCTGTCCATGCTTATGGTGACGACGGTGAAGCTTGCACTGCCTCTTTGTGCTTGTAATTTGTCGAGGCTGGGGATTTCGGCGACGCAGGGCGCGCACCAGGTCGCCCATATATTTAGCAGAATCGTCTGACCGTGAAAATCTGCAAGGCTAATGTCTGTGCCGTTTGCGGTCTTAAATGTCATTTTTGGTTGTGCAGGCGGAACTTCCAATATCTGTAATTTTTTAAGCCCTCCTTTAGCAAATTTTTGTAAGCTTGGTGGCTTCTGCAAAGAGCAGGATTGCACTATAACGAAAATACAGGCAAGAAGCGCGGTAAATAACATGACGCGAATAGCCAGTCTACGAATAACCAGAGTAGGCTTTTTGGATACTGAATTGGAATTTTGAGGATTTGACATGACAGACTCGTTAATAGGGGGCTTCTCTAAAGGGCAAAAAATGTGGGGTGGTAGGTTTTCTGACAAACCTTCGGACATAATGCAAGCAATCAATGTCTCTATCGGGTTTGATAAACATATGGCTGAACAAGATGTGCGCGGCAGTAAAGCCCATGCGGATATGTTGGCCATGGGGCGTATCATCACAGATACTGACAATGCTGCTATTCAACAAGGTCTTGATGATATTTTGGATGAAATACGTGCAGGTACATTTCCCTACCGCGATGAGTTCGAAGATATTCACCTCAATATCGAAGCCCGCCTCAGCGAGCTAATCGGGGAAACGGCTGGTCGTTTACACACTGCGCGTTCCCGGAACGACCAGGTCGCAACGGATTTTAGACTTTGGGTGCGCGATCAACTGGACGGTTTTGACGAGAGTATTGGCGAATTACAGAGCGCTTTGCTTGGCCAAGCGCTAGCCCACACGGATACACTCATGCCCGGGTTCACCCATTTGCAGGTGGCGCAGCCCGTTACATTTGGCCATCATATGCTGGCCTATGTGGAGATGTTTGGCCGTGACCGTTCTCGGTTCACGGATTGCCGGAGGCGCATGAATGAAAGCCCGCTCGGCGCGGCGGCGCTGGCGGGAACACCTTATCCCATTGATCGGGATATGACATCATCGGCTCTGGGATTTGACGCACCAATGGCCAATTCCTTGGATGCAGTGTCTGCGCGTGATTTTGCCCTTGAAGCTTTGTCGTGTGCCAGTATTTGCGCTACGCATTTATCGCGCCTCGCCGAAGAAATTGTTATCTGGACATCTACGCAATTCGCATTTGTTAGCTTGTCTGATAAATTTACTACGGGCAGTTCAATCATGCCGCAAAAACGCAACCCTGATGCCGCCGAGCTTGTGCGCGCCAAAGTTGGGCGCATTTCTGGCGCTCTGATTTCCCTGACCATGGTGATGAAAGGTTTACCGCTGGCTTATTCCAAAGACATGCAAGAAGACAAAGAACCCGTGTTTGAAGCTTTCGCAGCACTGTCTCTCGCCTTAGCCGCTATGGCAGGTATGGCCGCAGATTTGACCCCTAACAAAGCCAATATGGCCAAGGCCGCAGGCTCTGCGTTCTCAACGGCTACGGACTTGGCCGATTGGCTGGTGCGCGAACTTGGCCTGCCATTCAGGCAAGCCCACCATGCAACAGGCGAGATCGTGGCATTAGCAGAACGTCAAGGCAAAGCTCTGCACGAACTCTCACTTGCTGATATGCAAAGCGTGAAGCCACAAATCCACGACGGAGTTTATGATGTACTCAGCGCAGAAAACTCCGTGGCGAGCCGGACATCATACGGTGGTACGGCTCCTGAGAATGTCAAAGCGCAGGCGGAAATATGGCGAAAGCGGTTAGCCGATTAAACAACCGCTTTAGTCTTAAACACTTCTTCGTCGAGGGCGCCTTCCCATTTGGCGACAGTACAGGCTACGGCAACATCGCCAGAAACATTAGTCACTGTGCGCATCATGTCGAGCAAACGGTCGAACGGGAATATAAATGCAACAATCAAAATGGCTTGACTTTCGTCAATACCAAAGATGCTTTGCAACATCCCGACCGCTAAGAATAAACTTGCAGAGGGAATGCCCGCCGCACCGATAGAGGCCATGGTGGCCGTTAAGGCAACCATCAAGTAAGTGCCAACTGTCAGCTCTAAACCAAAGGCTTGCGCCGCAAATAATGCAACAATGCCGAGGTAAATGGCCGTACCGTCCATGTTAATCGTTGCGCCCATGGGCAGGACAGAACCGGCAACGGATTTATCGACACCGAGGTTTTTCTCGGCACAAGAGATAGTAACGGGAAGCGTCGCACTTGAAGACGAGGTTGAGTAGGCAACACCGATAGCATCCGCAATACCGTAAATGAAACGGGTAAATGGTAGTTTTAGTATCAAGCGAACAATGACGCCGCCGTAAATAAAGATGATTTGCAAGAAACAGGCGAGATAGAGAGCTATGGCTAATTTACCCATGTTCACTAAAACACCGAGGCCGTTGATGCCCATGACCCATGCCATCAGAGCCATCACACCATAGGGGGCCAATTCCATGATCATCATGGTGACTTTCATGACGACTTCCGCCGCAGAATCGAAAAAATCGCCTACGAGTTTGCCCTTTTCGCCCGCCAACAAGACGCCAACACCCATAAGAATAGAGAAGAAAATCACGGCGAGGACATCCCCCTCTGCCATAGCTTTAATGGGGTTGCGCGGAATAATATCGAGTAAGTACTGTGCAAATGAACGCTTTGCGGTTCCGGCGGATTGTAATTTATTCGCAACAGTATCCACGCTACTGTTACCAGCTGAAATAACTTCGCTTAAGCCCGTACCTGGCTGAATAATCGTTGCAACAACTAACCCAAGCCAAACGGCAAAAAAAGTGGTGAACAAATAAAGCCCTATGGTGCGCGCCCCCAAAGTCCCAAGTCGTTTTGGATCACCCATAGCAACCATGCCAGATACCAATGTGGTGACAATGAGAGGAATGATCAGCATTCTGATCAAATTTACAAATGCGTCGCCAAATGGTTTGAACCAAGTTTCGGCGATATACTTTCCTTTATCTCCAAGCCCGTAGTGTAGACTAAGTCCTATGGCAACACCGAGAGCCAAACCAATAAATACCCGTTTCCAGAGCGTCATCGCCCGCCAAGATTTCAACATGTCTTCCCCTTGTGAATAGTTTTCAACTTGTTTAAGGGCGCAGGGTCGTAAGCGCAAGAGTTTAAAGGTCAACGCCTAAGCGAAAATCAAAATGGCCATACAGACCTCAGTCCCCTAGTACAGATATGATATAGGCGCTAAGTTGAAAGCGAATCATTATGAGGAATACCCATGCCCGCAGCACCAGCAGGTCCGGAAATTGAAAACCTGATCAGGCTGTTGGCAAAATTGCCGGGCTTGGGGCCGCGCTCGGCGCGGCGTGCGGCGCTAGTTTTAGTGAAAAAACGTGATGTCTTGCTCAATCCGTTGGCGGACGCGCTTGCGGTGGTCGGCGAGAAAATCAGACCGTGCGGTATGTGCGGTAATATCGATGTCTCTGACCCTTGCCATATTTGTAATGCGCCGGGGCGCGACCCAACTATCATTTGCGTCGTACAAGAAGTTGGCGATTTATGGGCGCTGGAGCGCGCAGCGGCTTTTAAGGGGCGCTACCATGTGCTCGGCGGGTGCTTGTCGGCGCTAGACGGTATCAGGCCGGAAGACTTAAATATTGCCGGCTTAATTGCACGCGCCGCCGACCCGGAAATCTCGGAGATTATTTTGGCGATGAATGCAACGGTTGATGGTCAAACTACGGCGCATTATATCACGGATCATTTGGCAGATCTGGATGTGAAAATCTCCCGTCTCGCCCACGGTGTCCCGGTCGGCGGCGAGCTTGATTATTTGGACGACGGCACCATCAGTGCTGCTATGGCCAGCCGCAGGCCTTTTTAAGTCAAATCTTGTGTTAAATTCATTTGCGTTTTCGGGGCGGGTCGGCAATCTTGCGCGAAATATTAAGTGAGGTTTATATGCGTTTTGGGTTATCAGTCTTGGGGCTTATGAGTACGGTGTTTTTGGTTATGCCTGTAAGCGGGCAGATAATTTCCCAAACGCCGCGCCCGGAAGTCCCTGACCCGCAAGCGCAAACCATAGAAACCATTCAATACAAAGAACGTATTGGCCGTTCCGGTACATTTATCCAGATACCCCGTGCGGGCGCGCTCTTGTTTGCGGGCTTTGATACGAACGGCGATTATATCATTGATAAAGCGGAAGTCGCTGAGGGAATTGCAAAAGCATATGTGCGAGCGGATAAGGATAATAGTATGAGCTTGTCTTTAGTGGAATTGGAAGCTTGGCGTGTTGCGGCTTTAGGTTCAGAACATGCTGCGCCCAGTAATTTCGCATTTGCACCAAATTTCGCCCGAACTGTTAGCGTGCAAACCTTTACCAAAGTCATTATGGATTTAGCTGAAAGATTAGACACTGATGACCAAGGCAATATAGACGGCAAAATCGCCATGTCGGATTTGCTTAAAAACTTTAGCCCGCCGCGTGTGCGCAAAAATGATAATTGCATACAAGCAGTCCGTGAAGAGCGCCGCCGCGTTGAACAACAATGTCGCTCAACTCGTAGATAAATGGCCGTAGACAAGGATGCCTTGAAATAACTACGGGAGAACTATTTTTTCTTTCGAAGTCCCCGGCCTGTAACCACAGCGTTTTTCCCAAATTTTTCTCGCGCAATGTCACTGGCGCGTTCTGCGCGGCGGCGTAAAGACGCTTTTGGATCGAGCAGGTCACCACTATCACCTGTGGGCGTACAGAGTTCTGATAGCCCCGCCCCGATAAGCCTGAATTTTTGCCCTCTACTCTTTCCGTGAATCTCGGCTCGTAATAGCGGCAGGCAAGTGTGGAATATTGTATCAGCCAATTGGGCGGGTTCGGGCAGAGTGCGGCGCCTGGTTAAGGATTTGAAATCCCGGGTTTTCAGTTTCAAGGTCACAACGCGTCCGGCCATGTTTTTGGCCTTGGCGCGGTCAGCTGTTTTGACACAGACCTGCCAAAGCTTGTCCGTAAGCTCTGCCTCGTCGCCGATGTCTTCGTTAAAAGTGATTTCTGTGGAAATGCTTTTACGGATACCGCCGGGCTTGACGGGGCGAAAATCTTCGGCGCGGGCGAGCTTGGCCAAGCGCAAGCCGGCTTCGCCGAACTGTTTCATCATGATCCGGTCAGAACGTTTGCGCACATCAGCGATGGTGATGATACCAGCTTTCTTTAAACTACGGGCAAAGGCGGGGCCTACACCGAAAACAAAATCGACGGGTTTGGGCGCGAGAAAGTCGAGGGCTTCTGCACGGCCAATAATTGCAAAGCCGTGGGGTTTATCCAAATCAGACGCGGTCTTGGCCAAGAACTTATTATAAGAAAGCCCGACGCTGACTGTCACCCCAACCTCGTCCAATATCCGTTTTTGTAATTTAACCAAAGTGGCCGCAGGCGCTGTACCGTGCAAGCGTTCCGTGCCAGTTAAATCCAAAAAGGCTTCGTCGACCGACAATGATTGCACCAAAGGAGTAAGGTCGCGCATAATGTTTTTGATGCGCCGACCCTCATAGGCATAATTGGCCATAGAGGATTTTATCACCACCGCATGGGGGCAGGCTTTCAGGGCTTTGAACATCGGCATGGCCGAACGCACCCCGTAGACCCGCGCATTATAACAAGCTGCGGCGACAACACCGCGCTTGCCGCCGCCGATGATTACAGGTTTGTCGGCAAGATCCGGGTTATCGCGCTTCTCGACCGAGGCGAAAAATGCATCACAGTCCACATGGGCGATAGACAGGTCAAACAGTTCTGGGTGGTGTAAGAGTTTATGGGAGCCACAAGCCTGACATGCGGCGACACTGCCATATACAGTCGCGCCACAATCCCGACATAATCCCTTTCTATCCGTTACTGTCATATGTTTGTTTTTATTTACCTAATGCTAATATGTTCATTTTATGTTCTTTTAACAAATGATTACCGCCTTGCACACTGTTAATTAATTATATTGCGCTAAAGGTGGGGATGTCAAAAACAGGCGCATAAGCGTCGGCAGAAATGACAAAGTGAAATGGTTGATATGTTGCAAACAATGCCCAAAAAAATACTCATTGTCGAGGATAACGAGCTGAATATGAAGCTGTTCTCTGACTTGCTCGATGCTCATGGTTACGAAACCTGCCAGACCCGTGAAGGTCTAAAGGCAATTAAGATGGCCAAAAAGCACAAACCGGATTTGATCCTGATGGACATACAATTGCCGGAAGTGTCCGGTTTGGAAGTGACCAAATGGATCAAGGACGACAAGGAAATAGCCGATATTCCCATCGTAGCGGTGACGGCCTTTGCCATGAAGGGTGATGAAAAACGTATCCGGGCAGGTGGCTGTGAGGCTTATATTTCCAAACCGATTTCCGTAGCTAGTTTTTTGGCAACTATAAGAAAATTTTTAGGCTAGCTATTTTTGCAGAAGTATGGGGGAGCACCAATGAGTGCGCGAATTTTAATTGTCGACGACCTAGCACCCAACCTTCATTTGCTTGAAGTAAAATTGGCGGCGCAATATTATGACGTTGTCACCGCCATGAGTGGTAAGCAGGCTTTGAAACTCGCTGGCAGTGAAAAATTTGATCTGATATTACTAGACGCTATGATGCCCGGCCTGAACGGGTTTGAGGTCTGTAAGCGCCTTAAGAGCAATCCGGCCACTTGGCATATTCCGGTGGTTATGGTGACGGCGCTCGAAGAAACCCGCGACAGAATACGCGGTCTCGAAGCGGGTGCGGACGACTTTATTACCAAACCGATTGATGATTTTAATTTGCTGGCACGGGTGAAATCTCTACTACGCCTGAAAATGGTGACCGACCAATTGCTGAGCCATACGGGAGATTCCAAGGAAAATTCTCGCCCGATGTTGGAGCTTCTGGATAACCGCAAAGGTCGTATTCTCATTCTCGATGACCATGAACGCAAGCTACAACTATTAGCGGCACCTTTGCAAGGCCACCACGAAATATTACTGGAAGCCGATCCAAAGCGAGCCGTTGAATTGATCAATACGCAAATTGATTTGGTGATCGTTAGTCTGGTATCGAATAAATTTGATGGCCTGCGGTTTTGCGCCCGCTTGCGGTCGGATGCTGTGACCCGCGATATTCCTATTCTGGCAATTGGTGATCCGGAAGCCGAAGCAACTTTGGTGCGGGCTTATGACATTGGTATTAACGATACCCTGATGCGTCCTATAGAAGATCAGGAACTGAAAGCGCGGGTAAACACCCAACTCAAGCGGAAATTTTACGCGGATAGCTTGAGAGACAATTTCAGTGAAAGCATGGAAATGGTGATCACCGACCCGATGACTGGACTGGGCAATAGACGCCATTTTGACCGCTCGGTAGCCCCCTTGTTTGACCAGTTGAACCAAACTGGTCAGGTGTTCTCCTTGGTGATTTTTGATGTGGATCGTTTCAAGCGGGTGAATGATATTCTGGGTCATGATGTGGGCGATATTGTGCTTAAAGAAGTGGCCGCCCGGCTGGCTTCCAATATGCGCTCTATTGATGTGGTCAGCAGATACGGGGGCGAAGAATTTCTTATTGCCATGCCAGATACTGACCAAGAAGCTGCCATTATTGCAGCAGACCGGATAAGGTCGCTTATCGGCGGCACCCCGATCACAGTTGGCGACCAAGGCTTTAGCATTGCTGTCAGTGCGGGCATTGCCGAGGCGCAAAAAGGCGATAAGTTTCGTGATGTATTCAAACGCGCCGATACAGCACTTTATCAAGCCAAACATTCTGGCCGCAACCAAGTGCGCGGTGCAGGCGAAAAGAACATTGCTGCTTGAACTACGCCTCAAAGGGCCAGCAACGCCGCTTCCAGCTTTTGCATATCGTCCGGTAGGTCGCTATCAAAAGACATATCTTCTCCAGTAATCGGATGGATGAAGCCAAGAGTTTTGGCATGTAAAGCTTGGCGGTCGAAACCGTCTAGGCCTGCACGCAAAATTAACTCGGCTTCCGAGTTAGCGGTCTTGAACGCGCCTGTTTTACCGTAGGTGCTGTCGCCCAAAATTGGGCAAGCAATATGCGCCATGTGAACCCGGATTTGGTGGGTGCGTCCGGTCTCTAACCTGCATTCAATTATGGACACCAAAGGTGTGCTTAGGGATGCGCCTTTCATACGGCCATAGCCTTTGATAAACTCGTAATTGGTGATGGCGATTTTACCAGGGGGTTCTTTGCCCATTCTTTGCATATAGGCAATAGAGCGGGCGTCTTGCTTTTTGACCACGCCCATTTTCTTGCGGTCATGGGGGGAGCGGGCAAGCCGGGTTTCGATACGCCCGGCGCGTGGGTTGGGTGCGCCTCTTGTCATGCAGACATAAACCCGCTCGACCGTATGCTTGGCGAATTGTCTGGACAGGCCTTGGTGGGTTTTATCATCCTTAGCCACGACCAATAACCCGGTGGTGTTTTTGTCGATGCGGTGGACAATGCCCGGTCGCAACACGCCGCCAATGCCCGACAGGCTATCGCCGCAATGATACAAAAGCGCATTGACCAAAGTCCCCGACCAATTGCCAACGGCAGGGTGTACGGTAAGCCCGACCGGTTTATTGACCACAATCAAATGTGCATCCTCATAAACAATATCTAGCGGGATGTCTTCCGGCTGCGGGTCTGCGGCGACGGGAGCGGGGACGGTGATTTCGTACAGCATGTCTTCGACAATTTTGGTGGTTGGTTTAACCGCAGGTGTGCCGCCCGCGCGAACTTGTCCGTCCAAAATTAAGGCTTTGATACGCGAGCGGGACAGGTCGGCCCATTCTGCCAGCCATTTATCCAGCCGTTTTCCCGCGTCGTCTTCGCTCGCTACATTTTGTTTAATCTCTATGGGTGTGTCTGTCATTGATGTGTCTGTCATGGGCGTGTCATAGGGGCAAAGGCCGTATTATGAAACTACTTTGTTGGCGCAACTTCCAAAACACTTACACCAAGCGCTTTGGCCTTTTGCTTGAACATTGGTGAGGCTTTGCCGAGTACATGGATTTCCGCCTTGCCGCCGGCGACCTGCGCTAGGCGAGTAATGGTTGGAGCGATTTCTGGTGTCCACTTTAGATAATCCGCCGCGAACGGGAGGAGCATGACGCCGTCTGTACGAACGGCTACGGCTGAGGGCAGGTCGGCGACAAAATTGCTAATTTGCCCGGCTTGAGTGAGGTTTGCCAAATATTGAAAGACCCGCAAACGACTATCTGCGACAAATCTGGTTTTTGAACTGGCCGCTTCGCTAATCATTCTGGCTTTGTAATTACCGTCGCCGAAGGTTGCCACGGCCTTGGTCAACTGCGCCCGGCTTCGGTGAGTGAAAGCACTGCTTTTATAAAGCTTGGTGATATTGTCTTCGCTCACACCCCAGCTGCGCATCAGGGCTTTGTCGCGTTTGCGGTATTTATGGGCGTCTTCATAAGCGCTGACAAATTCGCCGTTATTATAATAGCCGACCCCGGTAGCTAACGGGTCAAGAATGCGTACATTCGACCAAGTATATCCGATTTTCACTGCCGTCGACGTATAAGCATCGGCATAGGCCAAGCGGTCGACTTGGTGTTGTAGCACATCGTTATCTGTATAAGGATCAGTTCCCAATTCGGCGTGGATTTCCTTGGCTGCGGCGTGTTTACCCACAAGGGAATTAACCCCGGACCAAATATCTTCGCCCGCTTTTGAAACACAACCGCCAACACCCTGACACCGTGTTCCTGCGGCGCCAGAGGCGATACGCCAACCCGTTACCCCCAGTTCTTTTAGGCCATTTCCTAGATTGCCGACAATCTCGGCGGCACCCGAGGGGATGACCATCAGGGCTTGGGCAGGGTTTTTTACCGCACCAAAACGTCCGGCGACACCGCCTATCATCCGCACTGGGGTTTTCACCAGATTAGCCGTGCGCTCGACCACGGCTTTGCCTGCTTTTAATGTGGTGCTGCGCTGGCGTAATGCCTGCGTAGCTTCTATTTCGCGGATACGGACTTTGGCGCGTTCAGTCCCTTGCACCACATAGAGATATTGGGGCGTTTCGATTTTATAAGTGTTGGCATAACCATCGTTCCATACCTGCGGCGAGACACGGTGCAGATTGCTAGACATCAATTCGGCGCTTAAAAATTGTCGCGCATCAACCATGCCTGCAGTTTCAAAATCAGGCGTGATGGTGACAAATTCGGGGTCAGTATTGGACAGAGCGCGTTGCGTTGCCAAAGTTTGACATCCCGATAGCATGGCGGACAAGCTGGCTGACATCACCAACCAGCTTGCAAAAACCAAAAATGTTCTACCAATTTTCATTATACCTCTTATGTAAGGAGGAAATGGTAATATCCAATTACCATTTCCGATAAATGTGGCAAGAAATAGAGATTATGATGGAACTGACCTTATACAATTCACTAAAGCGTGAGAAGCAGGTTTTTAAACCCATGAACCCCAAGCGGGTGACCATGTATAATTGTGGCCCCACCGTCTATTCCTACGCCCATATCGGCAATGCACGGGCGGCGGTGGTGGCGGATGTGTTGTTTCGCGTTCTGCGCCATATTTACGGCGAAGACCATGTGGTTTACGCCCGTAATTTAACCGATGTGGACGATAAAATAATTGCGGCGGCCAAAGAACTCGGTGTGCCAATATCGGAAATCACCGAAAAATATACCAAAATCTACCAAGACGATTTGGCGGCGCTCAATTGCTTGCCCCCGACATCAGAACCCAAAGCCACTGAGCATATTGGCGGTATGATTGCGCTGATAAAAACCTTGATTAAGGATGGTTATGCTTATGAAAGCGACGGCCATGTGTTTTTTGATGTCTCCAAATATGATGATTATGGCAAGCTATCTGGTAATACGCTGGATGCACTGAAAAAAGGCGATAGAGTCGGCGAAGGCGAAGTAGCCCGCAAGAAGAACCCCGCAGATTTCGTGTTGTGGAAACCGGAACTGGACGGGGTAGGATGGGACGCACCATTTGGACGCGGGCGCCCCGGCTGGCACATAGAATGTTCGGCCATGGCCAAATCAGAGCTCGGCGAAACCATAGATATTCACTGCGGCGGCGTCGATTTAAAATTCCCCCACCACGAAAACGAAATCGCCCAAAGCAATTGCGCCCACGGTAAACCTATGGCCAATTACTGGGTGCATAACGAGTTCTTGAATATGGGCAAAGATAAGATGAGCAAGTCCCTCGGCAATATCGTGCTGGTGCATGATTTGCTGGAAGAATGGGACGGTGAGGTTATTCGGTTGGCTCTGCTCAAGGCGCACTACCGCAGCGAATTGATTTGGTCTGAGGATTTGTTGAAAGAAAGTAAAGCGCAGTTGGATGGGTGGTATCGCTACCTTAAGGAACATGATAATAAGGAAACTGATTTTCTAGTTTTTAATCATCCAATATTTGATGATTTGAACACGATAGAAGCGATTGTGGTTTTTAATGATTTCGATGATTTTTCTGGAGTGGCTGTGCAGACGGCAAACCTCCTAGGACTTCTCACCAAAGACCCAGAGGAATGGTTCCGAGGTCAGGGCAAAGAGGGCGGTTTAACTGATGCTGAAATCGACGACCTGATAACCGAACGCGCCGAGGTGCGGGCGCAAAAAAACTGGGCGCGCGCTGACGAAATCCGGGATGTATTCGCCGAAGAAAACATAATCCTCGAAGACGGCAAAGACGGCACAACATGGCGGCGGGGGTGAGCAACACTCGAACCTCTCCTTCCCCCATTTTTTATGGGGGAAGTGCCGAAGCTCTTGCGCAGGCGATGGGGGCGGCGCGAAGCGCCAAAACATCTATAGGTAACCTAAATCGTCAAGGTGAGCCTTTATATCGAGGCAGGCCTTTGGCCCGCGCCCCCTCCGCCCCTAAGAAGGGGCACCTCCCCCATAAATGGGGGAGGGAGAGGTGAAGAAATTTGCTATTCGTAAAATTCGCAAAGGTGAGAAGAAATCAGGTAAATATGCCCGCGAACTCCGCAAAAATATGCCCGAAGCGGAGCATCGGCTTTGGTGTTTTTTGCACAATAAACAGTTGGATAATTACCGCTTTCGCCGCCAACATCCTGTGGGAAAGTACATTGCGGATTTTGCCTGTGTGCGGGAGAGGTTAATCATCGAGGTTGACGGGGCTACCCACGGCGAACCTGATGAGGTTACTTATGATGAAGCGCGAACGGCTTTCCTGAGATCCCAAGGCTGGAAAATTGTCCGCTATGGTAATGAAGAGATTTGCAAAAACATTGATGATGTTCTGGGCGATATTGATGCTCATTTGAGAGGACTTAAGACATGACACTTGTCTGCGTAGCCACTTGCGCCGGAGCCTTTGGGGTTCGCGGTGAGGTCAAGATTAAATCTTTTACCGAAGTGCCAGAGGATTGTTTTGCTTACGGCCATTTGCGCAACGAGGCTGGTGATGTTTTTCTGACCATCACATCACACCGCGCCGTAAAAAATGGCTTTGCCGTAATATGCGAGGAGGTGAAAACCCGCGAACAAGCACAGGCTTTGTCGGGGATAAAGCTCTATGTTTACCGCGCCGACATGCCAGCACCGGACGAAGACGAATTTTATTTTGCAGATTTAATCGGGCTGGAGGTGAAAACCACCGACGGCAAACGTATGGGTAAAATTATGCAGGTGCATAATTTTGGCGCGGGCGATATGCTCGAAATATCCGGCACAAAAGATGTGCCCGAATTTTATCATCCATTCACAAAACTAGCCGTGCCGAAAGTCGACATCAAAGCCGGGCGGGTGGTGATATTTATTGAAAATGTAGACACTTAACCATCGCCCAACACAAATAGCGCCGTAAGGCTCTGCCTTATTGCGGAAATAATTTTGATATATTAGGCGCTAATCCTTATAGACGTACCGCCTGCATATATAGCCGCGCCATTTTAAGGATGCGGATATAGTTGAGCGCACGGATAATGCAGACAAACCCAAATGCGCGCACCGCCGAAAAAGCGCATTTCAATTGCCATAACCATCTGTGCTTAAATGTCATTGCCAAGTGTGAATAGCGTCCGGTAAACCAGAAAACCCGAACGTATATGCCGCAATCGCCAGCATAAATATCACCATTGTTTTTGCCTAGAGCCGCACGACACAATTTCACCACGACAAAAACCAAAAACAAGAATAGAGAAATAAACCAAAAAGGCATAGCCGCAGGAATATGGGTCGCCACGCAAGCCGTGCCGATTATCCACAATCCTAAACTAACAATGTAATTCAATATTCTCATCATCTGTAGACAATAAGGGAATAGGGAGAGGCCGGGATAAGATTATTGGACTTTCTTTTAAAGGCAATAAATACAAGGATATAGTTGAGTTTTACGGGGCGAAAAATCAAGGGTTTATATCATTGATGTGGTGGGTTTTAGCGTAACACCGCAGTAAAATCTATTTCTCAGTCTCGTCCCATAATTCCCTTATACGGTGATCCAAGTCCGCACCTATGTTGAACCAGGCGGTTTTGCCTGTGTTGCTGTCCAGGATAAACAGCCTGTCTTGTTGGTCCAGGGTTTGGGAGAGAATGTTGCGGATTTGCTCGACCGTATTGCTGGTGCGCACCAGCCAGACCGTGTCGCCTATGCGTTCGGCTTGTCCAAAGTTTTGCATGGTTTGTAGGAAAGCCATTTCGCCGCTTGATCGAATTTCTGCCATGATGAGAAAGACGTTAGACGCGGCACCTGATATAGTGCGCCTTGCCGTATCGCTTTGGGGCATTTGTGTCGGCGCGGCCTGATAATAAGGCTCGGCTAATTGTGTGGCCGATGTAGCTTGTATAGCCTGGGCAGCTTGCGCAACCTGCTGTATCGGTGCGTATTGCTGGTTAACCTGCATGGCGGACACCGCACCCATCTGATCGCCAACTGCGACAAGCGGTTGCAGCGGGTTTTGTTGAACCGTACCCGACCAAAGGTTGAATGCATCAAATTCGGCAGCGCCGTAAAAACCGTTCTCGGGAGCATTGGAAATCAGCGAAGCGGCTGTGACGCGTCCCTCGGCCACAAACCCGCGCATCTGTTCGTCGCTATAGGGGCCGTAAGCCTGATTTTCCACATTGACATACCAGTGCATGTTGGACCCTAAAAAATATGGTTATCGGCTGAACCCTCATGGGTGAAGCCTGCTGATTCTACGCAAGCAGACCTTAGGAATTTTTATGGTGATGTCGAGAGGAATTCTACTGCGTGATTTTAGAGCATTTTTTCTTATATTGGGTTCACTTTGAGCGCCTGATTTAGCGCCTGTGAACAGGAGACGTTCACGCCGTGGTGCTTTAGCGCCACAAGGGGACGACGACGTATTCACGGTGCTAAAGCAGGTGACCGTATTTGAAAATAGCTTTGTATTTAAATGGGTTCGCCGCCAGCTCGGGCGATATTTGCATTTTGGACGTCGTTGCAGTCCTTGCCCGATGCTAAAGCATCGCGCTACGGACTGCGCCTAGTCAAAAAGCAAATCTCATCCCGTCAAAGTGGTTCCAATATAAGAAAAAATGCTCTAGGCCAGCAAAACCGAATTGACCCCAATCCACAACAAACCCGCGAAAATACATAATGCGATAGACCGCTTGATACGAAACTCCAGGGCGAAAAACATTTGCAGCGACCAAAGAGCCGGGAACAACCAAGCCAGTTCCGAGACTTGTGCGTTGATAAAACTATATGCGCTCCAGCCAATGCTGAGCAAGAGCGACAGGTGAAGCAAGAAAGGTGTGCGCCAAAGCTTAGCCATGACCAAGCTGGTCGTCGCCAGCCCCATCACCCATATTTCCAGCGGCAGGAGGGGCAGTAACTTCAACATATAGAACCAGCTTAGAGCGCATATGCTGACACAAGCGCCGGCAATGCCGATGCTGTGGCTGATCTTGGCGCCGCGCCGCCGTGCTAAAGCCGCCAGGCTCAGGGACAATATGGCCAGTCCGCCGCCCGCAATAGCTAGCCCGTTGCCCACCAGTAATCCCTCCGCCGGACTCCCGGCCAAACGGGCAAGGCTCGCAACGGCAAGTAACCAGAGCATGAGTAAAATATAAACCGGGAATCGACGTGTCTTCAGGGGCTTATGCCGTTTGCGCTGGGTTAATTGTGCGTCCACGGCTTGTGGCACATTTACTTTCTCGATGTGAATGCCCGGTTTTACTGGAGAATATTTGGATACATAAATCATACCGCCCGCCAAAGCTTTGGTCGGCAAAGCCTGCCTGCGCATACCCGAATAGCCCGCCTTCATATGGGTAAAAGGGGTGTTATCATTGGCGGTGGGTGGTATTGTTAACATAGGCTTAGATACCTCTAAACCCAAAACCACCAACAGATTTCGCCTAAAAGGGGCATTTCCCGCCCAATGTTAGCGGGGGCAGGCGCAAATAATGCTCTATGAGAACAATAATGCGCCGCGCCGAATTTTTCGTGCGGGTGGACTGTCGCCAAAAGCTTCAATGCTGACATCTTCCAAGGACTCCAATGTCGGGAATTCAAGGTCGGTAAGCTCTGACAGCCGGGAAATACTCACCTCGTAAACGGAAAATTCGTCCAACTCCAGGCTTTCCAGATCGCTGATCAAATCCTTTTGCGTCAATACAAATGCCTTGGCTTTGAACACATCGTCTGCTTGGTCATGATAGGCGATCAACTTCCAGAAGGATCGCGGTATCAGCACGCCCCGGTGCGGCTTATCGTCATCGCTAAATACGGGGCCGGATTGTACAGATATTTTTAGGTCCGCGACATCGACCTCGTCGTAGACCGCGTTTTCCAATTTGCCCCACAGGCCGCCCGCGCTGGAGCGGTTAAAGCGTTCGTGCTGGGGAGCAATATTGGTATAGTAAAACGAATCTCTGTTGGCTTTCTTGGCTTCTTCCAGTGACCCCCAGATCAAATCAACACGCCGCGCAATATGCCCTCGGTCCAAGGGATTGTTACGGTAAATCTCATTTGCGGACTGATAGCATTTCTTAACCCTGCGGTCACGGCGAAAGCGCATGCCTTTACGGTTGACTTTTTTCAAGGCGCTACCGTCAATATTCCAGACAACAAAACGCGGCAATGCCCGGCTTTTACTTTGGCACACAGAAAAATGGGTATACGGGATAAGGTGGCTATCATTGACCAGTACGGCATCGTCCATAAGCTCGTCAGATAATTCGGGGGCTGGTAGTCTTTGTGTACAGAAATCCTGATCATACCCACTGTCAATGCCCCGAATTGTGGTGCCGGATTTTGGCGGCGTTAAAGATATATCCAGTTTCTTGATAACGGCATGGGCGTAACAGGCCAAAGCATGTTCATCCGCATTGCCTTTGGCTTCACCTGCAAAATGTAAGCCAGCGAACGCATTGGTCGGCGCTCCGTTATCCGTGGTAACGAGCCAAACTGCACCGGAATCGCCGCCCATGCTGATTTCCGAGCGTTCCGACGGAAATTTTGGGTCGGGACCAATTTCAAACGCCCCGATACGCCGCTGGCCCGTATTACCGCCGTAATTAATTTTCACGGTTACATCAATGCGCCGCACGATACCACGGGTGGTTCCCGTGGTGCGCCCGGATTTAATAACGCCGTCCAATAAATCCACTTTCGCAATTTTGCTAGGGATCACCCCAATATCGAGGATTTCAGCGGAAAATTTTCGATCAACAATTTTTGCAACGGCGCAATCGCCTGCCAAGCCGAGATGGCTCCGGGAAAGCTTGCCAAAATGATTGAGGTTAATGCGGTTGTCGTCGTGTTTGCCAGGTTGCAGGACATCGTCGCCCAATTGTCCGGTTCCGCCTTGCAAGACATGCCAGTTACTGAGCACACATGGTGCGCCCGAAGACTTGTCATAGGCAATCAAGCCAAGTGTGCCAGCACTAATGCTCGGATGGCCAACACTAATACCGGGTTGCATCGGGTCCATGCGAATTTTACGGCGGTTTTCCTCAATGGCTTCTGCGCCGAGTATTGTGTAGGTGGGTTTGTAATCCCGCTCAAAAATATCGGTGACAATTTCCATGCCGTCTATGGTGATGGTTTTGGGGATCAATTTGCTGTCCATACTTTCGATCTCGGTCGCGGATTCTAGCTTAGAGCCAACGGTAAACTGGATGCAGACCTTATCCGTATGTACGGCTTTGTCGCCTTGGCCGCTAACCTTTAGGCCAATGCCTATGGATGTGATATTGGGGTCGTCTAAATAGGAGCCGCCTTCTTTGCGGATAAACTTACGAAGCTTGCTGATCAGTTCTCGTTGGGATGTTTTGCTCATCTCGCTGAGATTTGTGGTTTTTACGGCTTTCGTTTTAGCTGATTTTGCCATTGCTTTGTTCCTTGTCCGTTGGTTTGCCCTGCGCTTAGTGTCTTCAAGGGTGGTCTAAACTATATTGGCACAATTGCCGGTCGCAGGATGTGATTTGTATCACGGTCGTGCAGTGTCTTGGCGGTGGCATTTTCCAAAGCCTATTGAAACCTGTGGCCGGGATGCCTAAATAACACCCATCAAGTCAAAAGTGCTGGCTATTGCCAATTGCTTGGGCTAAACGACGCGTCATCAATATTATCGACGACCCATATTAAAGAGAACCACCATGGCAAATGTATTACTTGTTATTCTGCTGATTATCAGCATCATTCTGATCGGGCTTATTTTGATCCAGCGTTCCGAAGGTGGGGCGCTCGGGATTGGTGGTAGCGGCGGTGGCGGTGGCGGCGGACTTATGTCTGGTCGCGGGACTGCGGATTTGGTGTCGCGCATGACAGCGGTATTTGGGGCGGCATTTTTGGTGGTCAGCCTGCTGATTACGGTTTCGTTTAATTTCCAAAATCAAGACAGCGGGCCATTTAATGCCGACAGCGCACAAGAGGAAATGGCGACAGGAACCGTAGGCGGTGAAAATATTCAAAATAATGACTTGAATGCACCTGTGGTTTCGGACAAAGATGCGACCCCGTTGGTAGGAGATTCTCAAGGTGAAGAATCAACTGCAAACCCTCAGGAGAAAACTGAGGAAACACCGCAGGACTAATGGAAGAGCGCCAATCTTTATGAGATAGTTGCCTGCCCGTTTTCCTGATTATAGGAACGGGTAATGTCGAAGCAAAGAAAACCAAGATATATTTTTATTACGGGCGGGGTGGTCTCGTCCTTGGGCAAAGGCCTGGCCTCTGCCTCCCTTGGTGCCTTGTTGCAGGCACGCGGCTACAAAGTCCGCCTGCGTAAATTAGACCCCTATTTGAACGTAGACCCCGGCACTATGTCGCCCTACCAGCACGGCGAATGTTATGTTACCGACGACGGGGCGGAGACCGATCTCGATCTCGGCCATTATGAACGCTTTACCGGCGTATCGGCGCACCAAAGCGACAATATCACCACCGGGCGTATCTATTCTAACATCATCGAGAAAGAGCGGCGCGGCGATTATCTCGGCGCGACGGTTCAGGTCATCCCCCATGTCACCAATGAGATAAAAGATTTCGTGCTTTCCGATGCGGGCGAAGATGTGGATTTCGTCCTGTGCGAAGTTGGCGGCACGGTCGGCGATATTGAAGGCCTACCGTTTTTCGAAGCCCTGCGCCAGCTTGGCCAAGAGCTGGGCCGCGCACAGGTGTTATTTATGCATGTGACCTTGCTACCCTATATTGCGGCGGCAGGCGAAGTGAAAACTAAACCGACCCAGCATAGTGTCAAAGAGCTGCGCTCCATCGGTATCCAGCCGGATATATTGCTGTGCCGTGCCGACCGGGAAATAGCCAAAAGCGATATTCGCAAAATCGCCCTGTTTTGTAATGTGCGCGAAAGCGCCGTTATTCAAGGGCTTGATGCGCGTTCCATATATGATGTGCCGCTGGCCTATCACGCAGAGGGTTTGGACAGTGAGGTCTTGCATCATTTCGGTATGACATCACGCAAGCGGATTAATTTGCGGCGTTGGCGTGCAATATCCGAAAGCCTGGCAAACCCGGACGGCGAGGTTAATATTGCCGTCGTGGGCAAATACACGGTTCTGCCCGATGCTTATAAATCTATCACCGAAGCCCTTGTCCACGGCGGTATCGCCAACAAGGTCAAGGTCAAGATCAAGTGGATCGAGAGCGAAGCATTTTCTGAAAACGGCACGGACATATTATCCGGTATGGACGGCATTCTGGTGCCGGGTGGTTTTGGCGAGCGTGGTTCGGAGGGTAAAATCCAAGCCGTTACCTATGCCCGCGAAAACAATGTCCCGTATTTCGGTATCTGTTTTGGCATGCAAATGGCGGTGATTGAAGCGGCGCGTAATCTGGCCGGAATAGAGGAAGCCAGCTCCACAGAATTCGGCCCGACCAGCGAACCTATCGTTGGCCTGATGACCGAATGGGTCAAAGGCAATGAAAAACAGACCCGTGACGCTAGCACAGACCTCGGCGGCACTATGCGGCTCGGGGCATATCCAGCAGTTTTGGACAAGGATAGTTTGGTCGCAAAAATGTACGGCAAACGGAAAATCGAAGAACGCCACCGCCACCGCTATGAGGTTAACAACATCTATATTGATAGGCTAGAAGAAGTCGGCGTAAAGTTCTCCGGCATGTCCCCAGACGGCGTCCTGCCAGAAATAGTAGAAATCCCGAATCATCCATGGTTCATCGGTGTGCAATACCATCCGGAATTAAAATCCAGACCCTTCGCGCCCCACCCATTATTTGCTGGGTTCGTCGCGGCAGCGCTCAAACAGAGCCGATTGGTCTAGGCCGATTTAGGGTGGCAGGGTCGTTTCGCTTCTTTTACACGAGTTTTCCATTTTAGTGTCAAGGAAAATATCTTCAAGAAATTTTGTAATTTCTCTTTTAGTTTTAAATTTGCTTTGCTAGACATTGCCTTGCTAATTCTTATTGCGAGGTGGGCAAGCAGAAAGGTGGAATTGGAAAATGGGGGGGTATTGTTATACGCCTATTGA
>JALSHE010000047.1 GCA_026982415.1 Robiginitomaculum sp.
CGTCTTCTGGGGTAGTCCTGATTGATTGGACAGTTTGTTATTGTAGATGGTGTAACAAATAGTGCTATATATAGGGTAACAATTCAATCGCGCAACGCCCATAACCTCTTGTTATTATTAATTTTTTATTTTGTGGTTGACTCCTGCTTGCGGAGCGATTTTCAAATTGGCATATTTTTTTGAACAGGGTACGCAATTTTTTTGATTTCATCTCTTCTGTATTCCATAGAGCCGCCTTCCCCATAAGCTGGTCTATCATTTTTGTGCCCCATAAGCGTACATCGGAGTGCATAGTCCAAATTTGCCTCTAACATTCGTTTTTCAAAGGAATGCCGCAATGAATAGATGACATGGTTTTTTGTTGGCAACAGGTCTCGTTGCCGAAATGCCTTTATTAAATTTGCAGATACCAATTCACCTTTATCCCTATAATACTCAAACCCGCCCGGACACTGTTTCATGGCTTCAAGTGCTACTCCGACCAGTGATATATCCCGCTCGGAATCTGGCGTTTTCAATTCTCTATTCTGGCGAGGCTTGATCGATATAAAAGGTATATTGGAATCTAAATGAATATCATCCGGCATTAAATTACAAATTTCACTCATTCGGGCACCTGTCTCAATAAGCACATAAATCATAACTCTCAGTTCAAGCCGAAGATCAGAAAACAGGCCCGGAGCGAGAATACGCTCTCTAACCCATTTGGTCTCAAATGGTAAAATACTGGAACGGGTTTCTCCCTTGAAGAACATTTTCCGAAAAGGGTTTGCGCGTTCCTCTTCGCCAAAATGGGTAAAAAATGCCTGATAGAGCGTTCGCATATTCCCAATATGCCGATTGGCAGTATTCGGCTTTGCTGGCTTTACAGGTTTGCCGTTCACAACATCCGGCAACATCCGTTTCATCCACCAATCCCGATAGTCCAAAGCATCTTCGCGTGTAATATCTTCCATATTCAAATCACCAATTCTATCAATAAAATATCCGATTGAGGTTCGCTTGGTTTTTTCCCAAGTATATTTTTGCGTGGGTGGTTCTACTGTACCAAGCAGGGCATCGGCATCAATTTCCCTGGCTATCTCCTTCTGCCCAGATCGACTTTCTAAAACTTTTAAACGTTCGAGAATTTCCTGTGTGGCTCCTTCAGCGAGTTCTTGTGTGGCAGATAGATAAAGCCCATTGCCATAGCGCGTCCACAAGCTGATTTATGTCTTTTCTTCTCAATATCCTGGGTTCGAGTCCTAATCCCCCCTAGGGATGCCGCTTCCATGCTGAGTGCTTGCCAGAGAGCATTATCAGCAACTTCCAAGGCATCACGCCTTATTCTTGCGACATCTACGGATTTTGTCTTCAAAGAACACCACACAAACGTCCTGTTTTCAACATGCTGAAAGCTTAAAGGCGTGCGGCGGTTATAATACCACCGCCCCTGCCTATTGAGCAAGAAACGGTCTATATCTCCAACCTTAACCATGAGGGTTTGTGTGCCAAAATGTGTGCCATTTTTCGCCAATCTTCAAAAACCGTAAGGAGTGAGCCTTAAAAACTCAAGCTTACTGCACTTTTTGGATATTGTCACGATAAAAAATGGCGCGAGTGACGGGACTCGAACCCGCGGCCTCTGGCGTGACAGGCCAGCGCTCTAACCAACTGAGCTACACCCGCTTGCTATAACTTGCGTCTTAACAAGGCGCGTTTACTAGCCCGCCTTAATTGCATCGTCAACGGCTTTTATGCGCTATTTCAGTTTTTCTTTACGCTGTACCACTAGCCATAAACCCAAGGTCTTTTACACTAAAATTAGCCAGATTAGGTAAGGCTGTGCCGAGTTCAGCTTCGTTGAGACCAAACCATTTACCGAGCGTGGCTGCATATTGTTCCACCGAAATTTGGGGGATCAGACGACCATTGCCGGCGTCTTGGTCGTGGCCAGTAATATAGGGTGGAATATCGCCGTATATTTGGTTGCCATTGACGGCACCGCCGACAATAAAATGGTGCCCACCCCAACCGTGGTCGGTGCCGTCGCCGTTTTCCAGCAAAGCTCTGCCGAAATCGGACGCCGTGAACAATGTCACATCGTTTTCCGCGCCCATTTCCACGGTCGCCTGATAGAAAGAGGCAATGGCATTGGCGTATCTTGTGTGTCTGTCCGCAAGCTGAGTGGCTTGGTTGTCATGGGTGTCAAACCCACCTATACCAACAAAAAACACCTGCCGCCCTACTCCGAGCGCACTGCGAATATTGATGGTGTTTGCAACCGATTCGAGCTGTCTGGCGGTGCTGTCCCCTGGGAATGGCGTGCTTAATTCTGGGGCATTTTCCAGCGCATTTGCAAAAGTTGCATTCAGGTCAAAAGCCCGGTTATTGATGGTGGACACGTCCCGCTTTAGTAAATTATTGCTGTTCAGGCCAGCATTACGGTAACTTTCTTCTAATAATTGCTTGGCCAATTCCGATCTGCCGCCCGTACCCAATAACGGGCTTCGGAAATTTCTAAGTCCGCTAACACGTGGCGGACCATTGGAGTCTAGTGCAAATTGTTGCACGTCATCCCCTGACAAGAACACCGTGTTCCCATCTGTGGTTATGGCGGTAAATTTATCTTCGCTATTGGCACCGGAGGCCACGACCGCATCGGCGAATTTTCCACCCCAGCCGACAATTGTGCCCTCTGGCGCGTTACTTTTCCAAGTGGATTGCTGGTCATTATGGGAATATAGCTTTTTGGGGCGCGGCAGTGCCCCGCTCTGATACTCACTCCGGGTCATAGGTTGAAGAAGCGGCCCTACATTGCCCAATATAGCCGCATTGCCGCTGTCAAAAAGGTTCTTTATCGGCTCTAGCTCGTCCGGTAGGGCAAATTGGCGGGTACCAAAATCGGCAGCATTTTGCGGATTAAGTGGCAACAAACGTTCAAGTGTCCGATTTGACCCCCCCGTTTTGGCCGCATAATCAGCCAAAAGACCGGGGCGCAATTGCGCATAGTCGTCATAGGAGGCCTGATCATATGGCAGTACCGTGTCATTGCAGTCCTGTCCGCCGTGCAAGAACAGGCAAACAATGGCTTTATAGCCAGAAACTTCTGCTGCATGGGCAGTCGTCGAGCTTGCCATGGCCGACAATATACCCGTCCCCCCAAGGAAGGACAAAGCACCCGCACCGGACATCCCTTTTAGAAATGATCTTCTATCGTTCAAATAACATCTATGTGTCATAATACCCTCTACCTCTGAACCAAATAACCTGGCGATGTCATCACCATTGAAACGGCCACCCTAACGCGCGAAATCCGATCTTCATCCTCACTACCTGCCTCCACAGGAATTTCGGCCAACAGTTCTACAATGCGGTCTTTGGTAACATTGCTCAGCTGCTGACCAGTTAGCAGCAAATCCAGATTATCGACTAACGCCTGCGCATCATCAGCAAGAGCAAGCTGCGCCGTGTAATCCACATTGACACCGCCGTCCGGATCTCCTGATCTGGTGGGCGAAGTGTCATAAATAAACTGGTTGATAAAATTGATATAGCCTATGACACTACTTTCATTAACGATCTGAAGTTCAGGTATGGTCAGCCCTGCCGCGCCGGTTTGGGTGCCTGGTGCCACATGCTCTGGTTCAAAAAAATTGAATACATGTTTAGCTTTAAACGGATGCTGCCCCAAATACTGGGTCATGTTTCTAAGCCGCCGTTCGTCCGCGCTGTCGGGCGTGGTCTCACCGAACGTTCGCGCCAAATTTATAAACCTTAGCATGGGTTCACGGATTTTGCCAAAATCACTCGGTGTCTGGGACGGCAGGCGAGTAGCATTATCGTCCAACAACACCGCTGCCAAAGTCGCTTTCAAATCCCCCCTTTGCCCAGCACCAACCACCGTTCCGTCGGGCAGGGTAAATCTGCCGCTCTCAAAAGCGGTTGCGACCCGGCGTACATATTGCGGCTTAGGATGGGAGGTGACAAATCTTTGAATCAATTGACGCGATACGAAAGGCGCGACATTGGGGTGATTGAAAATTTCGTCCAAGGCCATTTGTACACTCTCGGTGCCATTGGTATTGGCAGGAATGCTTAAACTCAAAAACGTTTTTTCCAATTCAGAATGATGAGTTTCATACATTTCTAAAGGCTGATAAACACGCGGGCAATTTTTTCTCAGTGATGGGCAGTCCCTGTAAAGCTGGTGAAAATTAGTGCCCTCCAAGCTCAACCCCGTGAAAACTTTGGCGAGACCGGTAATGTCGCTATTGTCATAGGTATCAATTTGCTGACCCTGACCATCAGTCTTGGGCGTGCCGTCCATTTCCAACTCTACCAAGCCGATGGAAAACAATTGCAGGATTTCACGAGCATAATTTTCGTCTGGTACCCGCCCGCTCGCCATATCACCCTTTTCATTACGCAAATAGGACAGATACATTGCCATTCCCGGAGAATATGTAATTTCCTCCAGCAAATCACGGTAATTACCAAAGGCATTTTCGGATAATATGTCCACATAATATGCCATGGTTTCTGGGAAAGACGTCAACGCCCCATCACTTGATACAACAATTATTTCCGAAAGTGCCAAGACCATTCGCTGCCGAAGTTGGTCATCGCCAGCAATCACATCGTCCAAAAACATATTGGTAAGATGGTAATCCCGCAAAGTTTCGTTTCCTGGCAAGGCCGCCAGCCTATCCGTAATGCGGGTACGATATAATATGGGTTGCTTGTCAAATTGCGCCTTTATCCAGTCGGAAACTTCCGTACCGGTCAGCGCATCAATTTGCGCTTTCGTGACCCCGAAAGTGGCACGGGCAAGAAATTGCGCGGTGGAGCTTTCCGTTTTAAACTCTTTGGAAACTTGTCCAACTGGTGGTGGTGGCGGTGGCTGGGTTGGTTCAGGTGAAGAACCTCCACCTCCACAAGCCGCCAAGACAAGAGGTGCCAGTAAAACCAAACCCAACATCGACGCGCGGCGGCGCATCTCTGAAACCTCAACCAAAATTGACAAAACATCCTCCCTAACATCCAGGCTTACTCTGCCCAATATATCTTCAACGCAAATGACGATCACATCCGTCTAAGAATCAACATATCCACATTGTAACACGAATATGGCAATTTTGTGATTGTCGCGTAAACGACGTTAAGAAATGCTTTATGCGGTTGTCGCCCTACCCTTCAAATCTAAAGATTGATTGATCACGGGTACGTTCGTCAAAACGGAGTTTTTTATTGATCGGTGCATGGGCGCGGGAGCGGCAGGCGGGGCGTTCGCACAGATAACAATTTACGCCGATGGGGGTCGGCGGTATATCCGCCCTGCCTTTGGCATAGACCAATTTGCCTGCATGTTTGAGGTCACAGCCCAAACCAATCGCGACCATTTGCGCATGTTGACCGTGGGCGCTTTCGGGGCGCAGGACGGCTCGTGCCACACTGAAATACTTTGTGCCGTCAGGCATTTCAATAACCTGCGGTACAGTTTCCCCCGGCGTCTGGAAGCAAGCATGGATATTCCACAAGGGACAAGCCCCCCCGTAGCGCGAGAAGTGAAATTTGCCTGCGCTAAAGCGCTTGGAAATATTGCCCGCCATATCAACCCGCACAAAAAAGAATGGCACACCTCGCGCACCTTTACGCTGTAGGGTCGTGAGCCTGTGGGCAGTTTGTTCATAGCTGGTATCAAAACGCCGCGTCAGAAGCTCAACATCATACTGGTTATCCTGCGCCGTCTTGAGGAACTTTCCGTAAGGCATCAAAACAGCGGCGGCAAAATAATTGGCCAAGCTAAGCCGCGCTAAATCATCGGCTTCTTTGCTCGGCAATATGGCTTTGGTGATAGTTGCCTCAATCAGTTCGCGGTGCTCTAGAAGACCCAATTGATAGGCTATACGGAATCTTCTCCCAGATTGCGGCAACAGCTCCGAAAGATTGAGGCGGCGACCATGGGGGTCAAATTGACTGAGCCGACCAGGAATTATTCCCGCAGGCACAATACGCACTTTTATTTCGTGACTGTCGAGCAACCTTACAGTTAAAGCCGTGTGAGGTTGGCGCTTGTTAAGTCCCAACTCCTTAGCCAGAGTTTCTGCAGCCCTGTCAATAGCCCCAAAATAATTTTGGCTGTCATGAATAAACCGCCGCACATTTTCAACTGCACCCGCACTCTCTTCTAAAAGTTCTACTTTGCCTCGGTCTGCCAAAGGGTCATCGCGCATAGATGCCCTTAAAGTCAATTCCTCGGCGCGGCTATGGAGCGCAATAAAGGCGCGGGCAAAATCTGGACTGACGCCGACACTGTCCCGAAGTTCCGCATTAGAAATATTGTAGGAACCATAGGCCGGGTTTTTCAATATCCGTGCCAGGTCTTGTACCATTTTAGCATCGGATTTTGGTGACAATTTGGCAATATCAATATCGTAAACCTCGGCAAGACGCAGTAAAATCTTGGCGCTCATAGGCCGTTGATTGCGCTCAATCAAATTCATATAACTGGTAGAAATGCCGAGGTCGGCGGCCATGGCCGCCTGCGTCAGTCCAAAGGACTGCCGCAACTGCCTTACCCTTGACCCAATCATGAGCTTTTGCTGTTTCATTCCTTGCTATACACAACATTTACATATTTACAAGTTTTATATTTACATTCAATTCTTTTGCACCTGCATTTTCTGGTAAACGCTAATATTTTCTCATAAGTACTCAATGAAACAGAAACACTTTTCTTTGGGAGAACCAGCAATGACAGCAATTTCACCTAGTCACGATATTCCCCGCCACCGGGTACTGGCTAAAGTCGTGGGGCAACAACGGCCGGGGTTTGAGACAATTCTCACCCCGGACGCGCTTCTCTTTCTTGCTGACTTGGAGCGACGATTTGGGCGCGCCCGGCGCAATATGTTGGAATATCGCCAAGACCGTCAAGAACGGTTTGATTATGGTGAGTTCCCGGCCTTCCTCCCCGAAACTGCGCATATTCGCGCAGGCATGTGGGAAGTTGACCCCATCCCCCCTGCCCTTCGCGACCGTCGTGTGGAAATCACTGGCCCTGTCGACCGCAAAATGATGATCAACGCCCTAAACTGTGGTGCTAAAATGTTCATGGCCGACTTCGAAGACGCATCTGCACCGACATTCGATAATGTCATAGACGGCCAGATTAACATGTATGATTTCGCCCGTGGCAACCTGACCTATACAGACCGCGCCAAAGATAAAGATTACAAGCTCAATGAGGATGTCGCCACCATGTTAGTACGTCCGCGCGGTTGGCACCTCGAAGAAGCCAATATCACCGTAGACGGACGCCCAATGTCGGCTAGCCTGTGTGATTTTGGCTTGCACATTTTCCATAACGGCAAGCTCCTCGCAGAAAAGGGTATGGGGCCATTCTATTATTTGCCAAAACTCGAAAGCCATAAAGAAGCCCGTCTGTGGAATGATGTTTTCAACTTCGCCCAGACATTTGTCGGCATCCCGCACGGCACTATTAAATCTACAGTTCTAATCGAAACATTGCCCGCAGCCTTTGAGATGGACGAAATTCTCTATGAACTTAAATCCCATATCACAGGGCTTAATTGCGGGCGTTGGGATTATATTTTCTCTTACATTAAATGCCTGCGTAATCACAAGGGCTTCGTCCTACCGGATCGCGCTGAGGTTGGTATGGATAAAGCTTTCTTACGAGCTTATTCTCTCAAGCTTATCGAGACCTGCCACCGCCGCCGCGCCCATGCTATGGGGGGGATGGCTGCGCAAATTCCGATCAAAGGCGACGAAATGGCCAATGAAGTTGCCTTTAACAAAGTCAGGCTCGACAAAGAGCGTGAAGTCATGGCTGGACACGACGGCACATGGGTAGCGCATCCCGGTCTTGTTCCCATTGCTATGGAAGTATTCAACGAGCACATGCCCGGACCGCACCAAATCCTGCGCAAAGGCCTGGCTCCTAAAGTCAGCGAACAATCAATGCTCGCTCCACATGTGGGCAGCGTGACTGAAGGCGGCATTCGCACCAATATTTCTGTAGGAATTATTTATATTGCAGCCTGGCTTTCCGGGCGCGGGGCTGTACCGATCCACAACCTTATGGAAGATGCCGCAACTGCAGAAATTTCCCGTTCGCAGATTTGGCAATGGTTACGCCACAGTGTTTTCGTAAATCTTACTGACGGCAAGTCAGCCAAAATGAATTCCGAATTATTTGACCGCATCTTCAAAGAGGAGATGGGTAAATTGGAAGACGCTATGAGCGTCTCCGAGTTCCGCAAAGGTCACTACACCGAAGCTGCAGAAATCTTCAAAAAATGCGCGACCAGTGTAGACTTCGTCGATTTTCTGACCTTGCCCGCCTACCAGCAACTTTTGAAATATTCTTGACTTTATAAATTGGAGACCCAAATGACCAAGCGTAAACCCTATGCAAAAATTGAAAAAAAACTTATAAAACGTTATCCGGACGGCATTGCGCCGGGCGGCATCAGCATCGATGATATTGTGCAAGTGAAAATCCAAAACACTTATAAAACCCATTTGGACATCGCCAAAAATATGGCGACCGTAATGCGCAAAGACATGAAGGCCTATGATAAAGACGTCGGCAAATTCACCCAAAGTCTGGGGTGTTGGTCTGGATTTCACGCACAACAAATGATTAAGTCCGTTAAGCGAATGAAAGGCACCGTTAAAGGCACATATGTATATTTATCTGGGTGGATGGTCGCGGGCGTGCGCAACCAATTTGGGCATTTGCCAGACCAAAGTATGCACGAGAAAACCGCTGTCCCTGAATTAATCAGCGAAATTTACGCCAGCTTACGCCAAGCAGATGAGGTCG
The DNA here is from genome assembly GCA_026982415.1 of Robiginitomaculum sp. Lineage (GTDB taxonomy): Bacteria > Pseudomonadota > Alphaproteobacteria > Caulobacterales > Maricaulaceae > Robiginitomaculum_A. The sequence goes on from JALSHE010000047.1 coordinate 8,834, forward strand.
AACTTAACGATTTATTCAAAGACTTAAAAACTGCAAAAGCGTCCGGAGACGAGCTTGCTATCAAGAAAGCCATCAAAGAAATCGACAATTTCGAGAGCAATGTTGTGCCGATCATCGCCGATATTGATGCGGGCTTTGGTAACTCCCACGCCACATATTTGCTGTCCAAAAAAATGATCGAAGCGGGCGCATGTTGCATCCAGATTGAGAACCAGGTCTCGGACGCCAAACAATGCGGCCACCAAGACGGCAAAGTTACTGTACCGCGTGAAGACTTCATCGAAAAACTACGCGCCGTGCGTATGGCTTTTGAGGAAATGGGTGTGAACGACGGAGTGATTGTTGCCCGTACCGATAGCCTCGGCGCAGGTCTGACACAAAAAATTCCTGTCTCTACCAAAGCCGGAGACAGTGCAGCTGAATATACCAAATGGCTGGAGACCAGCGAAGTCACTGCCAACAATCCACTCTGCGAAGGCGATGTTGCCATTCAACTGGGCGGCAAATTGGTCAAGCCTGTGCGCTTGCCAAATGGCCTTTATAAATTCAAAGCTGATACAGGTCGTGAACGTGTGATCGAAGATTGTATATCAAGCCTTGTTGACGGCGGTGCCGACTTGCTGTGGATCGAAACTGCTACACCAGATGTGTCGGTCATTGGCGGCATGGTTGATGCCATCCGTGAAGTCGTGCCGGATGCCAAATTGACCTATAATAATTCTCCGTCCTTTAACTGGACTTTGAATTTGCGCGGGCAAGTACGCGCCGATTGGATTGCCTCTGGAAAAATTGCCGAGGACGAATATCCTGAGGGTCTGCAATTGATGTCTGCCAAATACGACGAAACGGAACTTGGTCTTGAGACCAACAACCGTCTACGAAGTTTCCAGGGAGATATTGCTGCCAAAGCTGGTGTGTTCCACAATCTGATTACCCTTCCGACATTCCATATGACGGCAAAATTCATGGATGATTTGTCGCGCGGTTATTTCGGCGAAGACAAAATGATGGCCTATGTCAACACAATTCAGCGCGAAGAAATCCGCCGCAATGTCTCTGCTGTCAAACACCAACACGAAGTTGGCTCTGACATTGGAGATAGCTTCAAAGAAATGGTCGCCGGAGAACGCGCCCTAAAAGCTGGTGGTCACAAAAACACTATGAACCAGTTTAGTAATGTAGCTTAATTGAACAACGCTTTATCCTGCCAACACATTTATGAGTTTGCGGGATAAAGCAATCGTTTACACTACGCTAATGGGGAGGCACTAAGGATAGACCTTGGCTAAAATTCGCTGATTTTCTCTACGCCGGGGACGGTTTTTAGGGCGGCTTGGAATGTGTCGTCTAAGCCGTATTGCCCCGGTAGTTTGAGGGCAACCTCGCGGGCATTTTCTATGGGGACAATAACGTTCATTTTGCCCTTTGCTTTCATAGGTGCAGATTCCAGACCCGCAATGCAGCGTTTGAGCGCCTCTAGGGTTTCAGCATTTCGAATATATATATCGAGACCGCGTATTTGGGGCGCCTGAGCCGTGCCCCCGCCCGAGAGAGGTTTAACAGAATTGACGGTCATGCTCAACTCGCCCTCGCGCATATCCAGCTTGACTTGCAATTCCAACAAATTGCCTGCTTGCAATATATCACGGTGCCGCACCAATATTTCCTCGCCGACAAACACTTCATATTCACCGCTCGGGTCAGATAGATTGAGATAAGCAAAGCGTTTTTTGGTGCGCTGGGACACCCGCTCTTGACGCTTGTGCAACACACCCGCCATGCGCACAGCCCTCTGCCCGCGCGAAAAAGCCTCGTCCGCTTCGTCGATTTGCACAAATTTACGGCGCTTAAGAGCTTCGGACTGTTCTTCCAAAGGATGTCCGCTGAGATAATAACCTGCCGCCGCCAATTCCTGCTCCAGAGTTTCCGCCGACTCCCAAGGCTCAACAATGGGGAGTTCCGGCTCGGCCATTGCCTCCTCGGTATCGCCGAACAAATTGACTTGCGTAGAATTGCGTTCCTCTGCTGCCCGCGCCCCTATGGAGAGCAACACCGCAGCTGAGGCAAATGTCCGTGCGCGGTTAGTATCTAAGCTATCAAACGCCCCCACTTTGGCCAAATTTTCATAGGCACGTTTGTTGACGATACGCGCGTCGACCCGCCGTGCAAAATCGAACACATCAAGGAACGGCCCACCCTCTTCGCGTACCACGACCAAATGACGCATAGCCTCAACGCCGACATTCTTAATGGCACCGAGAGCATAGAGAATTTTCCCGTCTGCAACTTCGAAATCTGCGAAACTGCGATTGACACAGGGCGGCGCGACCTCCACATCCATCTGTTTGGCTTCGCGGGCAAATAGCGCCAATTTTTCCACATTACTAATATCTAGGCTCATAGAAGCGGCCAGAAACTCTACAGGATGATGAGCCTTCAAATAAGCCGTGCGAAAGGAAATCATGGCATAGGCGGCAGCGTGTGATTTGTTAAACCCGTAACCGGCAAATTCATTGACCAGATTAAATATCTGCTTGGCGAGGGCGCTCTTAACCCCATTTTCAGCTGCACCGTCGACAAAGCGTGATTCTTGGCGTGCCATTTCCTCTTTGTCTTTTTTACCCATAGCCCGGCGCAGAACATCCGCTTCGCCGAGGGAATAGCCCGACAGAACTTGGGCGATTTGCATCACTTGCTCTTGGTAAATGATAATGCCGTAGGTTTCCTTGAGTATTTCCTCAAGGCTGGCATGAGGATAGGTGATGGGAGAGCGACCAAATTTCCGTTCAATATATTCGGGGATATTGCGCATCGGCCCCGGACGATATAGCGAGATAAGGGCGGTTAATTCTTCAATAGAACTAGGTGCCATCTTACGCAAAGTGTCGCGCATGCCGGAGCTTTCCAACTGGAAAATTCCTTGGGATAACCCCTGCTCTAGAAGTTTATAGGACGCGGAGTCATCAACAGGCGTCGTGTCCAAATCCAGATCAATATCTTGCTGCTTGAGGTATTTGAGGGCGCGGTCAATCACCGTCAGAGTTTTCAGACCCAAAAAGTCGAATTTGACCAGTCCGGCTTTCTCGACCCATTTCATGGTGAATTGGGTAGCCGGAATTTCTGAGCGGGCATCACGGTAAAGCGGCACCAATTCCGCCAATGGTCTATCGCCAATTACAACTCCTGCCGCATGGGTCGAGGCATTGCGATACAAGCCCTCTAACTGCAGAGCCATAGTCAGAAGCTCCTGCACGGCGGGTTCGCTGTCCCGTTCGCGCTGTAAGGCTGGTTCGATTTTAATGGCTTCGGCCAAGGTCACCGGATTAGCCGGATTTGACGGCACTAATTTAGCCAGCCTGTCTACCTGCCCCAGCGGCATTTGCAAGACGCGCCCGACATCCCGTACCACGGCGCGGGCTTGTAGGGTTCCGAATGTGATAATGTGCGCCACTTGCTCCTCGCCGTATTTTTCCTGCACATAGCGAATAACTTCGCCGCGCCGCTCTTGGCAGAAGTCAATATCGAAATCGGGCATGGATATACGTTCAGGGTTCAAAAACCGCTCGAAAATTAGACCGTACCGCAAGGGATCCAGATCTGTAATCGTCAGCGCCCACGCAACCACAGAACCCGCACCAGAACCCCGCCCCGGCCCGACAGGAATACCTTGCTCTTTGGCCCATTTAATAAAATCTGCAACGATTAGGAAATAACCGGGAAAGCCCATCTTTTTAATTACATTTAACTCGAAATCCATACGGTCGAAATAAACGTCGCGCGGCTCGGCTGGCTCGACCTGCTTAAGCCGCATCTCCAAGCCCTCTCGCGCCATAGTCGCTAGAATATCGGTCTCAGTTTGCGTACCATCACCAAAGCCGGGCAAAATCGGGTCACGCATCGGACTACGAAAGGCACAACGCTTGGAAATATCTATTGTGTTTTCAATAGCTTCGGGAATATCTTCAAACAATTCCGCCATAACTTCGGGCATTTTGAGATAATGTTGTTTGGAAACATGACGGCGGTCAGGCTCCAACACATAACTGCCCTCTGATATAGCCAGAAGCGCATCATGGGCTTTGTGCATATCCGGGTCGAGAAAATAGGGTTCATTGGTCGCTACAAGCGGCAAATCCATATCATAGGCAAAGTCTATGAGATGTGGCTCGGCCTGCTTTTCATTCTCAAGTCCGTGGCGTTGCAATTCAACATAAAGCCGTCCCTCAAACCAACCAGATAACGTCTTTAGCCAATCTCCCGCCTGTTCTATCTGCCCCGCACAGATCAGCCGATTGATAAACCCGTCGCCACCGCCAGTTAACATTATCAAGCCCGCGCTCAGCTCTTGTAATTTATCAATTTTCACATGGGGTAAATCGGTTGCCTCAATGTCTAAAAACGCCGTGGAAGACAGTTTGAGTAAATTTGTATACCCCTGCTCGTTCTGAGCCAGCAAGACTATGGTTCCCGCTAATTCCTTACCCCCATGCGGATTGAGCGTATTGTCCTCACCCCCGAGATAGACACTCAGCGTACAACCAATAATCGGCTGTATGCCTGCCCCAACCATTTTCTCGGAATATTCAAGCGCCGCGCAAATATTATTGGTATCGGTAAGCGCCGCCGCCGGAATACGCCACTCGCGCAAACGTGCGGTCAGATCGTTAATCTTAAGCGCCCCCTCCAGCAAAGAATAAGGCGTGCGGCACCGCAAAGGCACGAATATCGGATCGCCTCTTTTGCTCTTTGCCGCCATTCTCAACAACCACTTCCCAAGTTAACCGCCCAAAACCATCATCCAGACGCTCATCACAATCACGAATCCACCAAGCACCATACCACTCCCAATGTCCATAACAAACTGTTTCATAAATCACCTCCCTTTTTATGTTCGTGTTTTGTTCTTTGACAGGGATAGATGCGAAAGTCAAGGAGGAATTGGGATTTCTCGGCGGTACACACTTGCCACTATCTGAAACTACCATAGCCGACATTAAAACTTGGTAGGCTTTGCAAATATTGATTGCCGCCGCTTGTTTACGACTTAAGACGGTCATATGAGGGTTTTTACAATTACAATGGCTATCGCAGTATTGGGCTTGGCCGCGTGCCAAGATAAGCAGGCAGATACGATTGCGGAACCTGTTAAGCCAATTGCTGTGGCGGCCTCTACCGGACAAATCGCGAAAATTATCAATTCGTCAGGACATGTTAAACCAAAAATCACGGTTCAAGTTGGCTCTGAAGTCTCGGGGAAAGTCATCGCAGTCAATGTTGATTTCAATTCCTTCGTCAAAAAGGGCGACATATTAGCGATCATTGACCCGGATAATTTTAACAACCGGGTAGCGCAAGAACAAGCGAGGGTAGAAAATTCCGAGGCCCAAATAAAAGTAAATCAAGCTTCCTTGAAAAGAAGCAATGTCAACCTAGCCCAAGCCAAACGCTCCTATGAACGACGCAAGCAACTTTATGCGGAAAACGCAATTTCGCAGGCACAATTGGAGGAAACTGAAAGAGCCATGTTGCTGGCGCAAGCGGATATAGAACTGGCGCAAGCTCGGCTAGATGCCGCCCATTCGTCCTTACGCCAGGCCAAGGCCAATTTACGCACTGCTATGGTTGATTTATCTCGCACGGTCATTCGTGCGCCCATTGACGGCATCGTCATTGAGAGAAAAATCGACCCTGGGCAAACCGTGGCCGCATCTCTATCTGCACCAGAACTTTTTAAAATCGTCAACGATTTATCCGAGCTACAACTCGAAGCCGCCATTGTTGAAAGCGATGTCTCTGGGCTAGATGCGGGCGACAAGGTCAGCTTCAATGTCGACGCCTATCCAACTCGCCGATTTCACGGCGCGGTCGAACAACTCCGGCTACAATCACAAAAAAGTAATAATATTGTCACCTATACCGCTATCGTAAATGTCGACAACACGGACGGGCTACTTTTACCGGGTATGACAGCCAATTTACAAATCACCACAGACTTAAAGCAAAACATCCTCAGAATTCCTGCCGCTGCCGAACGGTTTCGCCCCAATGCAGCCCAAGTCAAAGAATGGAAAGCCCCAGACAAAGCCGATAATAATGCCGATGCAAACCCCAAAGTCCGTAGCCGCTTACAAGAATTGGGTATTTCCGCCAGCAAGATAGACCAAATTTTAGCGCGCTTGGAGAAAGACACCAAACAAATCCGCGCAGACATAGAAGACCCGGTTAAATCCTTCCGCCGCACGCCAAATTTAAAGCGCTTGGCGGCAATGACACAGACCGTACTCAAGGACACTTTATCAACTACCGAATACCAAACCTACCAGCAAATCAAACAATCACAATCCCAGACCCGTGAAGCGGATGTCTGGCTGCTCATCGACGGTAAAATTCGTAAAACCACAGTTAGCCTAGGTTTATCAGACGGGTCATTTGTTGAAGTCTTATCCGGCGTCAAAGAAGGCGAGCAAGTCGTAACCGGGTTTTCTGGCGGCCCACCCAAAGGTGCCAGAGGAAAGCGGCGGGGTTAAGTTATGAAGCCCCCGCTGATAAAATGCAATGATTTGACGAAAGTCTACAAAATGGGTCAAAGCGAAGTCTATGCCCTGAACGGTGTTTCCCTAGAAATCACCAAAGGGGAATTTGTTGCTATCATCGGCTCGTCGGGTTCGGGGAAATCCACACTTATGAATATGCTCGGTGGGTTGGACAAACCAAGTTCTGGTGAAATCCGTATAAACGGCGAAAATCTCGGCACTATGTCGGGAAAAAAGTTGGCTCGGTTTCGCAATGCCACGATTGGATTTGTGTTTCAGCAATTTCAATTATTGCCCAAGAAAACCGCCCATAAAAATGTAAGTCTACCCTTACAATACAGACGCCCCAAGCCCGACAATATTGATGTCCGCGTTAAGAAAAGCCTGGAAATGGTTGGACTAGCCGACCGTGCCACGCACCGCCCCACAGAGCTATCAGGCGGTCAACAACAGCGCGTGGCCATTGCCCGCGCTTTGGCTGGCAGTCCACAAGTTTTGCTTGCAGACGAACCAACAGGCGCACTCGACAGCAAAACCTCCAAAGCGATTATGGCTTTGCTACAAGACCTCAACCGTCAAGGTATCACCATCATTGTTATTACCCATGAAGACGAAGTCGCAGCCTATGCTGAACGGGTGATAGAATTCCGAGACGGTAAAATCATCTCTGACCACCTGCAAAAGGCGGCCTAGCATGTCGCCTTTCACAACATTAGGCCTCGCCGCCAGTTCGCTTATAGAGCGACCTCTTCGCACTCTGCTCACATCACTGGGTATTATTATCGGCGTTGCTGCGGTCTATGCCATGTTGTCTATCGGCGAAGGTACTAAGCGCGAGGTCGAAAAGCAACTCAGCTCTATGGCTTCGCGCAGTTTCACAATATGGCCGGACTGGAACCGACGTCGTACCAGTCAATCCAAGCCTAGCTTTCCGTTCAAAGAAAGCGATGTGGACGAAATCCGCAATATTGCAGGGGTGTTCGCCGCCACGGGTAGCCTACAAAGAAACAGCACGACGATTTCGACCGAAATCGGTGACACGGCAGCCAATTTTCTTGGCGTAGACCCCGACTATCTAAAATCAGGTGGTCAAGAAATGTTGGCTGGGGAAAACATTAGCTATGCGGATATAGAACAAAGCGCCCCTGTTGTGGTTATCAGTGACGGCATACAAAAAACGCTATTTAAAAACCAAGACCCCATTGGCCTATCCATAAAAGTCAACAATATCGCATTTACCGTCAAAGGCGTAACCACGGCGCCAGATAGCAATATATCTTTCGGTGGCAATGCCGACATGTTTGTTTGGGCGCCAACATCAAGCGCAAGGAACAGGGTTATCGGGGGCAATCCCTATGTTCGAAACCACATTAGATCCATCAGGGTCATAGGCGACATTGGGGCAAATTTCCCGAAAATCGAGCAAGAAATCAACATCATCATGCGCCGCTCACGGGACATCAAAACCGGCGCACCGCCGGACTACCGTATCTTTAGCAGTCGTGGCTGGCAGGAACGCAATGCCAAGAGCCAAAAAACCATCAGCTATTTACTGGCCGCCATGGGGGCAATATCCTTATTGGTCGGCGGGGTTGGTGTCATGAATATCATGTTGGTGTCCGTCACCGAACGCACCCGCGAAATTGGCTTACGCATGGCTATGGGCGCACAAAAATCCGACATTATGAGCCAGTTTTTAACCGAAGCGATCTTGATATGTGTCCTAAGCGGCCTGATTGGCCTTGGGGCTGGGTATGGCCTATCGCAAATATCCCTCGGCTCCGAAGAAATAAAAATGGTTTTTAGCCCCAAAATAGCCCTGCTGTCATTTGGGTCGGCCTTGTTAATCGGTGTGATCTTTGGCTTTCTCCCGGCAAGACGTGCGGCACGGCTTAACCCTATTGAGGCATTGCGTCATGAATAAATATTGCTCTTTGGCTGCTATACTTTTACTGTCAGCCTGCGCCAGTGTGACGCCGATGTCGGACACCCACGACAAAATCAATTTGGCGCAATCTAACATTCCCCAAAACTGGCTCCTGCCCTTGCCCGATGATTTATCCCAAATTTCGACCTGGCAACAAATTTATGACGACCCATTGCTCAACGGGTATTTGAACATTGCCTTGACCGAAAACTATGACCTACGGATTGCTCAAACCCGATTGGCGCAATCAGCCGCGTCTCTGCGCCGTGCGCACGCACTCCTACGCCCCCGCATAAATGCCAGCACCTCTGTGAGCGGCGTCGCGCTTATCGGTTCTCTTGATAATATTACCGATAGTTACGGCATTGGCCTATCGGGAAGCTGGAACCCCGATATTTTCGGCCAAAACCGCGCAGGCGTCGATCAGTCCCGCGCCGACTTAGCCGCACAAAAAGCTCTCACCGAAGGGACACGACAATCCATTCTCGCGCAAACGGCACGGGCATATATCCGCGCCGTCGAGGGCGGCTTGCAAGTGCGGCTCGCCAAAACCAATCTGGACTTCTTAAGCGAAAGCCGCCGCATATCCGAAGCCCGCTACCGGGTCGGGGACACAGCCAAGGGTGATTTCAGTTTCGCCGAAGCCAATTACCAAAGTGCCTTGGCCAGGTTTGAAAACACAAAGCAATCCGCCCGCGCAGCCAAACGGGCATTGAGCATTTTGCTTGGTGATTATCCAAGCGAAAATCTTGACCTAAGCGAGGATATTGGGCTGCCTAAAAACCTACCGCCGCGCGCCCTACCCGCCAGCGTTCTGGAACGCCGCCCCGATGTGCTAGCAGCACGGGCGCGGCTCGTCAGCCGGGCAGCGGCACTGCGCGGCACGCAATTAGCCGATTGGCCGAATGTGTCCCTGAACGGCGGACTATCCTCTTCGTCCCGCTTTGAACTCCTGTTTAACCCGGCGGATTATATCGCACGGCTGAGCGCATCTTTGGCAGGAAATCTATTTGACGCTGGCTCGCAAGACGCCGCAATATCCGGTGCGAGGGCCGCCTTGGAGGGGAGCTTACTGAATTATGAAGCAACTTTGCGCACGGCTATGGGCGAAATATCCGACCTTTATGATCGTGCGGATAATTTACGCCGGACATTGGTCAATTTGCAAGCCGCCTCCGATGCCGCCAATGAAGCCTTACGGCTCGAATCTATACAGTACGACCTCGGCGAAAGTTCTTTACTGGATGTGTTACAAGTCCAAACCCGCGTCAACTCCATAGACGCCACCCTAATCCGCACCCAAGCCGCCCTGCTAGAAACAACAATTTCCGCTTTCCAAGCGATTGGCGGATTATAATCGGTTTTAGGGAACGCTCTATCTATAAAATGATCTCCCTCCAGCACAAAGTGCGCCGTAAAGCCTTGCCTTACCTGCGGGAAATCTTCGATATTCAGAGGCGCAGCGTCTTAAATACACCGTCCCCGTAGATATAACCGCGCGCACACGCGAATATATGTTTGCGCACAGAGCAAATAGACAATTCCGAACGATTTTACCGCCACCAAATCACGTCTTTGTCGCCACAATAGTCTGTGCATAATATAAGCTTCCAAGCGTGAACGACGTTCAGGGGAACCGCAACCCCGAACGACAATGCCGCAATCGCCAGCATGTATGTCACTATTATCTTGACGAAGCACAATGTTCTTCATTTTTACAAAACCCGAAGCCAGAACCAAGAAAATGGAAACACATATACGGAACAGATGCACTGATAAAAAAGCGCACATATACCCGCCCGCCGCCACCAGGGTCAGCAGAAAGATCACAGGTAAAATAAAAATCATATCCAAAGTAAATATCTCCATGTCATCACAATAGGGCTATGTGCAAAACCATGGATATGTTTTTTCATTTTTAGTAATTTTCTGTGATTAGAGCATTTCTTCTTAATTTGGATTCACTTTGAGCGCTTGATTTTGTATTCGTGAACAGGAGCTGTTTCCGACGCGGTGCCTTAGCGCCGTTAGGAGACAGCGATGCATTCACGGTGCAAAAGCAAGTGACCGGATTTAAAGTAATTATATAAATCAATGACTTAGGTGTTACTTGGGCGATCTTTGCTTTTTGGACAGCGTTGCGACTCTTGACCGGGGCTATAGCCCCGCTCTGCGAGCCACGCCTTGCCAAAAAACAAATCTCATCCCATCAAAGTGGTTCCAAATTAAGAAAAAATGCTCTAGCTAACAATTACAGTGATTTAAACAATATCTTGTTCTTATAATCACAAGATAAATCCGACCGAACCACACCCCATCATAATGCTCTAGTTAGCTTTAGGTGTCGCGGTCTTTTTCACGTCCAAACAGTTCGGAAATAAACAGGAGCAATGCTCCGCCTGATAAATACATCATTATTGCTAAAAAGGCGAAGAAGGCACTCAACACCCTAGCGATTACCCGCGAGGGGCTTAACGTGCCTATAGCTTCGGTTTCCGTAAATTCGACCCTTTTAAGTGCCAAAGCAGCAATAGAACCTTTTATACCCGCATCATTTAAATCATAAATCGGCATATTTTCAAAGAATTTATAGGTCGCCGCCACCGCGAGTTCTTTCACTTTGTCTTTATTGCGGCCAACTATGTTATCCAGAGATTTTTTGGCTTCATCGCTTAGCATTTTTTTCCGTTGTCGCTTGAGGAAATCTTTGGCAACATTGTTAACATCATCGACCTTGCCTTGGGAGTCCGTGTCCAAGTTTAAAACCATATTGGCGGGCGCAAGGTTGGCTAGATATATCTTTGGCTCGCGGTAATCAATTCCGGTGCCAAAATCACCTTTGACCTCGCCCGAATAGCCAAACCCATCAGCCTTAAACTCCACATTCACGACCGCTGTATTATTTGCCTTAAAGTCAATTGTTGCCGATTGTATGTCGAGCGTCACCCCAAGGGACGAAACGGGCGCACTCATCATGCTTTCATCAATAAGTTCCTGCGCAGATGCTTCGGAAATTCGCACATCAAAATCTTTGGCGAAAAAGAATGTAGCAGCAAAGAGTGCGCCAAATAACACCGAAAGGATAAGTCCAATTTTTTTCATAATGACCTCACGATTAAGTTTATCGTTCTACCCTACACTTTTTTTGCAAAGCAACAGCCCTAACCGACCCCGTGAAGAGCGAATTTTTCTGCTAATAAGTCCAGCGTTGCTGCCCATGCGCGTTTTTCTGCTGTTGCGTTGTACTGGACACCGTTCTTGGGATCATTCGCTTCGGGGACCATGAAGGCATGCATTGTGCCGCCGTAAGCATGGATTTGCCAGTCGCATTTGGCTTTGGTTAGCTCAACGCCCAGTTCCGTAACAGCGGCTGGCGGCACCATGGGATCGTCCCAGCCGTGCAGTGCGAGAACACTGGCTTTAATCTTTTTGGCAGGCAAGCCGTTGCCGTTAAACAGGCCGTGAAAACTAATCGCGGCTTTCAAATCAGCGCCAGAGCGCGCCAAATCGAGCGTGCATAGACCGCCGAAACAATAGCCCATCATGGCGATATTATCTGCATCGACCTGTTCCAACCCTTGCGCGGCGCTCAGTGCCGCTTTGAGGCGTTTCAGGAGCATTTTACGGTCATCAATAAACGGCATCATCAAAGCTTGGTTCTCGGCTGTATCGCTGCCCTGCTGACCATCGCCGTACACATCAATAGCAAAGCCAACATAACCCTGCGCCGCCATCTGCACGGCTTTGCTTTCAGAAAACCCGTTGCGCCCACCCCAGGCATGGGCGACCATCACACAAGGCTTGGGATCAGAATATGTCTCGTCCCAAGCCAAATAACCTACGCAAGTCTGCTTGCCGTCTTTATATTCAATAGGTTTAGTGGTGATGTTCATGGGGTATCCTTTAGGGTTTGGTTTTTCGGCGTTATAATGGGTGGGCGCGGAAAATACAATGATTTGCTACACGTTAGGATGGGGTTTGAGAATCCGGAGATATAGGCGCACTCGCAGCTTTGCTCTGCGCCAGTTTCACGCGGATTTTTGCGCCGTCTACCATTGTGTTGTTAAGCGCCTTGATAGCTGCCTTGGCCGCACCCGCCTTGGGCATTTCCACAAACCCGAACCCCTTGGACGCACCACTAGCCTTATCCATAACCAAATTACAAAACTGAACATCCCCAAACGCTGCAAATAACGCACTCAGGTTTTCTTCGGTCGTAGCCCGAGCCAAATTTCGAACAAGTATTTTCATG